>JANQJM010000141.1 GCA_028281635.1 Pseudomonadales bacterium | reverse complement strand
CAGTGGCTCGCTCAAAGGAGCCAGGCGACGATTAATCCGGCAAGCAACACAGGAATTGCCCACGTCAGTGTGTACGGCATAAGCAAAATCCACTGCAGTGGAACCTGTGGGTAGCTCTAGTATGGTTCCCTTCGGTGTGAACACATAAATCTCATCGGGGAACAGGTCGATCTTCACATGCTCAATAAACTCTAAGGAGTTACCCGCATGCTTCTGCATTTCCAACAAACCACTTACCCATTCTCGCGCTCGCAAATGCGCATTGGTGGGAAGGTCTTCACTGGATTTGTATAACCAATGGGCAGCAATCCCGTTATTGGCCATTGCTTCCATTTCTTCGGTACGAATTTGTATCTCGATGGGTACACCATGCATACCGAAAAGAACAGTATGTAAAGACTGGTAGCCATTAGCTTTGGGTATTGCGATGTAGTCTTTAAAGCGACCAGGAACAGGCTTGTACAAGTTGTGCACTGCTCCTAACACGCGATAGCAGGTATCTACCGAGTCAACGATGATGCGAAAGGCATACACATCCATGATCTCAGAAAAGGACTTACGCTTGCTGCGCATCTTTTCGTAGATGCTATAGAGGTGTTTTTCACGACCGATAGTGCGGCCTGGTAATGCTTCTCGTTCCAGGCATGCTTCCAGGGAAGTCTGGATTTGTGAAACGATTTCTTTGCGATTACCGCGAATACGTTTGACTTCAGCACTAATGCGTCGAGCGCGCATCGGATACAGAGCTGCAAAACCCAGCTCTTCAAATTCGACTCGCACGTTGTTCATGCCCAGGCGGTTAGCAATCGGTGCATAAATATCCAGAGTTTCCCTGGCAATACGCCGGCGCTTTTCTGGCGTTAAAACATCCAGAGTACGCATGTTATGAAGGCGGTCAGCAATCTTAACCAGAATGACTCGCAGATCTTTGGCCATGGCCATGGCCATTTTCTGAAAGTTCTCTGCCTGGGCTTCGGCGCGGCTGCTAAAGGTAATCTTGTTGAGTTTGCTGACGCCATCGACCAGATCAGCAACTGTGTTGCCAAACTGCGACTTGATGGCGGTTTTGGTAATGCCAGTATCTTCGATGACGTCATGCAGCATGGCAGCCATCAGGGACTGATGGTCCATATGCATTTCGCTCAAGATACCGGCCACCGCTAATGGGTGTGAGATATAGGCTTCACCGCTACGTCGGAACTGGCCGTCATGGGCCTGCTCCGCGTAGTAGTACGCGCGACGCACGTTATTGACCTGCTCGTTCTGCAGGTAACCGGTCAGGTTGGTAGCGAGCGAGTCGATATTTTCAGATACGGCCTGCATGTAGTGTTCCAGTTGCTACCGTGAAGAGCCTGACTCGCGCTGGATTAGATTTCGGTGGTAGGTTGGTCGCCCTGTTGTTCGGCCACGGCTTCGGCCATTTCCTCTTCAACTTCTTCCAATTCGACGCTGGGTTTCTCAACCAGAATCTCAGCATCTACCAGACCATCTGCGATCTCACGCAGGGCAATAACCGTGGGCTTGTCATTGTCTACAGAGACCATGGGGTCTTTACCCTCGATCTGAATCTGACGAGCGCGCTTGCTGGATACCATTACCAGCTCAAAACGATTGTCTACCTTGTCCAGGCAGTCTTCTACAGTAATTCGTGCCATTGCTATACCTGTTTATTTGCGAGCGATTCCGGGGTTTTCAAGCCCGGTTGACGGAGCCCAGGTATTCCGGGGCGTCAAGGAGCGGGGATTTTACTGAATTTCACCTCGAAATGCATATTTTTGGGACTGCACTAGCCCCGGGTCAGGCTTGTCAGGAGCTGGGACAGGTTGAGCTGCTGTACCACGGTTTTCAGGCCTTCCGAGCGGATAATGGCCTGAATATCCGCCAGGGCCCGATCGAAGACGTCATTAACCACGACATAGTCGGCTTCACAGACATGTTCGATGACACTTCTGGCTTCCTTCATGCGGTCTTCGATGGTGTCCTCGTCGTCCTGGGCACGGTCCTGCAGGCGTTTGGTCAGGGTTTCCAGGGAGGGTGGCAATATAAAGATGAAGCAGGACTCCGGATACAGGTTACGAATCTGTGCGGCCCCCTGCCAATCGATTTCCAGAATTACATCCAGCCCTTCGGCAAGCTTGCTGTTGACCCATTGTTGCGATGTGCCATAGCGATGCCCCTACACCTCGGCGCTTTCGAGGAAATCACCATCTTGCAGCATGTCCAAAAACTTGGCTTCGTCTATGAAGTGATAGTTGACCCCATCCGTCTCATTAGGTCGTTTTGGTCTGGTTGTGTGCGATATGGAGACACACAAACTGTCGTCGTTATCCACGACGGCTTTTACCAATGTGGTTTTGCCGGCTCCGGATGGAGCCGCGACTATGATTAGTTTGCCTTGAGCCATGATGTGTTTACGTTACTCGATGTTTTGAATCTGTTCCCGCATCTGTTCGATCAGTACTTTAAGTTCAACCGCGCTGCGTGTCGTTTCTACGACTATAGACTTTGAAGATAGTGTATTTGCTTCACGATTTAATTCTTGCATTAAGAAATCAAGTCGCCTCCCCTTTTGGCCTTTGTTTAACAGTACTCTTGCTACTTCATCCAGATGAGCATTGAGGCGATCCAGCTCTTCATCCACGTCAGCTTTCTGCGCCAACAGCGCAACCTCTTGCTCGAGGCGGGTCGGTTCCAGTTCTGCTTTCAGCTCTTCCAATTTATCTAATAGTGATTGGCGCTGGGCACTCAAGATCCCCGGCATCTTCTCGCGAAGGTCGGCCACTATCTCCCGTATCGATTGAATTCGTTGCTGTAGAAACCCTTCCAGCTCAGTGCCTTCTCTTTTACGAGTTGCCACCAGGTCTTCCAATGCAGTTTGAAACAATGCCAGTGCTGCGGATTCTAACTCTCCGCTGTCAATCTGTGCCTCAGCAATAACACCAGGCCAACGCAGCAACTCCATACTGCTGATCTTATTGTCGTCGCTCAGGTGTTTTTGAATCACCCGATTTGCTGACACCAATTGCTCGACCAGTGCTTCGTTAATAGATATCTCGCCGCCGCCCGTGTCATTCGATTGATAACGCAGTTGACATTCAACTTTGCCACGACTCAGGTTTTTTCTCACTGCTTCTCTTACTGAGTTTTCCATTCCTCTGAATATTTCTGGAAGTCGTACACTAGTTTCCAGATAGCGGTGATTAACGGAACGAATTTCCCAAGTCAGCGATCCCCATTCCTGTTCGCTTTGCTGCCTGGAGAAGGCTGTCATACTTGCTGTCATAGTTGTGGCCTGCTGTGTAAGTCTGCCTATTCTATCGTAATGCCAGGGTAATCGCAGGTCATTGCTTGTTGCTTGCTCGCGCTAGCTTTGTATTTGGAGGATAATTCTCTTTACTTCAATTAAATCCATTTCTATTCCAGCTATTCGAAGGGCAGAACTAACAACAATGACAGCAACAGCGAGACCAAGTGGTCGCAATCCAAATCAGCTTCGTGACATTCGCATTACACGTCAGTACACCAAACATGCTGAAGGCTCGGTATTGGTCGAGTTCGGTGATACGAAAGTGCTTTGCACTGCCAGTGTCGAGGAAGGCGTTCCACGCTTTCTTAAAGGCAACGGTCAAGGCTGGGTGACAGCAGAGTACGGCATGTTGCCGCGCTCTACTGGCAGCCGCATGGACCGGGAAGCGGCTAGAGGCAAACAGTCTGGGCGCACACAGGAAATTCAACGCTTAATCGGACGTTCGCTGCGAGCTGCTGTCGATATGAGCAAGTTAGGTGAAAACACCATAAAGATTGATTGCGATGTACTGCAAGCGGATGGAGGCACACGCACCGCATCGATCACTGGCGGCTGTGTCGCACTAGTGGATGCGCTGAACTTCATGCAACGGACTAAAATGATCGAATCAGATCCTCTGCAACAATTGGTCGCTTCGGTTTCGGTTGGCATCTGTAATGGCCAGGCTGTGCTTGATCTCGACTACGTAGAAGATTCAAGTGCAGAAACAGACATGAATGTGGTGATGACGTCCGCGGGTGGATTCATTGAGTTACAAGGCACCGGAGAAGATGGGGATTTTAGTCATGACCAATTATTGGAAATGGTCGCTCTAGCAGAAGCTGGAATTAAGGATTTGTTGCAAGCACAGCAACAGGGTTTGAATTCCTAAATTTGTAAGGGACAACACATGCAAGATTACCAACAAGCGTTTCTAGACTTTGTAGTTGAACATGAAATATTGAAATTTGGTGAGTTCACACTTAAGTCAGGAAGAGTCAGTCCGTATTTTTTCAACGCCGGACTGTTTAATACTGGCAACAAACTTAACTTTTTATCTCAGTGTTATGCGTCAGCAATAGCCGAGTCCAGTCCCGATTTCGATGTGCTGTTTGGACCTGCCTATAAAGGCATACCACTAGCCGCAACCACGGCTATCGCATTAGCTAATCATCATGGGATCGACAAACCCTATTGTTTCAACCGTAAAGAAGCCAAAGATCACGGCGAAGGCGGCACGATTGTGGGTGCGCCATTGCAGGGACAGGTATTGGTAATCGATGATGTCATTACCGCTGGCACGGCCATCAGAGAAGCAGTTGACATCATTCATGGCAATGGTGCGAGTTTAGCGTCGATTGCAGTTGCCATGGATCGGCAGGAACGAGGAACCGGTGAAACCTCTGCGATTCAGGAAATTGAGCAGACTTACAATATCAAGGTGATTAGCATCATTACCTTGCAGGACATTGTGGAGTATCTAAGCCAGTCGAATAGTGCCGAGCTTCAGTCTTATCTGAGTGCCGTAGAGGACTACCGGAAGACGTACGGCGTCAATTAGCCGACGTTAGCAGCGGTTGGGGCAGTATAGGGAGCCAACAAGTTTCGATTCAGAAATTCCCACTGCAACTCCCAATGTTCCAGTGGAGAGGCTTTGAATTCACTGCGGACGAATTGTACTAAACGTCCTTCACAGCTCGCTAACAAGAGGTTGGCGAGTGCAGCCGCAGAGATGGTAGGTTTCATGTTTTCGCGAATTTGAGCTTCACGCAGCACTTGCTTAAGTTGTGATTCCAGGCGATCGAAAAATTGCGCAATCCGGTCGCGTAACCGATCCGTCTCTCCCGCCAGGGCGTCACCAGTAAGCAATCGAGTCATACCAGGATTCTTGTCTGAAAACGTGAGTAGCAGCGTGAGTATTTTGTAGCATCGCATCTCTGCATTGCTTTCTTCCTTCAAAATGCGAGAAATACGCTGAAACAGTGTGTCTTCGATAAATTTGATCAGACCCTCAAACATTCTCGCCTTGCTGGGAAAATGTCGATACAGAGCAGCTTCTGAAACACCTACTTCCTTGGCAAGGGCAGCGGTGGTGATTCGTTCACCAGGAGCCGTTTCCAGCATGCGAGCCAACGCTTGCAGAATCTGGTCTTTGCGGGACACTTTGTTGGTGTTTTCCATCTGCTATTCCAGCGGAGGTTAGTCTTGGGCCATGACATGGCCAGCGCTTTAGCTATCTTTCTTCAGTCCGGCTTTCGTTATCAAGGTACCGACTCCTTCGTCGGTGAAAATCTCCAGCAGCACAGCATGTTCCACTCTGCCATCGATGATATGGGCACTACTCACTCCACCTTTTACTGCTTTCAGCGCACATTCGACCTTGGGCAACATGCCCCCTTGTAAGGTCTTATCGGCAATTAACTTGGCAACTTGCCTTACACTCAAGCCAGTCAAAACGTCGCCTTTCTTGTTCTGGACGCCGGCGACATTGGTTAGCAGCATCAGCTTCTCAGCACCAAGCACCCGGGCGATCTCTCCCGCCACAGAATCTGCGTTGATGTTGTAGCTGGCACCGCTTTCATCGGTCCCGATTGGGGCAATTACTGGAATAAAATCGCTCTCCTTGATGATTTCCAGCACTTCTGTATTGATGTCTACCACCTCACCGACCTGTCCAATGTCCACAAGATCGCCCCCCGCTTTGGAGCCTTTCCGGCGCAGTTTCAACTTCCTGGCCTGGATCAGGTTGCCGTCTTTACCTGTAACTCCGACAGCCTTGCCCTGACTTTTGTTAAGCAGATTGACGATCTCCTTATTGACCAATCCTCCAAGAACCATCTCTACCACGTCCATGGTGCGGCTGTCGGTGACACGAAGACCGTCCACAAAACTGGATTCGATATTTAACTTCTCCAGCAGTTCACCGATTTGGGGACCGCCGCCATGCACTACGATTGGATTGATACCTACCAGTTTCATTAAAACGATGTCACGGGCAAAGCTCTGCTTGAGCTTTTCGTCCACCATGGCATTTCCGCCATACTTCACCACCACAGTGCGACCGGTGAATTTCTGGATGTAAGGCAGGGCCTCGGCTAATACCTTGGCGATGTTTTTTGCTTGTTTGATACTGAGTGACATGTTGATTAAAAAACTTTTCTAAGGGACTAGAAATTAAATTCGATGCTGTTATCTGCAGCATTAATTAAAGCTTTAAAGCGGGACTTAATCCGTTCCAGCATCTCCTCAGTCTCTGCTTCAAAGCGCAATAGCAGAGCTGGGCTGGTATTCGAAGCACGGACTAAACCCCAGCCGTTTTCAAATTCAACTCGTAATCCATCCAGTGTAATACACTCCGCGTCAGGGAAATCCGCTAATGCCAAAATTCGTTGCATCAAATCGAATTTCTGTTCCTCAGGCACGACTAGTCTTAACTCGGGAGTACTAAACGGTACTTGGAATCGTGCAAAAATCTCTGCACTACTTTGCTGTCTTTGACTGAGTATCTCAACAATTCTTGCTGCAGCATAAAACCCATCGTCAAAACCAAACCAACGGTCTTTCAAAAAAATGTGGGCCGCGTACTCGCCTCCTAAAGGTGCATTAGTTTCTTTCATCTTCTGCTTCATAAAGGAATGGCCGCTGCGATGCATTACCGCTTGCATTCCCGAGTCAACGATGAGTTTTTGCAAGGACTGGCTACACTTCACATCGAATACTATCGCTTCATCTTGATAATTCTGTGCTAGCGATTCGGTCAGCAGCATAAGCATTTTGTCGGCGTTGACTTCTTCGCCAAGATTGGTAACCACACCCAGGCGGTCACCGTCACCGTCAAAAGCAATGCCTAAATCAGCTTTACTGTCTTTTACTGCATTGGCCAGATCCTGAAGATTCTCGCTGATGGTAGGGTCCGGATGATGATTAGGAAAATTGCCATCGATCTCACAATAAAGCGAAATAACTTCGCAGCCCAGGCGTTGAAATAGTTCTGGGGCCATGGTCGCTGGCACTGCATTGCCACAATCAAGCACCAGCTTGAGTGGCTTCGCCAGTTCAATTCGCTTACAGATATCCTCGATGTATTGTGCCGCTATTTCTTTTTGTTGAAGGTCACCGGACCCAGAAGTCAGATCTGAATTAACTATCCGCTCACGAATGTTCTGTATCTGATCATCTGCCAAACAATCTTTATTGAATACAATTTTCAAGCCGTTGTAGTTCGCCGGATTATGGCTGGCGGTGAGCATGACACCAGATTGGATCTCAGTGGTGTGAGTAGCAAAATAGAGTAGCGGAGTCGGGATCAAACCCAACGACACTACTGAGCAGCCCGCATCTTGCAAACCAGCGATTAACGCGGAAGACAATATCGGGCTCGATAGTCTGCCATCGAAGCCCACATAAAGAGTACTAATTCCCTGGGCGCGAGCTTCGCTGCCGATGGCCTGGCTTATCAAGCGAACAGAAGCTTCGTCAAGCTGCTCAAAAGCGACACCGCGAATGTCGTAGGCACGAAATACCGCTGCGGGAACTTCAACGGGCGCTTCTTTTGTAAAGCGCTCGATGGAATGGGGTGAGCTGGGCATTCTACTTTTGTCGTAGCCTCGACGAGTCAGGATCAGGCTGCATTTCCTTGTTGCGAATTTTTAAGGGCGTCAGAAATTAACAACAACATGTCACGAGCGACTGCTTGCTTGCTGCCGCGCGTAAACTCTTGTTCTGAACTTTCACTTATTGCGGTAACAGAAATAGAATCGCTGTTAAAAGTACTGGTGGCGTGATTAGCGAACAATAGATCAAGCTTCTTCTTTTCCAGTTTGCCCCGACCGTTGGCAACAATATTTTCTGTCTCTGCTGCAAAACCAACCACCAGGGGTCGCGGTGACAGATCTGCTACATCACTAATGATGTCTGGGTTTTTTACCAGCTCGATTTGCATAATGTCGTCATGCTTCTTTATTTTTTCCTCGGCGACTTCTGCCGGCCGGTAGTCAGCTACGGCAGCGACGCCGATGAAGATGTCAGCATTGACCACCTGTTCCATAACAGCGGCGTGCATCTCTAATGCACTAAGTACGTCTAGGCGTTTCACCGATGCCGGTGTTGCCAGGTCTACCGGGCCACTGACCAGCACCACGTCTGCTCCCGCATTGGCTGCCTCTTCTGCTAACGCATAAGCCATTTTTCCCGAGCTGTGATTGCTGATGAAACGCACGGGATCGATCGCCTCTCGGGTTGGCCCTCCGGTTATCACCAATTTTTTTCCTGCCAGGAATCCTGCTTCGAACATCGCCGCGCAATGCTCTGCGAGAAGTTCAGGTTGCATCATTCGTCCTGGCCCCACATCACCGCAGGCTTGCTCTCCACTGTCGGGGCCCCAGATGTGAATGTTTCTGGATTTAAGAACCTGTAAATTTTCCTGGGTTCCAGGATCAGCCCACATGCCCTGGTTCATAGCGGGTGCTACAGCGATCGGTGCCCTGGCGGCCAGAATTAGCGTTGCCAACAAATCACTGGCCTGGCCATGTGCCATGCGAGCTATGAAATCTGCAGATGCGGGAGCGACCAGAATCAGATCTGCCCAACGTGCCAGCTCGATATGGCCCATGGCGGCTTCTGCTTCTGTATCCAGTAAATCCAGATGTACCCGATTTCCTGACAAAGCCTGCATGGTGAGGGGAGTAATGAACTCAGTGGCGGCCTGAGTCATAGCCACTCTTATTTCTGCACCAGCTTTGGTGAGCAGGCGAGTCAACTCCGCACACTTATAGGCAGCGATACCACCTGTAATACCGAGCAGGATGCGTTTGTTAGTAAGGCTTAACATGGAAACCCCTGAAATATGGGCCTTGGACAGCCGGAGGAGCAAGGAGGGCTAGACTAGCAGGTCACCGAAAGGGACGCAATTTGGCCCAAAGTTCGACAATTTCTGGCTGTCGGCTAGGCTTAATTAAGACCGAATGGGACTTATTTCAAGGGAAGTAATGGACTGATGACAATAATCGAGTGGCCGCGTTCTGAAAGACCACGGGAAAAGTTGCTCTCTGCTGGCGCGGGTAGTCTCTCCGATGCTGAGTTACTGGCCTTGATTCTGCACACTGGTTGCCGGGGTAAACCTGCAACGGTAGTGGCTCGGGAGCTATTAGGCAGTTTTGGCGGGCTGGCTGCTCTGCTAGGGGCAGATCAACAAGCACAGTTCCGACAACTTGGGCTCGGCCCCACCAAAGTTGCCCGCTTGCAGGCTGTGCGCGAGCTTACTCAACGTTCGCTGCTGGATAAGGTGCAAGCCTCCGATCCGTTGACCAGCTCTGCGGCTACACGCCGCTACTTGCTGGCGCGGTTCCGTAAATCGGAGCACGAGGTATTCAGTGCCTTATTCCTCAATAATCAGCATCATGTTGTCAAATTTGAGGAGTTGTTTCGGGGCACGATCGATGGTGCCGCTGTCTATCCCCGGGAAGTGGTAAAGCGCTGTTTGTTTCACAATGCTGCCGCTGTGATTTTTGCCCACAACCACCCGTCAGGGGTAGCAGAGCCCAGCGCTGCTGACATTGCCATTACCAGTCGTCTGCAAAAAGCCCTGGCAACCATCGATGTGCGGGTATTGGACCACCTGGTTATTGGGGCTAACGAGATCGTCTCCTTGGCGGAACGCAATCAGCTATAAGCAAGTAATTTCCAGGCAATCCGGTAATGACACAAGGGCCCCAGAGGCCACAGAATTCTTGCCATCACAGGGTCGTTCTGGTATAAAACGCAGCTCTTTTTTGCCCGCCAAAACAGCGATCCAGCGGCAGGGCAGATCTAGCGATTATTTTCTAAGTTTTTTCGCTGCAATCGAGCAGCAAGACGGGGCACTAAACATGTCTAGGGTATGTATGGTGACTGGCAAGAAGCCAGTAACCGGAAACAATGTTTCACACGCGCACAATAAGACTCGGCGTCGTTTTTCGCCGAACCTGCATACACACCGTTTCTGGGTTGAATCAGAGAAGCGTTTTGTGAAACTTCGCGTATCGACTAAAGGCATGCGCATTATCGACAAACTCGGCATTGATAGCGTGTTGGCTGATGTCCGCAAAAACGGGCACCAGGTGTAAACCTGCGACCAAAACGAGGAGGAGTTTCTGATGAGAGATAAGATTAAACTGGTTTCTAGCGCGAACACTGGACACTACTACACTACCGACAAGAACAAGCGCACTATGCCCGATAAGATGGAGATCAAAAAATTCGATCCCGTCGTGCGTAAGCATGTGATCTACAAAGAAGCAAAGATCAAATAGTCATTTGCGGATGACAAACAAAAAAGCCGGCTTAAGCCGGCTTTTTTGTGCAGTAGAAAAAGTCTATTTGCCTTTACTTAGTCGCTTCGACAAGCGTTCTACAGTAGCAAGTAGCTTTGGATCCTCATCAAACTCTTTTTTCAGTTTCCCTACGGTAGTTGAAACAGTGCCATAGCGTTTCAGTTTGAACAATTTGGCGATTGCCTGCAGGGTCACTGCGGACAATTCCTGACAAAGATACATGGCGACCCAACGGGGAACATTTTTGGAGCCCGGCCCGCGGGCAGCATTGTAGATACTGGACTCGGATACTTTAAATTGTTTGGCAACGGCTGAAATTATCTGTTTGCAGGAAGGTCGCCACTTTGCATTGGCGCCTTTCGAAACACCGCGCGCTGAGGTGGCGGAGCGTTTGCGCTGAGCCGCCTTCTTGAATTTTGCATCGCCCATAATCGAGGACAAGTTCTTCTTGCCATAAAAGTGCCCGAGTTCCTCGTCCACACCATCAGCAACATACTTTTTATACGCCGTTGGGCGTTTCGCTGCAGCTACTCGCAACTGCTTCAAAGTGTCATCCCGGTTGAACCAGGCAGGCGGTGCAGCTTTTCGAGTAAAAAGCGTGTAACTACTGTATTTATAGCTATTGCGGTCAGCTGCACGCACTTTGCAATGAATGTATCTGGAAAGTGGCAATAGATAGTTTTCTGCTTGCACTAAGACCGCTTTATATCGGCCGCGAAAAAGAGAGCCATCTGATCCCTTCATGCGTTGGTAATTTTGTGTATACAGGCCGTCCACCTGGCGCATAAAGCGACTCAAGTTTCCTTCAGGGGTTTTGATGACCAGATGGTACTGATCTCTCAGCAGGCAAAATGCATGCACTTCGACATTCAGGCGTGAGCAGGTCTCACCCAGACCTTCCAAAAACGCATCAAAGTATTTGGCAGATGGGAATGCGCGCTGATTGTCCAGTGCGTAGTTGGAAACATGATACACGGCA
Source organism: Pseudomonadales bacterium (assembly GCA_028281635.1). Lineage (GTDB taxonomy): Bacteria > Pseudomonadota > Gammaproteobacteria > Pseudomonadales > Pseudohongiellaceae > UBA9145. The sequence goes on along the minus strand of JANQJM010000141.1, from coordinate 65,077 downwards.
TCTGGATATTCTATTCTTAGTGGTCTGGCCATAGTTGTTCTCGATACAGTTTGTAATGAGACGGGATAGAGTTAGAGCTGACCCTATATGGATCAGCCCGTATAACTATCGTAATTGCAAACAGGCGTCAACAGAATTAGGACCGACGGAAAGGAATAGTTTTCAAACAGGAATTTCGGTAAAAAAATGTTTGATGTGTCACTGCAATTGCAATATCAAGTGCAGATATTTTGAAGAGAGATTTACAGATTACAATTAAAACGACATCCGGCGCCTTTAATCGCTTTTAACTTTTTTCGCACAAGATCACGACTCGTTTTGGTGCTGGGTATCCCTCCACAGTGAGCTTGCTATTGTTCTCCTGTAAAGAGTGCTGCAGCGATTCAAACGGCATCCAGGCTGTACTCCGTTGTTCTTCAGGAGTCGTCTCAGATATATCTACAACACGCGGGTTTTGAAAATTGCAGCGTTTCAACCATGCAAGCAGAGTCGGCACGCTGGGAAGGAACCAGACATTGTTCATGCGTGCATAGCGGTCCTCTGGAAGCAGGCTATAACCTTCCTCTCCCGCAACTACGATAGATTCCATGATCAGCTGCCCTCCGGGCCGCAGACATTCCGAAAGTTGCAACAGGTGGTCCAGAGGAGAACGTCGATGGTAAATCACACCCATTGAAAACACCGTGTCGAACTCTGGCAGAGGAAGGGGCATCCGTTGCAGACTCAGAGGCAGGACGAAGGCCGGAAGGTCTGGGATGAAATGCTTGATGGCAGAGAACTGACCGTAATAAGGAATATGAGGCTCTAATCCAATTACCAGGCGCGCCCCTTCGCCGTACATGCGTAAACTGGAATAGCCATTACCGCTACCCACATCCAACACTGCGCGTCCCGCGAGAGGTTCAATAGCGGTTGCCAGCCGTGCCCACTTCAACTGCGATTGCCACTCGCTATCGATGCGAATTCCAAACAGCTCAAAAGGGCCTTTGCGCCACGGGATCAGTTCCCTTAGCTGCTGCTCAAGCCCGTCCCGAATGCCGTCTTCGCAGTCTTGAACCAGGCCAATGCGGATGGTCTCTCCATAGTCACACTGAGAAGGAGTGATCTGCGGCAGCTCTGCGATCAGCTTCTGCCAGCGCCGATGATCACCGTGCCTGATGGCATCTAAAAAGGAGTCTTCCAGATAGGGTTGGAGAGCATTCAGCGGTGTGCCCGCTATCAGTTGGCGAAGAGCATCAAAGTTCAAGGATTCGGGCTCCTGTTCACTTGAATGCAATCATGGACGCAAAGTTAAAGCACTGAAACCAGACGTCCGACGCTCGAAAGCCACTGTCGCAGAATCGCTGTCGGTGTGCGTCGAGAGTTTCCGGTAGCAAGACATTTTCCAGCGCTGTGCGCTTCTGACTGATCTCCAGTTTGCTGTATCCCCTGGACTCTTTGAACTTGTGGTAGAGATCGATCAGTAGTTCGTTGAGCTCCGGGTCGGGCAGCAGGATTTTCTCCGAGATCAGCAGAATGCCTCCGGGCGTCAGGCCTTTGTAGATAGTGTCTATTAACGCCTGTCTTCGTTCGCAGGGAATAAACTGGAGAGTGAAGTTCAACACCACAATAGAAGCGTTTTCGATCTCCGTGTCCAGGATATCTTCACAACGGCAATCGATGCGCAGCGTATCGTCTTTCAAAAGGCGCTGTTGAAGGCGAGCGATCATGGCTTCCGAGTTGTCGATGGCCCGAATCGAATAGTCTCGAGCAGAGAGCTGCTCCGCGATAGCATAGCTGGCGCCGCCAAGACTGCAGCCCAGATCATAAATATCTGTTCCAGCCTGATAATAACGATCTGCCATGACGCCAATCATACTGAGGATGGTCGCGTAGCCCGGAATTGACCGATTCACCATATCGTCAAAGACGGCGGCAACTTTCTCATCAAACACGAAATCAGATGGCGCCATTTTCTTGGCGAAAATTTCATCTTTGTTTTGTCGTTCTTTGCCCATTCGCTTTGGTTGTTAAACCATGTTTCCTTTTCTGGAAAAAAGTCGCATTGTTTGATTGAAAATTATTGTGCGTGAAGTCCGATTCACTTATTTTACGCAGTGCTCAGAGTTCAACTCGTAAGCGCATTATCCGATTATCCATGTCACATTTAAACGCCAGTGCTTCGGCGCTAGTGTCGGAACATCTATCGCTGTTAAAGGACCTGGAAATAACGAATGGTGTGTTGGATTTGGCTTGCGGAAATGGCCGTAACGGTTTGGTGGTTCTGCAGCATAATATTCCAGTCACATTTGCCGACAACAATGATTCTGCGTTGAATGAAGTTGAGAAACTAATCAGTCAAGCGGAGCTTGGCGGGTCGACCTGGAAAGTGGATTTTGAAGAACCAGGGACGAACTCATTAGCAAACAAAAGTTTCGATGCAATTCTGGTGTTCAACTACCTGCATCGACCCTTAATCGCTGACATTCGAGAAGCCGTGAGACCCGGTGGTTTGATCTTTTACGAAACATTTACGGTAAACCAGCGCCGATTTGGCCGACCGACGAATCCAGACTTTCTGCTGCAGCCAGCAGAATTGCCAAGCGCATTCGAGGGCTGGGAAATCATTCACGCTTACGAGGGTGAACTGCCTAACCCGCAGCGAGCGGTAGCTAACTTGATTGCCAGGAAGCCGCAATAGTTATGGCCAGGTCTAAAGTCCTTCCGTTAAACATAGGGATCATCGGGAAACAGCATGTGCTTCCCTACGACTGCGAGATTCAGCGCAGTCGCCGCAAGACCCTGGCGCTCTATATTCAGCATCGAAAAGTGATCGTGCGTTGCCCCAATCGGGCCTCAAAGCGCGAAGTGCACGAGTTTATTGCCGACAATACAGAGTGGATTGAAGAACGGCTGTTGGAAGAAGCGCAGCGCGAGCGCGAGATGCTCAGGATAGAGCGAGGCGGGAAAATCTTCTATCGGGCAAGAGAGCTCACCATTGTGTTTCGTGAAGGTCGCAAGAAGCGCATCCTGATCGATGGTGATCAGTTCATCATTCAGGGCCATAAACTGAATCCATCGAAAGCACGGGAGCAGGTGGAAGACTATTTAATCGATAAAGCCAGCGCATACATCATTCCCAGAGCCCACGGTCTGGCCCGATATCTGGGAGTTGAACACAAAATCAAAGAAATAAAGTTGCGCAAGACCAAGTCAAAATGGGGACACTGCACCTCACAGGGCAATCTTCAGTACAACTGGCTCATCATGTTGGCCCCTTACAGCATCATAGATTACATGATCACTCACGAGGTATGTCATCTGGTGCACATGGACCATTCCCGCAGCTTCTGGAACCTGGTGCAATCTATTTGCCCCAGCTACGAATACTACGTGGACTGGCTAAAGGAACACGAACACCGGTTTTGGTTCTAGCCCGAGTCGGAGCCACCTTTACTCCTTCCTGAACAACAAATCCAAGACACCATGGCCTAGCCGTTTGCCGCGCTGTTCGAATTTGGTAGCCGGCCGCTCAGGCTCGTCCCAAAATTTGCCTGGACCGCAGTGGTTAATCAGGGTGGGCTCATGCTCCAGCACTTCCAGCATGTGCTCAGCGTAAGGTTCCCAGTCCGTCGCCAGATGCAGGTAACCACCGGTTTTCAGTTTGCTCGAAATCAGGGACACGAAAGCTGGCTGAATGATGCGCCGTTTATGGTGGCGTTTCTTGTGCCATGGATCCGGAAAAAATACTAAAACCCTGTCGATCGACTCTTTTTCAAAACAATGCTCTATGACTTCTACCGCGTCGTGGCACATTAGTTTCAGATTAGATAGTTCAGCTTGATGCGCACCATGCATGAGTTTGCCGATGCCGGGGCGATGCACTTCGATACCGAGGAAGTTACAGTCGTTCTGAGCACCAGCCATGGTCAGGAGGGAGTCCCCCATGCCGAATCCAATCTCCACGCTTAGGGGTTGCTGTTGTGGATACAACGCATTCCAATCCAGTGCTGAAGGCTCGTAATCGATCACATAATCCTGCCAATGTTCATCCAGGGCACGACGCTGTGAATCTGTCAGTCGGCCAGAACGAATAACATAGCTGCGTATGGGCCGTTTCGAGGGATTAGGGGCGCTCATTGCCAGAAATGTCGTTGGCGTTAGGAGTTCGGGACAAAGACCGATTCAGAAAAAAGTGCCGTCAATAGGCGATGACGCGCTGGCATAAAGCCGTCTCGGCATACGTCCGGCCAGGAATGCTTCGCGGCCAGACTCAACAGCCTTTTTCATTGCGGAAGCCATAAGGATAGGATCGCCTGCTTCGGCGATGGCGGTGTTCATTAATACACCATCGCAGCCAAGCTCCATGGCGATGCTGGCATCCGATGCCGTTCCCACACCAGCATCAACAATGATCGGCACCTTGGCGTTCTCCAGAATCATTCGAATGTTGTAAGGGTTACGAATTCCCAGGCCAGATCCTATAGGTGCACCCAGAGGCATGACGGCCACACAACCAATCTCTTCCAGGCGCAAAGCGATTAACGGATCGTCACTGGTGTACACCATGACATCGAAGCCATCCTTAACCAGAGTCTCTGCTGCTGTCAGGGTTTCCGTTACATTGGGATAAAGAGTTTTTTGGTCACCCAGCACTTCCAGCTTGACCAGGGAATGTCCATCCAATAGCTCCCTGGCCATACGGCAAGTTCTGACAGCGTCATCGGCGGTGTAGCAACCAGCGGTGTTGGGCAGGATGGTATATTGCTCCGGGGAAATGACATCCAATAAGTTGGGTTCATCTTTGTTCTGACCCAGATTTACGCGCCTGATGGCCACCGTAATCATTTCTGCCCCACTGGCTTCCAAAGCCAGCAGGTTCTCATTGAAGTCTTTATACTTGCCACTGCCGATGATTAGCCGTGAATCATAGGTTTTGCCGGCTACCACCAGAGGCTTGTCTTCAACTCTACTCATGCTTACGCAATCACTCCTTCCAACATTAAGGTCCTAGCCACCACCTATGGCCTGGACGATCTCAACGACATCTTGATTCACTACCGTATGAGTAGCGTGCTGACTGCGCGGCACGATCTCTCCATTAATCTCAACCGCGAGTTTGCCTTCGGTAATTTCCAGTTGTCCGAGAAGTTCGCTGAGTGTGAGATTGTCAGCAAATTCCCGAGTCTCGCCGTTCACAATAATCTGCATGTTGTGTTGATTCTGGTTTCCCGTTAAGCGTCACTTGCTGCGTCGCGCTCAAGCGCCCAGGCAAACTTTGCCAGGCTTCCCCATCCGATCAGGAATCCTAAACCTCCAATCGGTGTAATGGCACCTAACCAGCGAATGCCGGAAATGCTCAGTATATAAAGGCTACCGGAAAAAACGATGATACCAACGATGAAGGCCATTGCGCTGAATTGTAGAGCCCTGTCCTGGGGAAACCGCTGCAACAGAATGCTTACCCCAAACAGTGCCAGGCTATGACTCATGTGATACTCAACGCCGGTGTTGAAGGTGGCAAGAAGATCGGGTTCCAGCACTGGCTCCAGGCCATGGGCGCCAAAAGCACCTAACGCAACAGCAAGCAGGCCGCTGAGTGCTGCAAGTATCAGAGTTGTTCTAGCCATGGCGGAATCATTTTCGATGCTTTACCCAGTCCAATACAAGCAGACTTGGTGAACATTCTCGGTTGTGTTTAGCAAATTGCAGGCAGAAAAAAGCCGCGAGGTACGCGGCTTATCAAATCAACATTGAAATTACTTGGTGTTTCTTGGTCTCAAGAAGATCAGGCAGCCATCCTGGCTTTGATCTTATTCATTGCGTTCTTTTCCAGCTGACGAATACGTTCTGCTGAAACGCTGTATTTGTCTGCCAGATCATGCAGAGTCGCTTTGTTATCAGTTAACCAGCGACTACGCAAAATGTCCTGGCTGCGTTCGTCGAGTTCATTCAGAGCAAGGTGCAAACTGTTGTTGGTGACTTCTTCCCACTCAGCTTCTTCGATACTGAGTGCGAGATCAGAGCTCTGGTCTTCCAGATAGTAAGCCGGTGCGCGATAGGCATTGTCTTCATCACTATCGGGCTCGGCATCGAAGGCAGTGTCATAGGCACTCATGCGGCCTTCCATTTGTCGCACTACCTTGGGATCCACTCCCAGGTCCTGCGCCACTGCTTCCGTTTCTTCGTTGTTTAACCAGCCCAGCTTCTTCTTGGAGCTGCGCAGATTGAAAAACAATTTACGTTGGGCTTTGGTTGTTGCGATTTTCACGATGCGCCAGTTACGCAGAATGTACTCATGCATTTCTGCTTTGATCCAATGCACCGCGAAGGAAACCAGTCTCACGCCCACCTCGGGGTTGAAGCGCTTAACTGCTTTCATAAGACCAACATTACCTTCCTGAATCAGGTCGGCCTGAGAAAGACCATAACCGGAATAGGTTTTGGCCATGTGCACCACAAAACGAAGGTGCGCCATGACCAATTGGCGAGCAGCATCTACATCATCTTCATAGTAGTACTGCTTGGCCAATTCGAGTTCCTGCTCGGGCGTCAGCACAGCAATGCTGTTGACCGACGCAATATAAGCAGTCAAATCGCGACCCGGAGTAGTCGGGTCGATAACTTGTAAACTCTTACCTGTGCTCATGGTTTCTATTCCAAATTCCTCGACGTCTGTTCGTAAAGTCATTACGTCATATAGACCCAATTATAGCATTTATCCTTCCCAGGCGCCATCCGGAGAGTCAGTGTAGGTGGCTGGAACGCCCGCCATTGCTGGCGTGTAGGAAGTTTAATCTACCTTATATTGTGCCCTATTTGTTATTACGACAGATTGATTCAAATCGACTACTCTATTTGGGGGTTAGCAGATGAAAATTCAAGCGCGGGCCTTAATAAACAGAGAAGTTCGCTTAAAGTCTGACAAAGTAGAGTCTTTATGGCTCAATTGTCGCTATATTCCGGTAACTTGCAATCAATGCCGCAAGCCAGCCAATCCCACCACCGGTTAGCACTAAAGTCAGGTATTGCAGGGCATCGAGTCCATTAAGCCGCCAGTTGCCGCCGAATAAATCACTCAACTCCGCCACAGCGGTCGCCAAATTCAGCCCCATAAGTCCAATCAGCAAACAGGCACAGAGACCTCCGGTGAGCCCCAGCATCAGGCCGGTATAGAGAAACGGGCGGGCGATGTAACTATTACTGCCCCCAATAAGCTTAATGACCTGGATCTCCTGGCGTCGATGCTCGATCAACAGTTTGATGGTGTTGCCAACAATGGCGAGCAATCCCACCAGAACCACCAGGGCCAGGGCGCGGCTCAGCAGCGTCAGCAAATCGGAGAGAGCCTGCAGACGTTGCAGCCAGAGGCGGTCTAATTGCACCAGCTCAACACCCTCCATCGTTTCCAACTCGAGGATTAGATTCTCGATTTCGGTATCGTCATCCAGTTGTGGACTCACCACGAAAGCCGCTGGTAGCGGGTTGTCGGGTAAACTCGTGAGCAAATCCCCTAACTCCGCGGAGCGACTAAAACTCTCCATGGCCTGTTCTTCGGATATGTATTCAATAGATTCCGAGCCGAATTTCGAAAGTAAGTATTCACTTACTGCTTGTTCGTTGGTGTTTGAGATGTTGCTTTGCAGGTATATCGTTAAACGCGTGTTGTCGGCGGCACCAACTAATCCGGCATTGAGATTGCTATTGAGCAGATAGAGCAGAGCCGGCAAGAACAAGGCGATAGCAATAACCAGGACCGTAATCCCACTGGAAAGGGGGGATGCTAGCAGTCTCTGCAGGCTTTCCCTGGCTACCTGTCGATGCAATTGCAGCCTTTGATTGCCAGCGGACGGCTGAGGCCTTGTTCGCTTTCGCTTAGCCGTCACCGATTAATTTTCCCTGTTCAAGAGTGAGTGTGCGGCAGTTGAGCCTGGCAATGAGCTCACGGTCATGGCTGGCTACCAGCAAACACACACCGACACTTTGAAATTGTTGGAAGACTTTCATGACCTCATTGGAAAGCTCTGGGTCCAGGTTACCGGTAGGCTCGTCCGCGAGAATAATACGTGGCCGGTTCACAACAGCCCGGGCAATACCGACCCGTTGTTGCTCACCTCCAGACAATTTTTCAGGCATTAATTTTTCTTTCTGCAGCAGACCGACTTTATCCAGGGCTGCCCTGACTCTTCTCTGCGTGTCCTGGTAAGGGAAGCCAGCAATCTGCAGCGGCAGCGCAACATTGTCACCTACGGTTCGATCAAACAGCAGTTGGTGATCCTGGAACACAGTGCCAATCTGTAATCGGTGTTTGGGAATCTTGGCCCTGGCCAGGCGGTTGAGATTGATGCCGTCTACCATCACCTGGCCATTGCTCGCTCTCTCCATGGCGAGTATGAGTTTGAGTAAGGTGCTCTTACCAGCACCAGAGTGACCGGTGACAAATGCCATTTCGCCTTTGGCCACATCGAAGCTCACCTGGCTTAGCGCATCCCTGCCGGCTTCATACTGTTTGCTGACATTATCAAACTTGATCATGTAGCGATTTGTTTGGAGAGCTATTCAGAAAACAGCGCATCAATAAACTCATGCGCATCGAAAGGCCGCAGATCATCCACTTGTTCGCCAACGCCGATGAATCGTATTGGTAGGCCAAGCTTTTTTGCCAGGGCGAATACAACTCCACCTTTGGCAGTGCCATCGAGTTTGGTCAGGGTGATGCCGGTCAACTGAGAAGCGGAGTTGAAACTCTCTGCTTGACTCACCGCGTTTTGGCCAGTGGTTGCATCGAGTACCAGCATGACTTCGTGTGGCAGATTTTCATCTTGCTTACGCAAAACACGGACAATCTTCTCCAGCTCGTTCATGAGATTGTCTTTGGTGTGTAAACGACCGGCAGTATCAGCGATGAGAATATCCATCGATTTGGCGCGAGCCGATTGCAGTGCGTCGAAAATTACCGAAGCACTATCACTGCCAGTCTGTTGTGCTACCACCGGTACATTGTTGCGTTCGCCCCAAACTTGCAGCTGTTCCACGGCGGCGGCGCGGAAGGTATCACCGGCGGCTAACATCACCGATTTGCCCTGCGCTTGAAAGCGCTTGGTTAATTTGCCGATGGTTGTCGTTTTACCAACGCCATTCACACCAACAACCAAGATGACGAATGGGCCTTCCTCAGTTTTGATTTCAAGTGGCTGGTTACACGTTGCCAGAATGTCTTCCAGTTCTTGTTTCAGGCCGCCCATGAAGCTTTCCGCATCAGCAAGTTGTTTGCGGTCCAGCTTCTGCTTCAAGTTGCTAATCACTTGATCGGTTGCTTCAAGGCCTACGTCTGCAGACAGCAGTTGAGTCTCTACATCATTCAGCAATCCCGCATCAATGGTTTTCTCACCAAGCACCAGGGACTGCAGACCTTCACTGAATCTGCCACGGGTGCGACTTAAGCCATTCTTGAGTCGTGCGAAAAAGCCAGTGCTTTCGACTGACTCCGCTTCCAATTTGGTTGAGGAGTCCTTTTCTTTCTTACTAAATCCGAACATGCTTTCTGTACTGCTTAGTGAGGGCTTGATATCTGCTGATGCGGGCTATGTATGCTATCACCCCAGGCTAGTCGGATACATATTGCTACTAGTCTCAGCTTGAAATGGGGATTTCAGACATTCGGGAATAGTTAGGGAATAGGGGAATAGGAAATAGATAGTGCCCGAAACCAGCGCATTGCATATCATCTTGCCGCTCTGCTTACTCTGAAAATAATACGCATGAACAAGCGATCCCATCGTGGCAAAAGCAACCAACTTCGAATTATTGGAGGAAGTCTGCGTAGCCGAATCCTCCGATTTCCGGATGCAGATGGTCTGCGACCAACTAGTGATCGTATTAGAGAAACACTTTTTAACTGGTTACAAAATGATATCTCTGGTTCGCGTTGTCTCGATCTGTTTGCTGGTAGTGGTGCACTTGGCATCGAAGCCCTGTCGCGCGGAGCGTCCGAAGTCCAGTTTGTTGAGAGCAACCAACAGGTCGCTGCGGCTTTGCAAGACAGCCTGGACGAACTTGCCCTGGATGCTGCCAAACTGGATGTGACAACTGCAGAGAATTGGATTGCAGCCAATCAGAACGCCAGTGGTTTTGATATCGTTTTTTTAGATCCACCTTTCGATAAAGGCCCGGTTAGTGATATTTGTCAGGCGCTGGTTAAATCCAGTCTTGTGCAAGAGAATACTCTTATCTATTTGGAGAATAGTAGTCTCACTAATCCAGAGGAGCTTCCGGAAGATTTTGCGCAATTGAAATCCAAGCAAGCTGGACAAGTTAGTTATGCTCTTTATCAATACCAGGGGAATTTATAGGACATCTGGCACCTTAGGATGAATTCGGTAGTGGATCAAAAATTCAAACCTGCTTTCTGGTTGCCAGAAGGACATTCGCAAACACTGTGGCGCAAGTTCGCTGGTGCCGAGATGGTCCCTCATCATCGGGAGCGTATCGAACTAAGCGATGGCGATTTCGTCGACCTTGATTGGTCACTTCTCAATTCAAATGGCGATCAATCACCTGCGCCAAGTTCAACGATAGTTCTCATTGTTCATGGTCTTTGTGGCTGTTCAGAGTCGTCTTACGTGCTGGCTTTGCAGCAACAACTGAACACCGAGGGCATTACCAGCGTCGTGATGAATTTGCGAGGCTGCAGTGGAGAAGTGAATAACAAAGCACGCACCTACCATTCCGGAGTATCAGATGATCTGAATGAAGTGTTCACGAGCTTGCAATCCCGTTATCTCTCACATCAGTTTGTAGTCATCGGTTATTCGCTCGGAGGCAATGTGCTCCTCAAATGGTTGGGCGAGTGCGGGCTGAGCAAAGCAACACAGCAACCCAGCAAGGCTATCGCCGTTTCAACACCGTTTACCCTGGCTCATTGTTCACGGGCTATGCTGCAGGGGTTTTCTCGAATCTATGGTCGCTATTTTACGCGGCGGCTATTGGAGAGTTTGGAAGCCAAGAAACAATATTTCCTCGGCATCGGAGAAACCGAAGAGTTGGACAAACTGAATGCCCTGGGCGATACCAGTTCAATCAATTCTATCTGGGACTTTGATGATCGAATTACCGCGCCCTTACATGGTTTCGCGGATGCTGAAGACTACTACCAGCGTTGTAGCAGCATAGGATTTCTTGCGGCTATTAACACCGAAACGTTGTTGATTCAAAGTCTGAATGATCCCATGATTCCGGCCAGTGCATTGCCAAAGCCAGACCAGCTTTCCGACTCGGTGAGTTTTGAGCTACATGACAATGGCGGACATGTGGGCTTTGTTGCTGGGCTCAGAAAACAATGGCTGGAAGAGCGAATCCTGCGTTTCATTTCGTCCAACTAAGGGCGCTCAACTTATTCCCGGCACTCGATTGTGAGGGTTAGGTCATTTCGCTAGAATGCGAGCTGCGAATTTGCAGGCAAGATATACCGCTGATGTAAAACAATGAAAATTGCAGTTTATCCAGGCACTTTTAACCCGATAACGAATGGTCATACCGACCTGGTCGAACGAGCATCCCGCCTGTTTGACAAGGTAATTGTAGCGGTGGGCACCAATATTCAAAAGCACGGAACTATGCCAGCGGAGACGCGCGTCGCCCTGGCGAAAGAGGTGCTGGCACACATTGATAATGCCGAAGTACGTTCCTTCGACACGCTGCTTACAGAATTTGTTAAGTCATGCGATGCCAATATTATTCTACGTGGTCTGCGTACGGTTGCGGATTTCGAGTATGAGTTTCAGCTGGTTGGCATGAATCGCGTGTTGGAGCCGGAAATTGAAACGGTCTTCCTGGCACCAGCAGAGCATCTGTCCTATATCTCATCAACGCTGGTCAGAGAAATAGCGTCTTACGGTGGCGATATCTCCAAGTTCGTGCATCCTGCCGTGGCTCAGGCTATCAAGGATCTCTGATTTACTTTTGCGATCTACTTCTGGCACTCACTGCAGTACACAGTGCTGCGTTGCCCTAACCGGATTTCCTTTAAAGCTGTCTTACAGCGTTTACACTTCATCTCACCTCGGCCATAGACAAACAGTGATTGTTTGAAGTAACCCGGCTCGCCACTGCTGTTGGTAAAGTCTCGAAGGGTCGTTCCACCGACTTCAATGGCATTCCCAAGAACATCTTTAATGCAATCTGCAAGCACGAGATAGCGTTGTTTCGAAATACGGCGGGCTGCTCGCTTCGGATGAATACCTGCGAGAAAGAGCGCTTCATTGGCATAAATGTTTCCAACACCCACAACTACCTGGCTATCCATGATAAATGCCTTTACTGGTGCACTGCGGGTGCGACTTTGCTGATACAAGTAGTCGCCATCAAAATCGTCGGTGAGAGGCTCCGGCCCTAGATGCTGGATAAGTTTGTGTTCTTCGATGGCGCCGCTGTGCCAAAGCAAGCAGCCGAAACGTCTGGGATCGGTGTAGCGTAGCAGCTTCTTCGAACCAAGCTCGAAGTCAAAATGATCATGTTTGCCTGCAGCAGTTCCACTATCCACGATACGCAGACTGCCAGACATGCCAAGATGGATCAGTGCAGTCGCAATTGAACAATCCAGTAGCAGGTATTTGCCCCGCCTTTTCACGGAACGAATCGTGTTACCAGGTAAGTCACGTACCAGTTCTTTGGGAATAGGCCAGCGCAGGCTTGGCTGTCTGACAACCACCTTGGTAACAACTTGCTGCTGGACATGGGGTGCAATACCCCGCTTTGTAGTTTCTACCTCTGGGAGTTCTGGCAAAGCAGTGACCTGGTCGTGAATCGTGTTGCGGTGTTGAACGACAACTAGAGAAGTGATGAGTAATTTACGGCTGCAGTTATAATCGTTTCATTAAACGATTGAAAGTAGGAACGGTTTGTCGAATTCAAAGATTCTGTTGGGTGTTGATGCGGGTGGAACCTTTACTGATTTCGTTTGTTTGGTTCTGCAGGACGAAATAAACGCGATCGAAGTCAAGCTGCATAAAACCTTGTCCACCCCTGATGCTCCAGAGAGAGCCATACTACAGGGTATTGCTGACCTGGGCCTGAATGACAATCTAAAAGACGGCAGCTTGCAGGTGGTACATGGCAGTACGGTGGCAACCAATGCCGCGCTGGAAGGCAACACTGCGCGCACTGCCTTTGTGACGAACTATGGGTTTGGCGATTTGCTTATGTTGGGTAGACAGACTCGCCCCGCACTATACGCCCTGGAGTTTCCGCCGATTTCTCCCCCGGTTGCTCCCGAACTCTGTCTGGAAACCGGTGGGCGACTCTCCGCTGAAGGTACCGTTTTGGAACCGCTTGAAGCGGAAGAGCTGACCATACTTCTACAAAAGCTTGAAGAATTAAAACCGCAAGCAGTGGCAGTGACCTTACTGTTTTCTTTTCTTAACGATAAATACGAAAGAGAAATTGAATCGGCTATTAAAGAGACGAAACTCACCGCTCACGTAAGCCGCTCTTCGGCGGTGCTTCCAGTTTACAAAGAATACGAACGCGGAATAGCGACCTGGCTTAATGCAGCCCTGGGTCCTGTTGTGCAGGGTTACCTGTCACGACTCCAATTGCAGCTAGCAAACTGTCCCCTGCAAATCATGCAATCCAGTGGCGAAACTATTGCCGCAGAAAAAGCAGCAGACGCGGCTGTGCACCTGTTGCTATCCGGTCCTGCTGGCGGCCTTACCGCCATCAAGTATCTCGGTGAACAAATTGGAGAAAACAAACTTATCAGTTTTGATATGGGTGGTACTTCTACCGATGTCGCGCTACTGGAAGGCGAGATAGGAATTACCACTGAGGGCAGAATTGGTCGTTATCCCATGGCTGTGCCGGCTGTGGATATGCATACCATTGGTGCGGGAGGAGGATCAATCGCATTTGAAGACAGCGGTGGCATGCTACAAGTCGGGCCGCGGTCGGCAGGTGCCTCCCCAGGACCAGCCTGTTACGGACAGGGTGGGGAGCAGGCGACTGTCACCGATGCCAATGTGGTTCTGGGTCGACTGGTTGCCGATGTGAACCTCGCAGACAGCTTGCAGCTCGATGCTGACAAAGCGAGAACCGTGGTGGGAAAGCTGGCTGATCGAATCGGCCTATCTGTCGAAGACACTGCACTGGGAATTGTCGATATCGCGAACGAACATATGGCAAAAGCGATTAGGGAAATTTCAGTGAATCGTGGACACGATCCCAAAGAATTTGTGCTGGCTAGTTTTGGTGGCGCTGGTGGCCTGCACGTCTGCGCACTGGCAGAAGCAATGCAGATGCATCGTGCCATCGTGCCGGCCAGGGGTGGTGTCTTGTCCGCACTGGGGATGTTGGTTGCCACACCCGGGCGGCAGTTTACACGCACAGTAGGAGTAAACTCGTCAGAGATTACCGCTGCTGAGTTACAGCCTGTGTTCATGGAGCTTGAGCAACAAGGGCGCGACGAACTGGCAGCGGAGGGCCTGGCTGCAGTCGATCTCAAGGCAGAGCTCAGTGTCGATATGTGCTATGCAGGCCAGTCTTACACCTTGAATGTACCTTGGACTGATGTGGCAGCTGCAACGATTGCGTTCAGTGCACTGCATAATAAGCGCTATGGCTATGCCCTAAGCACAGAAGTGGAGATTGTGAATCTCTGTGTGCACATCAGCGAAGCACAGCATCATATTGAGTTTCCCAGTGCAGTTACTTCTGGTGAACGCTGTAATAATCTCCGACAGACTAAGGTCTATGCTTGTGCTGAGTCAGCAAAGTTAGCCGACCGGGCAGAACTGCAGGTAGGGGTCAAGTTCTCGGGACCGATGGTGATTACTGAATACTCAGCGACAACTTATGTGGCGCCAGGATGGGACGTGAGCCTGGATAAGTGGGGGAACTTGATACTGAAACGAAACAACGAAGAGATCGGATAGGCGCTAACAAGTTCTCATCTGACTCTAGTGGGCGCTGAACTGAGCGCTGGTCTTGTCCCGCCCACGGAGCGTACAGTTCTACTCACACTGCAGTATTATAGAAACTCGATAAGGTCAGTGAGTCTTCGTTTCATCATACGTTTTATGCAAATCGGTATTCCTTTGAGAAATTCTGCACTCCTATTCGCACTGCTGACCGGCCTTGCGTTCACCCCTGTCATTTTCGCACAGGAAGATGCAGATACAGCAGAAGCCACTGACGAGGTCGCAGCGGAGGCAGAAGTTCCAGCGCGATCTGGAGACAGCGTGGTCTATGTGGGAATCCCTTTTGTCTTTGAAGCGGGAACGGACCCTGTCTTACCTGAGCTGGAAACTACTCAACAGCAAGCACAGGCGCCTGACGAGTTAACAGCGCGGAGCATTAGTGAATACGAAGTCACTCTGCAGGCAATCGAAGACGCTGGCGGAGTCTGGGATCCCCAACTCATCGAGCAACTTACGGCGCAGGGAAGTTTGTTGCAGCAGCAAGGCGATCACGCAACGGCAGTAGCAACTTTTGACCGAGCAATGCATGTGGATCGTATTAACTATGGGCTGCATACCACCGAACAGATTCCCATTGTGGAAGAACTCATCGAGAGTTACATGGCCATGGAGGATTGGGACAACGCGGACCTGTACTACAACTATCTTTTCTATATTCAGCAAAAAGCCTACGGCTCTGAAGATCCTCGTATGATCCCGGTACTGGCGCAATTAGGACAATGGCATTTGCAAGCGTTCAACATCGGCTTTGGCGAGATGCTTGGCCTGCATCTTAGTAATGCCCAGATCTTATTCGATGCGGCCGTGAGGATGGTGGGCTTACATTTTGGGCAACAGGACGAGCGTTTCGTTTCCTATTTGCGCAACATTGCCGATTCAGCCTATTTGGTGGCAAGCAACCCGGACCTGATGTCTGAGATTGACCGACCGGACTTTCGAAGCAGCCAGGACATACTGGCTGCCCGACTCAATCAGCGCTCGACGATGAGACCGGCAGGATTCAGTGCGGGTCAAGCCGCGCTGCAACAAGTCGTGACAGTTCACGAGGAGTTATCAGACGATCCTTACCAAATCGCGGAAGCCTATGCCAATCTCGGTGATTGGTATCTGCTGTTCCAGCAGCGTCGTGTCGCTGAAGAACAGTATCTGCGCGCCTGGAATTTATTGGCCGCCGAGGAGAACGGTGAGGAGATGCTGGTGCGCTTGTTCGGGCAGGTAACCCCCATTCCCACATTCAGTACCGAGCCACGGTCGGTGTTCCGTGGTGGCGCCGACCGCCCGGCGCTTGGCGAACTAACGGAAGGATTTGTAGATCTTAGTTTTAATGTGACACGTAATGGAGAAGTGAGGCGAGTCACAGTTCTCAGTGAAGAGACTGATGAGAATTCCGGTCAGGTGGCAAGAGTGGTCAGAGAAATGAGACGATTTTCGTTTCGACCAATAGTACAGGATGGTGTTGCATTACCATCTGATGACAATCGGGCCAGAGTCCGGTTTTGGTACTAATTTTAACCGGTTAGAGGTAGCATCAGAGCTATCCTTGCTCTATCGTTAAGCGAAGATTAAGGGGTTTTTTTCTACTCTGACGTAGAACTTATTGCGGGCTGAATAGCGACTAGGGGTGGCCGCTAAAGTTTGGCAAGTTTGCTCGTAAAATGCGCCGAATTTTCGCCATCTCCGCTTAAAGTTCAATTTAGCGGCAGTTTTTTGTTGAGCTCAAAACACCCAGCCATACTAACGGCAACCCAGTACAGAGATTATTAATGCAGCTATTGAGATTGGTAGTTCTAGGTGGAATCAGCTTGGCTCTGGTGGCATGTGCATCGTCACAGAGCAGCTCCAGTGCAAGTGTGCCTATGCCATCCTCTCCCAGCAGTTCCAGTTCTTCCAGCCCGAGCACGCCTTCCAGCCCGAGTAGCAGCAGCCGTTCACAGCAAGGTACTCCCCAGCAACCTAGCCAGCAGTCCAGTAGCCAATCCACTAGCCAAAGCAGTAGCTCCGGCGCCAGTTCTGCATCTCAGGGTAGTCAATCAGCCAGCTCTGGTGCGGCTGGATCGATTCCAACAGCGAACTTTCCCAGTCAGAGTCAGCAGCAAGGAGATGCTGCGTCGCAGACCTCTGCGTCACAATCAGGGCAACAACCCGGTGGTCAGGACAGTCGAGATAGTGCTTCTCCTGGCGATCAGCAACAGGGTCAACAGCAGGGCGGTGGTCAGTCATCCACTCAATCTCAGGGTCAGGAACCTGGGCAGAATGCAGGCAGTCAGTCACGATTCCCAGGCGATCAGGGTGGCGGCGGCCAGAACGGACGCGATAGTTCCACAGGAGACCTCAATAATGGTCAAAGTGGGGGGCAAGGCTCTTCCAGCGGCGGTTTAGGCTCTCCAAGTGGGGATTATGGGCTTGATACGCTCCCAAATGCCTTGCCTGGTGGGTCTGAACAGCAAAACACAGCCGGATCGGGGGGCGCACAGCGTGACAGTACCACGGGTTCTGGGGCAGGCTCGCAGCTTCCTGCTGGTGCAGCTGGAGGCGGAGCCACCACGGCGTCAGAACGGGCGGCGGTTCTCGATGAACGCTTGCGCAGAGGCTATGAAACTTTCGACGGTTTCATTCTCAGTGAACGCGAACGGGCGCAAAATGAAAGTAATGCCGCAGGCAGTGTCTCCCCGGGTGGAGACGGTGGTGGCGGCGGTGCCGGTGGCGCACAAAATCAGCCGCAAACAATGGAGCAAGCAACCTCAGCTGCCACCGCTGGTGTGGCCGCCGCGGTTAGTCAACCTTCTGCATCTTCCAGTCAGCAGAATGTGGAGACCTTTCCGCCCCCTGATGATATTCCGAGCGGGCGTGACGACGACGTCGTAGCAAGACAGATTCGCGAAGCAGCGATGACAGAACCGGATCCAGAGTTGCGTGAAGCACTTTGGGAACAATATAGAGTCTATACAGGTATTGGTGAACAGCAATGAAGTTGCCTCTAAAGCAGACCTTGGGAATTCTTTTCGTGGCCTTGTTTACGACTGCATGCGCCACCCACACTGTTAAGTCAACGTCCTACACGCCGGTGGTACAGGATAGCCAGAACGTACCGGAAGAATTGTTGCTGGATGTTGGCGTCACAATTTTTGATCCTGGCTTGGATGAGTTGTCCGATGACCAGGAGGAAGTAACCAACGGCCAGATTCGCGTCGCCGAATCTCGTTACGCACCTTATCTGCTGGCAGAGACACTGCAGCGTTCTGCCAACTGGGGAATTGTGCGCCTGATGCCCAACGACACCAGTCCGATGGATGTGAGAGTCGAGGGCACGATTTTGGAATCCAATGGTGAAGCCATGGTCGTCCGCATCGAAGTGACTGACTCACGCGGCCAACAATGGTTCACCAAGGAATATGAAGAAGTCATCAGCCAGTTCAGCTATGACCCTCAGCAACGGCAGAAGAGCGATCCGTTTCAGGTTATCTACAACAAGATCGCCAATGATCTTCTCGCCTATCGTCAACGCAATATAGACTCCGATGAAATTCGAGAGATCAGAACAGTTTCCGAAATGTTGTTTGCGCAGCGTTTTTCGGAGGAAGCTTTCTCAAACTATCTCACGCAAAACGACGATGGCAATTATCAGCTGGTTTCCTTACCTGCAGAAAACGATCCTTTGTTGAATCGCATTCAGGACATTCGTGAACGCGACTTCATGTTTATTGATACGGTGCAGGATTACTACGCCACCTACGTGAGACAAATGCGATTGCCTTACGATTCTTGGCGAGAGCAGAGCTATCAGGCAACCATTGAGTTGCGTGACTTGCGCGACTCGGCAAGACGTCGATTCATTGCGGGTACAGCTGCCGTAATCGGTGGTCTGGCTGCAGCAACTCAAGGTGGCAACTACGGTACCCAAGCGAGTGGTGCCGTTGGCGTTGGTGCTGGCGCCTATCTGATCAAGAGCGGATTCGATCGCCAGGCAGAAGCGCGCATGCACATGGAGGCCTTGGAAGAGCTTGGCCAATCTCTGGAAAATGCTGTCGCGCCGCAAGTGATCACATTAGATGATCGCACCATCACTCTCTCCGGTTCGGTTGAAGAGCAGTACGAACAGTGGCGAGAAATTCTGGCAGATCTCTATGCCGCGGAACTAGGTCAGTTGTAAGACACTGTTGTAAGGAACTACAGAGGCCCCGCGCTCGGTTAGTGTTAACCACTACCGGCAGAACTGGATATGTCAGAAAACGAACTGGAAAATACAAAGCAGACGACGCTGGACAATGCAGACGCGGAAGCGGAACGCATCGCACAGCAGATCGCGCCTCCCAAATCGGATAAACCTTCACCCGTAATGTGGCTGGGCCTTGGTGGTCTCGCCATTGTGGCCTTACTGGTGATATTTGTCTTGCCTTCGGTGGTCACCGAGTACGAGTTGCCTTTGGAGCGACGCGATGACACTGTCAGTGCTCCACTCACAAGCTCAGTAGCTGAGCCTGAACTTGCTATCTCACCCTTTGAAGAAGCTCAGCGCTCTATTCAGCGCAAAGAAGCACAAGATGTGTTGGCAGAATTGCTGGAAAGGCAAACCGAATTGGATGCCCTGGAAGTGAGTGAATGGGGTCAGGAGTCTTATAATGCCGCGCTGGAGGAAGCCTCCATTGGTGATGAGTATTATCGTACACAGGATTTTTTACTTGCCACCGAATCCTATGCACGCGGACGCGATGCCCTGGCTGAGTTGTTATCCACTACCGATGAAGTGCTGCAACGTATATTGATCGACGGACAGAATCAGTTGGATGCAGCCGACTCCGAATCTGCTCAGGAATCATTCTCCTTAGCGTTGGTGCTGGACGCTAACAATGAAGCGGCGCAGATTGGTCTGGAGCGAGCGCAGGCCCTCGATGAAGTAGCAGCCTTGATGGTTGAAGCAGATGATCTGTTTGAGGATGGAGAGCTTGAAGCTGCCAGAGACTTGTATCGGCGGATTATCGAGCTGGATAGCTACAATGAGATTGCACCAGATAAGATCGCAGCTGTCGATGCGCAGCTAATTGAAAACGAATTCTCCCGCATCATGTCTGAGGGCTATGCCTTCCTGGAAGCTGACGATCCGGAACAAGCCATCGCTACATTCCAACGGGCCGCGAACCTGGGCATTAATCAGGCTGAGGCACAGGCAGCGATTGTGCAAACTGAGACCGAAGTCGCCAATGCCCAGATCAATGAACTACGGCGACAGATAGATGCGGCGGAGCAATCAGAACGCTGGGCTGATGCAGTAGCAGCATACGATGGGGTAATCGCCATCGATTCTAATCTCAGCTTTGCTACCGAAGGCCGGGGTTATGCCAATCAAAGAGCTAACCTCGACGCTTTCCTGGTCAACGCCATCAATAATCCAGAACGCTTTGCAGAAGATGAGGTGTTTCAGCAAACGCGGGGCTATTACTTTACTGCGAGAGACATTCCAAATCCCGGCCCTCGATTAGAATCACAACTCGATGAGTTAGAGCAGCTGCTGTTGAATTCGCAAAACCCCATCGAGGTTCAACTAGTTTCCGACAATCTTACCGATGTGACGGTGCTGCGCATTGGCAACCTGGGGTTGTTTGAACAACAAACTTTATCGCTTAAGCCTGGTCGCTACGTGGCAGTTGGTAAGCGCATCGGTTATCGCGATGTACGTGAAGAATTCATTGTAGGCTTTGGGCAGACACCTGAATCTGTTGTTGTTCGATGTGTCGAACGAGTAGTTGCCACTAGTGGGCGATGATGACATGGCAAACACAGACGACAACGCCCAAGATAATGGGGCACTTGACCCCATAATACCCATAGACTTTACTCCGCATGAAGTTAGCGAGAGTAAATTCACTTATAAATTTCACTGGTTCCATGCGGTTGTCGCCGTGTTCGTCCTGGTATCGTCAGTGTCAGGGTGGTTTGTTCTGACTGCCAGATCAGTCTTTGTCGAAGTCGATCCCATAACCGCCAGTATTCAAATTGATGGCGGTCTTAACTTCCGCCTCGGCCAACGCTATTTGATTCGCACCGGCTCCTACGAGATAACGTTGCAAAACGAGGGTTATCACGACACGGTGACCCAGCTTCTGGTGGATACTGAGGCAGCGCAGACTCACCCCTTTACCATGCGCAGATTACCCGGACTTGTCAGCGTAGCCACCTTGGAGATGGAAGGGGCGCGTGTGCAGATAGATGGTGTCGACATCGGAGAGACTCCGTTGGTTGATGTCCTGGTAGAGCCTGGAGAGCATCAGCTGACGATCAGCAACGAGCGTTATCTGGATTATGGCGCTGTGATCGAGATCGAAGGCCGTTCTGTGCAGCAAAGTTTTGAAGCCACATTGGAACCAGCCTGGGCAACACTTTCCTTTACTACTGCTCCTCCCGGTGCGGACATCATCGTGGATGGAGAAACGGTTGGCGTCACACCTTTTAATGTGGAAATCCTGCAGGGTGAACGTGATGTGACCCTGAAGCTTGCCGGGCATAAAGCCTGGCAAGAAGAGTTCGACGTCATTGCTGGTGAAGACTTAGTCGTGCCGCCAGTGGAGTTAGAGCCGGCAGACGGGCTGGTATTTATCCAGAGCAGCCCGACTGAAGCCAGCGTCACTATCGGCGGAGAGTTTCAGGGCCTCACCCCATTGGAGGTTGCACTTGCTCCTAATCAAAACCATGAACTTACTTTTTTCAAGAACGGGTTTCAGTCCACCAAGAGCTCCGTGCGGACCGCACCCAATGAAGAGACTTCTGTATTGGTTGAATTGGCACCGGTCACTGCCAGCGTACAAGTGATTAGTGAACCCGCTGACGCAGAGCTTTATATCAATGGTGAGTTTCGGGGACTAGCCAATCAGACACTGGAGCTGATGGCGGTCAGCCAACAGATTGAGGTACGCAAAGAAGGCTTCGTTCCCTATAGCGCCGAGTTCACTTCCCGTCCCGGATTGGATCAGATCATTCGTGTGAATCTAAAGTCACTGGAGCAGGCGCGACTGGAACAGATTCAGCCGGTGATTACGACGGTCGCGGGGCAGCAACTTAAACTGTTTTATCCAGGGGCTTTCACCATGGGAGCTTCGCGACGGGAAGCCGGTCGTCGGCCTAATGAATCCCTGCGCGACATTCAACTGGACCGACCGTTCTACATGAGCTATCGCGAGGTCACCAACGCTGAGTATCGCTTGTTCGATGCTGAACACAGCTCCGGCACAATTCAGGGGCTGACCCTCAACAACGAAAATCAGCCCGTAGTTCGCATTAATTGGAACCAGGCAGCGCTCTACTGCAACTGGCTCAGTGAACAGGAAGGGCTGCCACTGTTCTACCGCGTCGAGGGCGAAGAGGTGGTGGGATTTAATCCAGAAGCCACTGGTTATCGCTTGCCCAGCGAGGCGGAGTGGGCCTGGACAGCTCGCACCGACGGTAGTGGAAGCATGCTCAAATACCCATGGGGAGATCAACTTCCACCACCGGAGAATGCAGGTAATTTCGGCGATGTCACTGCCCAGGCTTACCTTGGGGAGGTTATGTTTGATTATAACGATGGTCATTTCGCCACGGCACCGGTGGCAAGCTTTGAACCGAACCACTATGAACTGTATGACCTCGCCGGAAATGTATCGGAATGGGTTCACGACTATTATGGCTCTGCTGGCAGTCTGGGTGTGGAGATCGATCCCTTAGGGCCGGAGTTAGGTCAGTTTCACACAATTAGAGGGTCCAGTTGGGCCCACGGTGCCATCACTGAGATGCGTTTGTCATTCAGAGACTTTGGCGCTGAACCTCGAGACGATGTGGGATTTCGCATTACACGTTACCTTGAGTAATTCACGATTATTGAAACAGGAAAGACCCTTAGGAAGTAAGTAATGAAGCAAGGCTCGCTGTACGAAACGTTTTTTCAACTGGTTGCATTGATTTTCTGCGTCATCATCGTGCATGCAACCTATGTCACAGTGATCAGACCCAATGCTGATCTTATTCAGGAACAGCAAACCCTGTTGCAGCAAACCGATGAAAACTTTGTGCCTGAGCGTTCGGTGTTTGTCATTCTCCGAGACTTCGAACAAGAGACCTGCATAATTCTGATGTTCTGGGCGCTGTTCATTATTGGAATGAAGGCGCAACAGACTTTGAGACAACGCTCCTTGTTGGATCGCACTCTTATCCAAGTGAATCAAGGCATGAGCATCCTGCCTGAAGATGCACGGAATTATGCACGGCCGGTACAAGCCCTACCTGAACGTGAACAAGACTTTCTATTGTCCCGGGCAATTATGGCTGGTCTCCATCGCTTTCAAAGCACACGTAATATCCAGGATGTTTCAGCCACCGTAAAGGATACCTGCGAAACTGAAGCTGATCGCATGGAAACCGAACTGTCCCTGGTGCGCTACATTGCCTGGGCTATCCCTTCCATTGGATTCCTTGGCACCGTGCGCGGCATTGGCACCGCCCTGGGCCAGGCCTATCAGGCAGTTAGTGGTGATATCGTTGGTGTAACGGTGAGTTTGGGTGTGGCCTTTAACTCGACCTTTGTCGCCCTGGTAGTCAGCATTTTTTTGATGTTCCTGCTGCACCAGTTACAGCAGCTTCAAGATCGTCTGGTTCTCGACTGTCAGAACTATTGCGACGAACGACTTATTCGACATCTGCAGGTCCCCGATTCTGAGTCAGACATTCATGGTGTAACACAGGCGTAACTGCATGAGCTTGAAAGTCATTGAGCTTAACGACAAAGCAATCAGCGTGGGCGATGAGTCCGGGCTGCTGTTGCGCAGTCCAGGTTTTGCCTTAGCCGATGGTCAAGACCTTGTGCTCGGTGAACTTGCTGAACAACAAGCACGTCTGCAACCAACCAACAGCTACAACAAGTACTGGCATGAACTGAATCTCGATCCCATCGAACATGGCAATAATTTCCGTCATCATGCCGACATCGCTTTTGCTCATCTGCAGCACCTGGCCGAGGAAGCGGATATTGCATCGGACGTGGTCATTGCCGTGCCGGGCAGCTTCACACGGCAGCAACTGTCTATTCTGCTGGGCCTCTCTCAACACAGCCCATTTAAGGTAAGTGGAGTTGTCGATTCAGCGGTAGCCGCAGCTATAGTCTCCGCTCGCGCAAGCAATGTTTTGTACGCTGACCTGCAACTGCATCAGGTAGTAGTCACCAAGCTTACAACCGATGGTTCACAGTTAAGCTCGGGCTCTACTGTACAGATTCCAGGTGTCGGCAGTCAGAACTTTACAGACTTAATGATGCAGCTGGCTACTGGAATGTTCATTCAGCAATGCCGATTCAATCCGCAGCACGATGCTGAGTCTGAGCAGCAACTTTATAACCAGTTACCCGCGTGGTTGGCCCAGGCGCAACAGGACGGCAATCTGATTTTGGAATTGAACGCTGGTGATACAGTACATACAGCCAAAATGCCGATGGAAAGTTTGATTACTAACCTGAACAGTCACTTCAAAAAGATTAATGAGCAAGTCACGGCGATGGCCACGGATCATGACACACAGTTAGTTGTCAGTCCGGCCTTGGCAGAGTTACCGGGATTCAAAGCAAGCCTTCCTGCCTCACTCGACCTAATTGTCATCGATGAGGGAGCAGTCAACGATGCCTGTTTGGAGTACCGCGAATTGATAACGGGTGGTGAACAGGGTATTAGTCTGGTAAACAGTTTGCCGGTGTCGCAACACATTTCCTCAAACGTGAAGTCTGCTAGCCAATCGGCAGAGCAACCGACTCATGTATTGCATGGCAATCAGGCAATATCGGTAAAACAGATAAGTATTCAGAATCAACAGACGCTGAATGGGCATAGCAACACCCCAGGCGTGTTGACCCTGTCCATTGCCAATCTGCCGGAAAACCTTGGTGTCATTGCCGATCGTGGCGACGGCGTCTATTTCGATTGTGGTGACATGCCCTATTTATTGAATGGGGTGACGGCCTCGGGGGAGCGCAAACTCTCGGTAGGGGATCGCATTCAATTCGAAGGCAGTAACGAAGTGCTTACCTTGATCCAGGTGCAAAATGTCTAGCGAACACAGAGCCCTCAGGCGCAAATTCAATCCCATCAGTCTGTCATTTCTGGATGTGATGTTTTGCGGTTTCGGGGCGGTGATTTTGATCTTCCTGATTCTCGATCACACCAGTACCTTGTCTGATGTGGAAACCAGCCCCGACCTGTCGGCAGAGATCAGTTTGTTGGAGGAAGAGGTGCTGGAAGGGCAATTGGGTTTGGTGGAGCTACGAAACATACTGTCGGACGTGGACTTCGATGTGGTGACAGCACAGGGCCTGGCGCGACAGATTCAGGACCAGATTGATACGTTTTTGCAAGAATTGGCGGCGATGGAAAACTCCAGTGTCGCCACCGTAGAAGACGTGGAACAGCTGCGGGCCGATGTGCAGCAACTAGAGGAAGAATTACTGAGACTGCAGGCCAGCGCTTTGGAACAAGAAGGTTCCAGTGTGCGGCAGTTCATCGGTGATGGCCAGCGGCAGTATCTGTCGGGCCTGTATCTGGGTGGCCAACGTATTCTGATCGTCATGGATGCCTCTGCCAGCATGCTGGATGACACCATCGTCAACATCATCCGCACCAGCCTGCGGGCTGACGTGTACAAGAAAGAAGCTCCAAAATGGCAACGTGTTGTCAAAATCGTAGACTGGATTACTACTCAGCTGCCCATTATCAGTCAATACCAGATCTATGCTTTCAACGAGGAAGTTCGGGCAGCCTTGCCTGGGAGTGAAGGCAGTTGGTTGGAAGTGGCTGATCGTGACCAGTTGAACGAAGTGGTAGAGCAGGTCATGGACATCGCACCCGAGGGCGGCACTAACTACGAGCGCCTGTTTCGGGAGATAGCCAATATGAACCCTCCTCCGGATAATATCTTCCTGATCACTGACGGCTTACCTACTATCGACGATAGGGGAGCTCGCGACCCTCTGATTACACCGCGGGATAGACTGGAGCTGTATGAAGACGCAATCGGGGAGTTATTGCAGGGAATTCCGGTCAATATAATATTAATGCCATTGGAAGGTGATCCCAGCGCTGCCGCCGCCTTCTGGGAGCTGGCACAATATACGCGAGGATCGTTAAT
Source organism: Pseudomonadales bacterium (assembly GCA_028281635.1). Taxonomy (GTDB): domain Bacteria; phylum Pseudomonadota; class Gammaproteobacteria; order Pseudomonadales; family Pseudohongiellaceae; genus UBA9145. The sequence continues at coordinate 38,993 of JANQJM010000141.1, read as the reverse complement.
TGCCCCCTCCAAGGATTGGCCAGGTGGCACCTCGGCAGTGGAGGAAAACGCTCCGGAACAACCAAGAGAGGATACGTCGGTGGCGCGCGTAGAAAGTACTGAAGAGATTTCGGAAGATCTCGGTGTGTCTTTCCCCACTAATATTTAGAGCACACTGGATTAATGGCAAACTGAGTAAACAATGAGCAAAAAAGATCGCCGAGAAACAGATTCCTTTACTGTGTCCTTTTTGGACGTGGCATCCTGTGGGTTTGGCGCCATGATCATTCTGCTTATGATTACCAAATCGTCGGCGCCGGTCACTATTGAATTCTCAGATGTCACTCCGGAGGCCTCGGTCACCGAGTTACAGGAGCAGCTGTTTGCGATACGGGGCGAAACCCGAATACTAAATCGGGAGCTGAATGCCAAACATGAGCAGCTGTCTGCCCTGACCGAGCGTATCGCTCGCCTGCGCCGCGATCTCAATGATGTGGAAGGCCGTTTCAATGCCTCCAATCAGCTATCCGAGGAGATTACCGATGAAGTGGGGCGACTGGCCATTGCCCGTCAGTCTCTTACCGAAGAAATGCAGCGCTTACTGGCCAATGTGGCAGCGCCCGAGGACAACGCCATTGGTGGTGTGCCGGTAGACAGCGAATACATTATCTTCGTGATCGACACCTCAGGCAGCATGTACAACACCCCTGGAAACTGGGACAAGATGCTGGATGTCATCGATAAAACCCTGGATGTATACCCGGAAGTGAAGGGTATTCAGGTGATGAATGACATGGGGGACTACATGTTTAACTCTTATCGGGGCGAATGGATGCCGGATACCCCGCGGGGGCGCAGTAACATCATTTCTACCTTGCGGACTTGGCAGCCATACAGTAATAGTAGCCCTGTAGAAGGTGTGACACGCGCAATTAATACCTTTTATTCCCCGGATAAGAAAATTAGTATCTATGTACTGGGGGACGATTTTCAGCCAGGCGGGTCTATTCGGGATGTACTAAACACGATAGACCGCATCAACGTGGAAGATGCAAATGGCGACCGGCTGGTACGCATTCATGGCATCGGTTTTCCGACTATTTTCGCCGGGCCACCGCGCTTTCGACAGAGCGCGTATCGCTACACCAATATGATGCGAGAAATGACGCAGCGTAATGGTGGTACATTTGTTGGACTAAATGATTTTCAATGAGCCAGAACTGCAGCCTGGACGTAATATTGGTTATCTAGACTTTCGATAGCGATCATCATGAACAAAATACTGAGCATAATGAAGGGTCAAGTAAGCAAACACGCAGGGGTCAGCGTGCTCATGCTATTTGCGGTCTCACTAGTGGGTTGTGGCGTAAATAATGTCACTATCGAAGGCAGCTTTCCGACGCCGAATATCAGCAAGCTTCCATTGACGGTTGCCGTGTATTACGACGACGCCCTGAAAGAGTTTGCCTACATGGAATACTCTGAAACCGGCAGTGAAGAATTCAACATCGAAAGCGGCCAGTCTCACGTGCAACTGTTCAATGCTGTCTTACCCGCCATGTTCGATCAGGTGGTCGAAGTGAATCAGATGGAAGAGGCACAGGCAGGACAAGTCGATGCGGTGTTTATGCCATTGATTGAAGAATTTCAGTTGGCCTTGCCAGCCAAGACCAAGCTCGATGTGTACGAGGTTTGGATTAAGTACAACATGCGACTGGTCACTCCAGAAGGAGATTACATTGCGGATTGGGTGCTGACTTCCTACGGCAAGACGCCGACCGAAACTTTCCGTTCTGCCGAAGCCGGTATAAATGAAGCTGCTGTGGTTGCTCTGCGCGATTTGGCCTCCAGCTTTTCCCTGACCTTCTCGCAAGTCCCCGAAGTTCGGGATTGGTTAGCCAGCTTGTAGTTCATTGAACGGCAAGGGGGGTGGTTATGATTACTGAGCAAACAACAACAGGAATAAAACTAGTATCAGTCATGCTACTGGGCCTGCTTGCGGCCTGCACTAGCACCACCGTAGATGAATTCCGTCAGGGCGAAACAGGAATCGAAAGCGATGAATCAGTGGTGATTCTTGGGCGTCGCCAGGCCAGCGACTATGAAACCCGTGCCGATTTTGTCGAATGTGTTGGTAACCGCATGAGTCGCGGTGAAAACGCAATCAATGTAGTCCCCGAACAAGAATTCATTGATGCCATGTTCCCCTGGTTTGAACCGCGTACTGCACCACTGCGAACCAGGGACCTGGAGCAGCTCATGGCAGAAGATGTCGTCGCTCGTAAAATGGGTGAGTTCGGCATTCGTTATATCGTCTGGTTGGATGGTTTTACTGAAACCACAGACCGACAAGGTTCTATCTCTTGCACTATTGGACCAGGTGGAGGCGGTTGTTTCGGCTTCGGCACCTGGGAAGATGATGCAAACTTTGATGCACGTGTCTGGGATGTCGGTTCACTGACCAATGTGGGAACGATCAACACCGATGCCTCAGGCCAGTCCTATCTGCCTGCCCTGGTGGTACCCATTCCACTCATTGCGCGAGTTGAAGCCAATGCCTGTAGTCGCTTGGCTGCTCAGCTTAAACAGTTTGTAATTGGTAGCTAGTTATTACCTGCTACCACTCGACCGACAGGTGGCACTATGCATGTTTTGAGTCTCAATAGCTTGGGCGACGCAATCATTGCAAATATCCGACTAAAACTTTCCTTGCAGCTAGTCGCTGTACTAATTGCTCTCAACACACTTACTTCTTGTGCTGTAAACCCCGCAACCGGCAGCCCCAATCTGGTTTTGATGGGCGAAAATCGGGAAAAAGAAATTGGGCTGGAAGAACACGAGAAGGTATTAGCCAGCCAACCTATTTTGCAGGATGAAGAGTTGCTGGCCTACGTTACCGAGGTTGGCAATCGAATCGCTGCGGCCAGCCACCGCCCGGATTTGGAATACACATTCACTATCATTGATAGTCCAGCCATAAACGCGATGGCACTCCCTGGGGGCTACGTCTATGTAAACCGTGGCCTGCTCAATTTTATGAATTCCGAAGCAGAATTGGCTGCGGTAATCGCCCATGAGATAGGACATATCACCGCACGTCATGCTGTACAGCAACAAGCCCGCGGTGCTCTGGCACGCACTGCCGCTCAAGTAGGTGGCTTTGTTACTGCAGTTGCGACAGGCAGCGGTTATGCAGGAAATCAAATCAGTCAGGTCGCCTCTATTTGGGCCCAAACTGGTCTCAGTGGTTTTGGCAGAGAGATGGAGTTAGAGGCGGATAGCCTCGGTGCAGAGTATTTGCTGAATGCTGGATACGATCCATCCGCGGTGATCGATGTGGTTACTGTGTTGAAAAACCAGGAAGACTTTAATCGCCTTACTACAGGTAGTGGTGGTGGTTACCATGGACTATTTGCCACTCATCCGCGTAACGATACCCGACTACAGCAGGCAATCGCCTCAGTGGGCGCACTGGAGGAATCAGAAGCAACACTTACCGACGACAGTAAGTTCCGCGAACATATCGATGGCCTGGTTGTTGGAGAAAGCGCTTCGTCACAACCGCAAGATGAACGCAATCGTTTCTACGAAACCAATCTGGGCTATACCATTGTCTTCCCGGATGACTGGAATGTTGAGAGTACTTTTACAACAGTCAGCGGAGAAGCAGAAGGCATTGGTAGCTTACAAGTAGAAGCAAGGCGATTGAATGACAATATAGAGCCACGTGTCTTTATTAGAGATGTTCTGGGTATCACTAATCTGCAAAAATCTGAGGCACTCTCTCAGTACCGGCTGCTTGGTCATACTGGCACTCATGTCTCCAGTGAGACCGGTAACACAGAGCGCGTGGCGGTGATCTATCTTAGGCCAAGAGCATTTATATTCCGCGGCGAGATTACCAACAATAGTGCTGTCGATGAAATCGACGAACAGCTGCTGGAGTCGATTAGAACCTTTAGAGCCATTCAGCGCGGAGAAACCTTGTTGGGCAGCGAGATGAAGATTCGCTACGTGCAGGCTAGCGAGTATTTCGATTTCGCCGTCGTCGCCCAACAGAGCAAGATTGCCAACTATCCAGAAGAAACTCTACGACTGTTGAATGGCTACTACCCGTCTGGTCAGCCAGAAGCGGGTGAGTGGATCAAACTGGTTGAATGATATTCAGTGGAGAAGCGGCAGTCTGATTCAGGCTGCTGCAACACTCAACCACCCTTCAGCTCTTCCAACCCACTGATTTTTAAAGCGAACTAGGCCACAGAAGGCTGTTTGCGTATTTTGTTTTTCGTCTGCACAGGGTTACACTTGGGCAGTTTCCAATTTCCACCTGTAAGCGAGATTCGACGCCATGGCCGCCGTTGAAGAGAAGAATAAGCTGGGCAATACGCAAATGCGGCGTCCGAATGCTCCGTTGGACCTCAAAGACTTCCTTGATGGGCTGTTGGAAGAGGGGCGTATCACTCAACAAGATGTCGATCTCGCCATCAAAAACCGCCATGTGCCTGAACACAGAGGCAAACACGTTTTGCACTATGTCTCAGATTTGAATTTGGTGGACCAACAGAATCCCGGCCGCAGCCTCGACATTGAAACGCTGACCCAATCCCTCAGTAAGCAATGTGGGCAAGATTACTATCGTATCGACCCGCTGAAGATCGATGTAGCCGCTGTCACCAAAGTGATGGACTACAAGTTTTCCGAACGGCATCAGATTCTTGCCGTTGAAGATCAACTCAACACCGTAGTCATCGCCAGTGCAGAGCCATTTCTCGATTCCTGGGAATCGGTGTTGGAACACACCTCCGGCAAGCAAATTAAACGGGTCGTTTCAAACCCGGTCGATATCAAACGACTCACCACCGAATTCTATAGCGTCTCTCGTTCGATTCAGAGCGCTACTAAAGGTCAGACTCAACTCAAAGGCATCGGCAATCTGGAGCAGATGCTGGAGCTGGGCAAATTAAAAGATCCGGAAGCCAATGATCAGCATATCGTCAATGTAGTTGACTGGTTGCTGCAGTATGCCTTTGAACAACGGGCTAGTGATATCCATATCGAACCTCGACGTGAACAGGGGAACATTCGTTTTCGTATCGATGGTGTCCTTTACACTGTCTACTCTTTGCCGATGCAGGCCTTGAGCGCTGTGACCAGTCGCCTGAAAATTCTGGGTCGAATGAATGTCGCCGAAAAACGTAAACCGCAGGACGGCCGCATTAAAACCAAGAGTCCTAATGGCAATGAAGTGGAACTTCGCCTATCTACATTGCCCACAGCCTTCGGTGAAAAGTTGGTTATGCGAATCTTCGATCCAGAAGTTTTGCTCAAGCCATTCGAAGAACTGGGCTTGATCAATGACGACCTGGCACGATGGAATAATATTACCTCGAACAATCACGGCATCGTCATTATCACCGGTCCAACCGGTAGCGGTAAGACGACCACGCTTTACTCAACACTGAAAACTCTTGCTACCGAAGAAGTGAATGTCTGTACCATTGAAGACCCTATCGAAATGGTTGAAGACAGTTTTAATCAGATGCAGGTGCAGGAAAACATCGACCTCGGTTTCGCTGACGGTGTAAAAGCACTGCTAAGACAAGATCCTGACATCATCATGATTGGTGAGGTTCGCGACTTGCCTACGGCAGAGATGGCGATACAAGCTGCCCTTACAGGCCACCTGGTTTTTACAACGCTACACACCAACGATGCACCTTCCGCAATAACACGATTGTTAGAATTAGGTGTTCCACCTTACCTATTGAAGGCTACTGTAATTGGTATTATGGCGCAGCGACTGGTACGGGTGTTATGCCCTCATTGCAAGCAAACAACGGAAGTAAGTCAGGAAGCCTGGGGAACGCTAACCTCACCCTGGAAAGTGAAGCTGCCAAAGAAAGCGATGCATGCGGAAGGTTGTTTAGAATGTAGGGAAACAGGATTTCTGGGGCGAGAAGGTATCTACGAAGTGATGCCTTTTACCGAGTCTCTATTCCGCTATGCCGATGACAAATCCGATCTGCCGGAATTGCGCAAACAAGCCTATAAAGAGGGAATGCTTAGTTTGCGTCTTAGTGGGGCACAGAAAGTAGCTGCCGGTCTCACCACGGTGAACGAAGTTCTCCGGGTAACACCGGACATGCAGAACTAATCTTAATCATCCCTTATTGGAATGCCTTGCGATTAAATAGCGGCAAATACTGCTGCAAGGGATTTTTGTAACATGCCCCTATACCTTCGAGCCTTGACTCTGTGACTGCGAAAACTGCCAAAGAAAACATCCTGGTCGTCGGCCCGTCCTGGGTAGGCGATATGGTGATGGCCCAATCGCTTTTCATCTCCCTCAAGCAGCAATCCGATTGCAGGATCACTGTGATGGCACCGGACTGGACCAGACCGATTTTGGATCGAATGCCTGAGGTTGAATCGAGTATTCCCGCGGAACTTGAGCATGGTGAGCTGCGCTTGCGGAAACGACGGCAAATGGGCAGAGCATTGCGCAGTGAAGGATTCACCCAGGCCATCGTTTTGCCCAATTCTTTTAAATCAGCCTTAATCCCATTCCATGCCGGAATTCCGAAACGCACAGGTTGGCTTGGCGAGTGGCGTCGTCCGCTGCTCAATGATTGCAGGCGACTTGATGAAGATGCCTTCCCCAGAATGGTGGATCGCTTCGCTGCGCTGGCCTATCCCGAGGACCGCAGTCCACCGGTGAATGTTCCAGCGCCGCGACTGGCCGTAGACATTGATTCCGTCAGGGCGGCTATGAGTCAGTTTCAGCTCACCGACAACCAGCCAGTGCTGGCAATCTGTGCCGGTGCCGAGTTTGGCGAAGCGAAACAGTGGCCGGCACAACATTATGCCGAGTTGGTTAACAACCTTGTTGGGAAAGGGTGGCAGTTCTGGTTTTTCGGTTCAGTCAATGATCAATTGATTACTGAGTCCATAATGGCCGATGTCGACCCTGCCTTCCTGGACCAATGCGAAAATCTGGCTGGGGCCACTTCCCTGGCGCAGGCTATCGACTTAATGTCCCGTGCTACAGCAGTTATCTCTAACGATTCCGGGCTAATGCATGTGGCAGCGGCACTACAGAAACCTGTCGTTGGAATCTATGGTTCCACGTCCCCCGACTTTACACCGCCCTTGGCCGAAAGGGTAAAATTACTGGCTACCGATATTGAGTGTCGGCCTTGTTTCAAACGCCAGTGTCCTTACGGACATTTGCGCTGCCTCACGGAGTTGAAACCCGTGCTAGCAACTGAAGCAGTAGAGCAACTTACATCCAGTTCATCGTAGAAGGAATCTGCCCAGTTGCGTGTATTGATCGTCAAAGTCTCTTCGCTTGGAGATATTATCCATACCCTGCCAGCGGTGACCGATGCCTATCGTTCCTATACCGATCTGGTTTTCGATTGGGTCGTCGAAGAAAACTTTGTCGAAGTCCCTTCATGGCACCCTGCCGTTGATAAAGTGATCCCCGTTGCAATTCGGCGTTGGCGCAAGAGCCTGATGAAAACCTATTTGAGAAAAGAGTTTCGTCAGTTCAAACACGCGCTGCAGGGTGAGCACTACGATATGGTGATCGATGCTCAAGGTTTGATTAAGAGTGGTGTCATTAGCCGCTTATCACGCGGCCTTACAATTGGGCTGAGCAATCGCACAATTCGTGAACCCCTGGCGACCTTGTTTTACAATAAAGTGTATTCCGTTCCCTGGACCGAACATGCGGTAGATCGTGTCAGACAACTGTTTTCACGTGCCTTGAAACATAGCTATGCTCAGGATGAGGTGGATTATGGTCTGGATCCTTCACGCTTTGGCCACTCGGAACCAGATGATGGAGAAAAAACGGTGGTATTCCTGCACGGCACTACCTGGGCGACCAAGCATTGGCCGGAATACTATTGGAGACACCTGGCACATATTGCCACTGATGCCGGTTATATAGTGAAGTTACCCTGGGGCGATGACAGTGAGAAACAACGTGCCCAGTTCATCGCTAGAGACAATCCTAATGCTCATGTCCTGGATAAGCTTTCGCTGTCGGGGATTGCAGATGTGATCAACCGATCCAGTGGGGTCATCGCTGTGGACACAGGCCTGGGCCACCTGGCGGCTGCCCTCTCCAAACCCACAGTTTCTCTGTATGGCCCCACCGATCCTGGCTTGTCCGGTACCTTTGGTAAAAATCAGTTGCACATGAATTCCAATTTAAACTGCGCGCCCTGCGTGAAGCGGAGTTGCAGCTACACAGGACCTGGCATCACCGATGAGTTTGAGTCACAACCCTTCGCTGTAACGCCGGCCTGTTTTTCGTCTCATAGGCCAGAGAATGTCTGGCAACAGTTCGAGAATCTGTTGCTAGGTTGACGTCCCATGAAACTTTGCTTTCTCATCTACAATTATTTTCCCTATGGTGGGCAGCAAAGAGATTTCATGCGCATCGCCACCACCTGTATGCAACGGGGTCATGAAGTAAAAGTCTTTACCCTGCGTTGGCAGGGCGACATTCCAGAGGGTATGGATGTCACCCTGGTACCAATAAAGAAAAAAAATCGTCTTAAGCTATACCAGCGCTTTAGTGAATGGGTCGGAGAGAATTTGCCTGCAGAGAATGCTGATCTGGTAGTGGGCTTTAACAAGATGCCCCATCTCGATGTGTATTTTGCTGCGGATTCCTGTTTCGCCGACAAGGCAGAAAATCAACGGCGTGCCTACTACAAGTTTACTCCTCGTTACCGGCACTTTATCGCCTTCGAAGAGGCTGTGTTCGGCGCAGCAAGCAAAACCCAGTCGTTGGTTCTATCGCCTTTGCAGCGGGATGCCTATCTTCATTTCTATCACCACAGTGAGACTCGCATGCATCTGCTTCCCGCGGGGATGGCAGAAGACCGGAAAGTGGAGAGTCGTGATATAGATGCGCGACAATCATTGCGTAAGGAGCTTGAGATTCCCGAGGACGAGCTACTTCTGTTGCAGGTGGGTTCGGGTTTTAAGATCAAAGGTGTTGATCGTGCTCTGAAAGCCATTGCCTCACTGCCGGACAAATGGAAGGCAAAAGTTCGCTATGTGTTGGTCGGTCAGGGTAAACCCAATCGGTTCTTGCGGCTAGCCAAGAAGCTGGGTCTCGCTGAGCGAGTAGCGGTGCTGCCTGGCCGTGATGATATTCCACGGTTCTTCGCTGGTGCTGATTTGCTCTTGCATCCGGCCTACCAGGAGAGCGCGGGTTATGTATTGCTGGAAGCAGCGATCGCGGGACTGCCAGTGCTGACAACAGCGAGCTGCGGTTATGCCTTTCATATTGAAGAAGCCAATGTCGGTGAGATTTGTAGTGAACCCTTTCAACAAAGGGAACTCGATGAACGCCTGTTGTCGATGATACGCAACTTGCCTGATGCTCAGTGGTCTAAAAATGGCCTGGCCTACGGCGCGAATCCTGAACTATATCGGATGAGCGAAGCGGCAGTGGATTTACTGGAACAGTTCGCGACGGAAAAAGAGAAAGACTGATGCAGGCTTGCGTTCCGTACAATACGATCACAGTGTGAGTGGTACTAAGATGGCCAACGTGACTCTAGGCCTGGCAGGCGCAATTGGACATGATCCGGCGGCAGCACTGATTGTGGACGGCCAGTTGGTGGCTGCGGTTGAAGAAGAGCGCTTAATCCGGCGTAAGCATGCGAAGAATGAGATGCCCTATCTGTCCGCCAGACAATGCCTGCAGATAGCAGGTCTGCGTGCAGATGACGTCACCCACGTAGCCATTCCCTACGCGCCGGTTTCCCTGTTTAGTCGCGCCAGATGGCACTACGCTTACCGCCATTGGTACGCACCGGATCGCAGCATCGACAGCTTGTTTAACGGTAATCGTCGCTATCGCCGCTACATGAAAGAACTGCGCTCGCTGCTTTACAAGCTGCACATCTCACCCAACAAGATAAAGCTGGTTTCTGTTGAGCATCAGCTGGCTCATGCCAGCAGCGCGTATCACCTGGCGGAAACAGATGAGAAAACCGCTATTTTCTGTAACGACTCTAAAGGCGAGTACGCAGCGATTTTTCTTGGCAGTGGTCATCAGGGGAAAATCAAAAAGATAAAACGCTTCTACAATCCAGACTCTCTCTGCGGCATGTACGCTGCGCTAACCGATTACCTGGGATTCGAGATTCTGGATGGTGAATACAAAGTCATGGGCATTGCCGCCTATGGTGATCCAGATAAGTACGACTTGTCTTACCTGGCACGATTCGACGGTAAACAATTTAAAGTCGATACACGACTAATAACCACCATTGGATTACGTCGTTATAAGGCCAAGTCCAAGGGTCACTACTTCAGTGCCAAGCTGGTGGAAAAACTTGGGCCACGCAGAGCTGGTAACTTATTGGAGGACCCTTATGTTCATTATGCGGCGGCGATACAGAAACTCTATGAAGATATTGCGATCAGGCTGATCGAAAACTATCTGGGCGATATCTTGAAGGACACCGGACGCCTGGCTGTGGCGGGTACCGGTGCCATGAATATTCGCTTGAATCAGCGCATCAAATCCCATCCCCTGGTCAAAGAGATGATTGTGCATCCTGCCTGCGGTGATCCCGGAACGGCTATCGGTGCTGCAGCCTATGCGGCCAGAGAAGAAGGCATAAAGATCCAGCCAGTCAGTGCCATGGCGCTGGGTCCTTCGTTCAACACCGATCAGTGTGTAAATGCCTGCATGCTGCATCGAGAAAAGCCACTGTGGGAAATTATTGACGATCCGCATGAGGCGGCGGCTGAACTCCTTAGCAATGGACAGCTTGTGGCCTGGTTTCGCGGTGCCATGGAATTTGGCCCAAGAGCACTGGGCAATCGTAGTATTCTGGCCAACCCCACTCAGATGGGCATCACCGATGCCATCAATCAGCAGGTAAAGTTTCGGGAACACTGGCGGCCGTTCTCACCGAGCATTCTGGATTCAGTTGCTTCGGAGATGCTACCCGGTAATGGGCAGGACGAATTCATGCTGTTCAATACTCCAGTGAGCCGTAAGTGGCAGGAGCGGTATCCGGTGATCGTCTACCGCGATGGCAGTACGCGCGCGCAAGTGGTTCGCAAAGAAAAAAATCCCGACTTTCACAAGCTACTGACCCACTTCCAACAAAAGACTGGCCACGGCCTGCTGATAAATGCCACTTTGAGCCGACCTGGGGAAGCTCTGGTGTGTACACCCGAAGATGCAGTCAACATGTTCATGGGAACAGACCTGAACTACATGATCATGGAGGATGTACTGGTCACCAAGCGTGAAATCAGCGACGACTGGTAGTTAATCAGAGGTTCTCTTGCGACCAGCTTCTATTGGGGCGGATTCACTCGACGATAAATAGCGGCGCGCGGGTCCGCATCGGAAGGAAATGCCGCAATTTGCTCAAGATAGGGGCTAATCGCTGGATCATTTACAAACACCATCATCTCATAAAACATTTCGACGGCGATAAGATCACCAGGATTTGCTTCCAGCACTTCAAACTCTGTTAGGTTTCTCACTACTTGATCGTAGTCGTCCACCTTCCCGGAAAAGTAGGCGATAGTATGGTTGTTGCTTATCACGGCAGCATCAGGACCTGCATTTACATCGACGTACTCAGCAGCATCCAGCAACCAATCCCTGTATTCGCCAAAACTGATATAGCCATCAATGGCGCAGAAGAAAAAAAATAGGATCAGGAAATACGTTCCGAACAGCTGGGATTGTGAGTCGCGAATACTATCGATGATGTGTTTCACAACGAATGGCACCTGTACCGCCACCATCAAGGCAAGAATGATGGCGTATCGCGCTTCCAGGTATCGGGTTATATAGAGAAACACCAAAAGAATAAGGGCGTTGATCAGTAGAAAGCAAAAAACAGGAACTAGCTTTTTGTTATCCAGCGCCAGATATTTTCGAAACCAACCGTACACCAACAACCAGAAGTAAGGTCCGCTAATGGCGTAGAACACACTAACGAATAAAACGACCAACAAGCCAAACGCAACGACTGCAGTGACATACTGTCGTGAAAATATCGAAGCATAATCACCAAAGATCGCATTCCCCATCGCAGCGACTTGGGCCTCGGAAGGATTGATGGCATTGACCAGGAATGGTTGGTAAACCGACACGAACTCAAGCATTAGTGCGAAGATATTTACACCAGCGACTAACAACAGCATGGAAGTGCCAATGCCGAAGGCCGCTACTACACCGAAGAGCCGCAGAGTATCCCGCCGATTTTCATGAGCCTCTCGGTGGCTGTCAAAGAGTAGGCACAGCGGAGTTAACGCGAGGTAGAGAATGGCTTCTATACGAAAAATCAGTGCTGCCCCAAGAGCCAGACAAAAGAACAGTCCCCGCTTTAGCTCTCGATCCTGGTAGAAAAGCAAGAACTGCCAAAGCCCAAAGATTGAGAGGCCCCAGAAACCGATGTCACGTATGACCATTTCGCGGTATTCGTTGAGCTCTGGGAACACTAATATGGTCAGAGCGCCTAACCACACAATTTCCTTAGAGTCATCAAGTAGCTTGATGATGCTAATGAAGGAATAGACCAATAGCGCGTGAAACAAGCCATTGACAATGTAAGCGGCAGTGAATAGCGGAATTCCAAGCATGCTAACTAATGCGATAAGCACAGGGTAACCTGCCCAGGTGTAATTATTAATCGCTGCGCCTAAACCTTGCTCCAGAAAAATCTCGGCGGTTCTAATGTACGTATACGAATCGTCGTTAGGTATATCGGGGAGAAAGAATACAAAAACCGAAAGTAATAAGCTGGCAGCGACTGAAAACAGTCTTACGTCCATGCTTTGCCAACTCAAATTACTCATTGCTTATAAATCTATCAATAAGGATTTGTTGTTTCACCCGGTGGTGGCGTTTTGAATCGTTTATGCAGCCACAGGTATTGATCGGGCTGCACCCGGATAGCATCTTCAACTAACTGGTTAATAATCTTGCCATCGGTTTCGTCATCGCCACTTGGATAATTTTCTAGCACAGGACTGAAGTAGATCTCATAACCCGAGTTATCCGGTTTTCGGTAATGACTGAAAAAAAGCACCGGCGAATCATTAAACTTGGCGAAGCGGCTGCCCGCAGTGATCGTAGCAGCGAGGTTACCAAAGAAGGGAACGAAAACCGAGTGCTGGGCACCGTAGTCCTGGTCCGGTGCATACCAGAGCATCTTGCCTTCCTTTAAGCAGCGCATGGCACCACGAATATCTTTTCTTTCGTAGACGCCCTCATACAATCGTCTGCGACCATTGAACATAAACGCGTCAAACAAAGGATTCTTGTCATTGCGACGATAGGTGCAATTGAGATCACCAAACATACTGAATAGAAAACCCGCGATTTCAAATGTTGTGAGATGTGATCCCACCAGAAACACTCCGCGACCTTGTTTAAGTGCAGCGTCTACATGTTCCATACCCTGTATGGTTACTTTTTCTCGATAGCGATCTTTGTTCCCACACCAGGCAATGCAGATCTCAATAAAGCCGATGCCATTAGATAGAAATGTCTTCTTAACAAGTTGTTGCTGTTCTTTCTTGCTGAGCTCGGGGAAGCACAGCCGTACATTGGTTTCACAAACATGGCGCCGACCTCTTGCCAGGTAGTAAGAGAGTAAACCCAGCAGTTGTCCCAATCTGATCTGAACCGAAAACGGCAAGTGAGCTACCAGGCGCATGCTGATGATGCCAATCCAGGTAGGCCAATATCGTGGTGAGCGGAATTGGTTTAAGGAGATCGGCTCTGCGTTATCTTGAGAATCTGGCTTAGGCACGAAGCAAGGTGTTTTATGGTTAAGGCTTGGCGGCGCTATTGTACCAGAGAGTGCTGGACGAAAGCCTGAAGCGCTAAACTACGAACACAAACCGATAGCCCGTAGGCTGTGTTATTATCTGCCGCGTCTCGGGGCCACCCGGGTCATAGGAGAATCGTAATGAAACTGGACATGCCTCCCTTTCAGGACGCCAGATTACTGGTTATTGGTGATGTGATGCTTGATCGCTATTGGCATGGCAGTGCCAATCGAGTTTCACCAGAAGCACCGGTTCCCGTAGTAAAGGTTGGCAATCAGGAAGCTCGCCCCGGTGGTGCTGGTAACGTTGCTCTGAATGTTGCCGCATTGGGTAGCGCAACCCGCTTAATTGGTGTTGTAGGTAAAGATGAAGCCGCTGATGAGTTGCTTTCACGTTTGAATGCCGCAGGCGTTTACTGCGACTTCATTCATTGCGATGACAAACCCACCATCACCAAATTACGTGTCATCAGTCAACATCAACAGTTGATTCGTGCTGACTTTGAAGAACCATTCTGGGTCGACGATGTCGCTGCCATTCAGGGTAAGGCACAGGATTTAATTGATGACACACAAGCGGTCATTCTTTCTGACTATGCCAAGGGTGCATTGCAGAATGTGACGCCCTTAATCGAGCTGGCAAGGTCAAACAATATTCCGGTTATAGTCGATCCCAAAGGAACAGAATTCAAAAAATATTCGGGCGCGACCCTTATCACGCCTAACCTTAATGAATTCGAAGCAGTCGTTGGGCCCTGTGCCAACGAGCAGGAGTTAGTCCGCAAAGGCTTGAAGCTGGTGAGTGATCTGCAATTGCAGGCCATATTGATCACCCGCGGCGAGCACGGCATGACCTTGATACGACCTGATTCACCCGAGCTGCATTTGCCGGCCAGAGCTCAGGAAGTGTTCGACGTCACAGGTGCAGGCGACACGGTGATCTCTGTATTGGCTGCTGCTATGGCTGCAGGGGAGAGTATGGCTGACGCCACCGCCCTGGCAAATCTCGCCGCTGGTCTGGTGGTTGGTAAACTGGGTACTGCAGCGATAAGTGGACCAGAGTTGCGCCGGGCAATTCTGGGTGAACTCGATTCCAGTCGCGGCGTAATGACTTCCGAGCAGTTGTCTATCGCTGTTCAGGATGCTCGTGACCATGGCGAAAAAATCGTTTTTACCAATGGTTGCTTTGACATCATCCATGCTGGTCATGTTGGCTATCTTACCGAGGCCAAAAAGCTTGGCGACAGATTGGTAGTTGCTATCAACGATGATGCTTCAGTAAAGAGATTGAAAGGGTCAGGTCGCCCTATTAATCCTGTTGAACGTAGGATGGCAGTACTAGCAGGATTAGAGGCTGTGGATTGGGTTGCCTGTTTTTCTGAGGACACACCCGAACCTCTTTTGGAAGCACTGCGGCCTGATGTTCTGGTTAAAGGCGGAGACTATACCATCGATCAAGTTGTTGGCGGTGCGTTTGTACAATCCTACGGTGGTGAAGTACAGGCGCTGGAATTTCTCGATGATTGTTCTACATCAGAAATCGTAGAGAAAATGAAACAGGCTGGTAACTAACCAGTTATTGACTTCGCTGATTTCACATTGGATCGAAGGTGCTCAAGATTGATAGTGCCGATGATCACACTGCTCACCCCTTTCTTCGATAGCGCAAAATCCAGTGCTTTGTCAGTGCCACCTTCTACCAATGACAGATGGCCGCTGTTCATGGCTTTTTTGATCAGAATACCTTTATTGTGTTTGGCGGCATAGTCGATCACCGACTCATCGTCCGTGGCTTCGGTGTTGTAGGTCACCATGGCCATGTCCATCAGATCCAGTGCACGGATTCCTCCTTCAACAGTCTTACTGGACATGCCTATACTGCGCACCAAGCCTGCTTCTTTTAGCTTTTGGAGTGCCTCTACGCAGTCGCTGTTGTTGAGGATGGCGAGATCATTGCCATCAGAATGGATAAGCACTATGTCAAGGTAGTCGGTTTGCAGGTCCCGCAGGCTACGCTCAACGCGCCGCTTCACATAGTCACCCTGAAAATTGTAAACAGATTTACCAGCAAGAAATTCCTCACCAACCTTGCTGCACACTATCCAGTGCTCTCGATCAGTCAGAAGTCTGCCCAATCGTTGTTCACTGCTACCGTAGGCGGGCGCGGTGTCGAGCAGGTTGATTCCCAGATCTTTTGTCAGGGCCAGTAATTCCTGCACTTCGTTGTCACTGGGCACACTAAATGTGCTTGGATACTTCACTTCCTGATTACGACCAATCTTCACCGTACCCAATCCCAGGCAGGATACAGAAATGCCAGTGTCGCCCAGCGGTCTTTTTGCGAGAGAACTCATGGATTAACTCAATCAGTGAGATTGTTTTCCCAGTGGGCACTACCTAGTGGGGGAGGGGGCAGTAGCTCCCTTAGTGCGCCTGCTGTTGACTGGTCACTTTTCCCGACAGCCGTGGCCTCCAGATGACTGACCAGTTTATCGGCCAGGGAAGGCGTGAGTGTAAACTTGGTTGGGAACACAGCGATAGCATGGTTTTCTTCGCTGAAAACCGAATCATCCGGCCTTTGTTTGTCAGCCATCTGCGCCTCGGCGCGATTAATGATAAAGCTGTCCCACTCGGCTGCGCTCAAATCGACCCAGGGAAAATAAATCTGTAGTTGTGCTTGCGCTGCTTTGATCTGTTCATCCGCTGATTTCTCGACTCCTGATTCGGCCAATTCACCGCCGAGGTACCAAACCGTTGCATCATTTTCATCACGATGTGAGGTCACCGTAAGCATCGGCGTGAGACTGAAATCATCACCTATACAATGAGTATAGATTGCGGGCAAATCCTTGTGTTTAACATAGACCATATGCAATGGCCGGCGCTGCATACTGATATTGCTCATGCCACATTGAGAAAGCAATGTCTCATTTCCTTCTCCGGCACTCAACACACATTTCCTGCAGTTAATCTGCACGGAACCTTCGCTGGTCCCTATTCTGACTGCAGTTATCTGATCATCATCACCGCGCACAAAATCTATACGCTGTGGATCGATATGAAATAAGTAGTCTTCCTGACCCTTACATAATTCCTTAATAAGACTTCCTGAGTCGATAACAAAGTCCGGTAATCGGTAAAGGCTTCCGTTCGCTGCGTCGTTGGCAAAGAACCCAGGAAGTTGATCTTTACTGACAGCTTCCACACGACCTCGTAAACTCTTGCTGCCAAGAAATGTTTTAAGCTTGGAGCGAAAACTGGTAGCCGACCACATGTAATACTGGTCACTCAATACAGTTACCTTACGCAAATCGATGGGATCTTCACCAACCAGGCACTGCCGCCAACGGGCTGGCATCTCCGCAATGGCATTGGCAGCTTCGGTGAGGCTGCCGCTCAATGCGTACTTTAAACCGCCATGGATAATTCCCTGGGAAGCCAATGTTTGACCGCTGCCCAACTGATTACTTTCCAGCAAGATCGCTTGATAGCCTTCGAGACGCAGTCGCTTGAGTAACCAAAGGCCAGCGATGCCACCGCCGAAGATGACGATGTCAGTTGAATAGCTCAAGTTCATTGGTTACCTTTGACTGCATGAAGAGCGGAAGTGCTTGCTGAGCCTGACTGGCTTCGCGAGCTTCTGAAGTATATCGACATCAGGCTGAATTTCCCATGGATCGGAAAACGCGGCCCGATTACAGGGAATAGTCTCCACCCCATGCTCCGTCAACTCTATAGTGTCCTGCTACTGCTGGCGGTTCCGTTTATTATTCTTCGCCTCTATCTAAAATCGATCGCTCTTCCAGCATACCGGGATCGCATTGGCGAGCGCTTTGCACGATTCGATTCGCCTGCAAACTGGTCTGATGAAAAACCAACCATCTGGATTCATGCCGTGTCGGTCGGCGAAGTGGTGGCAGCAGCCCCTTTGGTCAAAGCCTTACAACCACAGAAAACGAACATTGTTCTTACGACCACTACGCCAACCGGATCGGATCGTGTGCGAGCAATGTTTGGCGATTCGCTGTTTCATGTTTATGTTCCTTACGATTTGGGTTTTCTTGTACGGCGCTTCATCAGACAACTTGGTCCACGCTTGCTGATCATCATGGAAACCGAGTTGTGGCCAAATATGCTGCATTATTCGCAGCAGCAAGGCGTAAGACTATTGCTCGCTAATGCCCGCTTGTCCGAAAAATCCGCGGCAGGCTATCGACGTTTCGCAGGGCTCACCAGGCGTATGCTACAAGCCCTGGATCATATCGCGGCACAGGCCCAGTCAGACGCTGATCGTTTTCTTGCGCTGGGTGCTAATGCTGACGCTGTGAGCGTCACTGGCAGTCTCAAGTTTTATGTTGAAGTTGGCGGCAACGAGGACTCGGCAAGTGCGCTATTAGAATCTGTGAAAGCAAGTGATCGACCTGTAATCATTGCCGCCAGCACCCGAGAAGGCGAAGAAGAAAAAGTTATTGCCGCATTCAAGAAGATCAAGAAGGACGCACCACAGCCATTGCTGCTTCTTGTGCCCCGACATCCTGAACGTTTCGACAAGGTGGCGAGACTGTGTGCCGACGAAGGGCTGATTGTAAAAAGGCGCAGCAGCGCTGCCAGCCTGGAGTCCACCACCGACGTGGTACTGGGCGACTCAATGGGTGAGTTACTTAACTACTATCAACTGGCCGATATCGCCTTCGTGGGTGGCAGTCTGGTGGATACTGGGTGCCAGAACGTTCTGGAGCCTGCGGCGGTAGGTTTGCCGATTGTGGTAGGTCCATCTCAATTCAACTTCGCAACTATCTGTCAACAGTTGGAGGCGGCGGGTGCTTTGATTACTGTTCAGGACAGCAACGGATTGGCTGAGCAGCTTCAGCAATTGCTCAATGATCCGGAGCATCGCGAGGCCATGGGCAAGGCAGGCAGTCGATTGGTAAACGACAATCGGGAGGCACTGCCCCAGCTTACCAGGATAGTGAGCGAACTATTGGCGCAATCCTAAAGCAGGGGAGCGCGGGTCAGGTTTTCAGCGCCGTCGGCCAGTACGCGTACATTGTCTTCAACCCGAATACCTCCCAGCGGCATCAGCACGTCAACCAGTTCCCAGTTGATGAACTTACCCCGTTCAGTGTTGCGTTCCGGTTCTAATAGCAGCGGAATGAAATAGCAGCCAGGCTCGATGGTGAACACCATATTTTCATTCATGCATCTGGTGTTACGTAGCATCGGTGAGTGCTCTGGCGGCGCGAGCAGTGTGCCTTGTTCATCTTGCAAATGTCCGCCGGAGTCATGCACGTAAATACCTAACAAGTGGCCTACGCCATGGGGCATAAACAATTGGGGAATCCGATGAGTTTCCAATTCTTCCAGTGAACCCTTGCAGATTCCAAGATCCAACAGCAGTTGCGCAATCTTGTTCAGCGCCGACAGATGAATATCAACATATGACTTGTCAGGCTGAACTTCAGCAACCAGTTCCTGCTCAATAGTTTCCATTCCCTCCAACAAGGAGAGAAACACAGAATGGGCCGAGTCCCTGGCTGTGGTACGGGTAATATCGGAGCCATAGCCGCGCACCCGATAACCGGCATCGATTAACAGTACCTGACTGGAAGTGGCAGTTACCCGCCGCTTGTTCTGATAATGCAGAATTGCCGACTTTTCATCCAGCGCCACAATATTTGTATAAGGTGTCTCATCTTCCAACAGCTTGCAGGCGCCCAGATAACTCATGTGAATATCGTATTCACTACCACCGGCCAGGAAACATTCTCTCGCTGCATCGTGACCTAACAAACCTAAACGATTGGCTTCACGCAGTTGTGCCAGCTCATACTCAGTCTTGTAGGCACGATTGAAATCGAGAAGATTCAGCAGCGCAGGTGGATTGATCAACTCAGAATCCATACCCAGGTCAGTGGCAAAAGCTTCTGCTTCACCGCAGTAAACAAAGCGCCCCGCAGGCAATCGTTTCTCTAGCTCGTCAGCGTTTGCCAGTCTCTCCAGCTGAAAATTGTCATGCCACAACGGATCCAGCTGACTATCCTGTTCATACCAGAAATCTGCCGGCACTATCTGGAAGTAGCAGGGTGCTTCATTGGGCCGGATTAGCAGAAACTGATCCGGGCAATTGACTGACAGCCAATGCAGAAAGTGCCCATAGGCCTGAAAGCTAATCCCCCGATCATCGCTGTAGTAATGTCGCTCTCTTCCACTGTGCAGCAGCACACCGTCAGCATCGATTCCCGCTTGTTGCAGCGCCTCCATGCCGCGACTGTATAGCTGACTCAGGTGGTTTACATGATCTTTGTATAGATTGGCTATCAAGGAAGACTCCAGAAGAAATTAACCGATACGCCTGTTGTCCTTAGCGCCCGGGAATTATACTGACCCTGGCGACACCCACGCCACGAAATTTGGACCTGATGGTCCAGGGAGCGCACATGATTTATCCAATGTTCATTATGGTCATCCTGACCTTCGTCATCCTGCTGTTCACCTTACGCACGCGAGTCGCTTCAGTTCGCAAAGGTGAAGTTTCCCTTAGCTATTATTCCATGTTCCAGGGGGAGCAGGTTCCCGACATGGTGGCAAAAACCAGCCGCCACTTTGCCAACCTGTTCGAAGTGCCCGTATTGTTCTACGCAGCCGGCGTGCTTTATGTCGCCCTGGACATGACCGAACCCTTCGCTGTTTATGCGGCCTGGGTATTTGTTGCAGCCAGGGTTGTACACACCTGCATTCATCTTGGATATAACAACGTGATGCATCGACTGGTTGTGTTCGGTATAGGCAATCTCAGTGTGCTTGTCATGTGGCTGGCCATCGTCAATAGCATTCGTTAAGCCTGATTGGGCTCATGCAAATAAAGTCAATCTTTCCCCTCTTTAAGCTTATCGCAATCGCGATATGTCTTATTTCGGAGAGGTAGTTCTGGAGGAATACCAAATTGATCAGATCTACAACAAATACACTTCAAGACCGGGAGATTGAAGAGTATCTCGGGATCGTGGTTGGCGAAGCCATTCTTGGGGCCAACATCTTTAAAGATATCTTTGGAGCAGTTCGTGACATCGTCGGTGGTCGCGCCGGTGCCTACGAAGACGAACTCGGTAAAGCCCGCGACATCGCCTTCCAGGAAATCGAAGACGAAGCTCGGGCCATGGGTGCCAACGCCATTATTGGTATCGATATCGACTACGAGGTTGTGGGTCAACATGGTGGCATGATGATGGTGAGTGTTAGTGGTACTGCGGTAAGAGTGAAAGTTTAGAAATTCATGCAAACACAATAATCTCCATTGGCGAACCTGACCATCGTGACCTACACTCTAAATGGAACCTGAGTAACTAATCATCTGACATTGCTGTCACGTTAAGGATAACCATCAGCGATGAATCACAACAGCAGAAGGGCTTGGGATGGCCTTTCCGTTAACAGTCTTTGCTCGCTTCTTTTACGTCGAGCTTGGCATGGCACGAACAGCCCAAGTCAGGCGCAAGCACTTCGTTCGGCTCTTTCAAGAATCCTCCGCGAACCACAGCAGGAAGTTAAAGCACTACTTGATAGAAACTGGCGCTATCTTGCGCAGGTAGAGAAGTACAGAAACAGACGACTTTCCCCATCTACTGTTCACAAACACATTGATTCGTTTCGTTTTGAGCAGAGCGATGAGTATCAACAACTTCTGCAACAAGACAGCAGATCAAGACTTATTGTCAGTTTTCATTTCGGTGATTTCGTTTACGGGCCAAATATTGTGGCCTCATTTGAGGGGGCTTCCAGAAAGCAGTATTTTCTCACTCAACTCGAATCTACACCCGAGTTTCTCGCGAACTGGAGGGCAGGGTTTAGTCACAGACGAACACGTCAACCAAAACAACTCATTGTATCTGCAACCAGCGCTGTCCAGCTAATAAGGCTGCTGCAGATTCCTGATACCACTTTACTGACTTTTGCTGATTTGCCGCCCGGGTTTGGTCGTTGCACTCAAGTGAAGCTTCTTGGACGAGAAGCAGTATTTCCAAGTGGTCCAGCAACGCTCTCAGTACTGTCCCAAGTGCCCATGGTGCCGGTGCTCAATGTGGAAGTTCGGGGAATGAACCAGGTCATAGCTTTTCCTCAACTAGAGCCATCGCTAAAAATCGGAGAGAGTCGTGAGCAAAAAGTGGAACGACTTACTCAGAATTTGGCGACTATTTTAGAAACAGCGTTATTGGAATATGCATGGCAGTGGCGCTACCTGTCTCTGTTTCCAGCTTACTTCGCCACAGAGT
Organism: Pseudomonadales bacterium; assembly: GCA_028281635.1. Classification (GTDB taxonomy): domain Bacteria; phylum Pseudomonadota; class Gammaproteobacteria; order Pseudomonadales; family Pseudohongiellaceae; genus UBA9145. Next base: position 16,909 of record JANQJM010000141.1, on the reverse strand, counting down.
AGTCGACCCATGGATTTGTTTCGCTCTGAAGCTGTTAACTACCGAATGCATCGAAAACGCGCACAGGCCATGTTGCAGAAGTCTTCTGCCTATCTCCCACTTATTTGGTTGCTGTGCAGTTTAATAGTAATTCTGGTTGTATTGATGAGCTCTCTGAACTATCGGGAGACGCAATCTGCCCGGGGACGGTTGATTGCACGTGAAGTTGAGCAACAACTTGTTGCCCCCGAAAAGGCCTTGGTTGAAGAGCTGAATTTTTCAATTGGCGACAAAGTTAACGCTGGTGAGGTGGTGGTAACACTTTCTCGACGACTTTTCGGTGTCGATGGGAAATCACTAAACTCTCAACAAGAAAAATTCATCCGATTAAAAATTCAAAACCTCGGTAAAGAACGCGATCTCTTACGAGAATCTCATCAGCAGTTCGTGGTTAGTGTGGACAAAGAAATTGAGCAGCTCCGTAAGCAGCTAACATTTACTCTGATGGGTATAGATACTCTGGAAGAACAACTGGTCATTAGTGATTCGTTACTTCAGAAACAACATACACTTATGCTCAGCGGCTCTATACCAGAAGCTCAGTTTCGTGAACAACAATTTGAACGCCTGAGTCTGGTACGGCTTATACAGAGCGCCAGGCAAAAGCAACAACAATCGCAGTCGGAAATTGTTCGGCTGGAAAACCGGCTCGCCACAACAGAATATGAATACGGCATTAGTCTCTCAAAAATTCGAGCGTCTGAAATTGATCTGTTGCATCAATTGTCCTTGAATGAGCATCAGGAACAATTGACAGTTCTTGCTTTACGAGACGGTATTGTTTCCACAATTGCTGTAGTTGAAGGTGAATCGGTTTCAGCTGGACAACCCTTAATTTATTTAAAGCCGGACAGCCGGACTCTGTTGGCGGAGATTTACGTACCGTCAACCGTCGTCGCTAAACTTGCACCTGGTCAGGAATTGATGTTGCGCTATGACGCGTTCGACTTTCAGAGTTACGGACGGTACGCCGCAAAAATTGACAGTATCGGACGATCCCCTTTGGATCCACGAGAACACCGAATTCCGATCTCGAGCTCACCGGAGCCTCTTTTTCCTGTACTTGCTATTCCGGAGCAGCACTTTGTAGAAGGCTCCGACGTATTCCCGTTGCAATCCGGCCTGCTGCTGGGGGCTGATTTCATAACTGCTGAGATGTCTCTGATTGAGTTTATCTTCAAACCATTGCGCAGCCTGCGGGGAAAAATCTCTTGAGCGGTTGGGTGATGGGGATGCGTTCTTTGCCAATGGTGTATCAGGCAGAGAACAGTGAATGCGGCCTTGCTTGTCTTGCGATGGTTTCGAGCTACTTCGGAAATCATGTTGATCTACATGGCTTGCGAAACCAGTTCGGCCCTGCGGCACTGGGAAGTTCCGCTAAAGAACTGTTAACTCTGGGGAGTCAATTAAACCTACGAGGTCGTGCAATCAAGTTTGAGATGGAAGATCTTGAACAATTGAAGCTACCTGCGATCCTGCATTGGGATATGGACCATTTTGTGGTCTTGAAGAAGTTGGGTAGGCGAGGGGCAAAGATTCACGACCCTGCATCCGGGCCTCGATCCTACAGCCTTAAAGAACTCCCGTTTCATCTTACCGGAATCGGTATTGAATTCTCTCCCACAGCCGATTTTCAAGAGGCCCCCAAGGTTCCAAATATCAGAATCTCGCAGTTATTTAACGGTGTTGATCTCTCCCTGACTAGTGCTCTGCAAGTTTTCATTATGACTCTCGTGCTGCAATTTTTAGCGCTGCTCAATCCATTGTATTTGCAACTAGTGATCGATCAGGGGTTAAGTAAGGGTGATTCAGATTTTATCCTTATGCTTGCATTACTATTCGTAGTGCTGACTGTGATGAAGGTTGCATTGACTCAGCTGCGCAGTCTATTCCTGTTGCAATTTGGCAATCGAATTGGCTTTCAACTCGTTGGAAACTCCGCATATCACCTACTTTCCTTACCTCTGGATTTTTACAGTCGTAGAGAAATTGGGGATATTGTTTCCCGATTTGGTTCTCTGGAGACTATTCGCAAGCTGGTTACACAAGAAATGATCACGGTCGTCGTCGATGGCTTGTTCTCTGTGATCACGCTTGTACTGTTGTTTGTATATAGTCCTACTCTGGCAACGATAGTATTGAGTGCAGTCGCAGTAGTTGCACTGTTGCGCGTGTTAGCACTACCTCATGAGGGTGGTTTGAGGAAGCTTGCGCTAACTACCGGCGCAAAGCAGCAGACCCGGTTCATGGAGAATATACGAACAATCAGGACTACGAAGGTCAATGGAATCGAATTAGACAGGCTATCAGATTGGGAATCGACCTATGCGTCACAATTAAACACTGGATACAAACTAGACTCATTTCAAGCGAGTCTGAATTCTGTACAGGCCCTGCTGCTAGGCATAGAAAACATTTGTGTGGTGTACCTGGGGGCTTCAGGTGTTATCAGCGGAGGAATGACATTGGGGCAGCTCATGAGTTTTGTCTTTCTTAAGCAGCACTTTTCCAATTCAGTGCTTGCGATGCTTCCCAAATTGAGTGAGATACGACTTGTAAACCTCGAACTTGAGCGAGTTTCTGACATCCTTTTGACTTCAGGTGAGAAACTATCCTCCAGACCTTCACTCATTGGTCAGTCACTATCAGGTGATGTTGTGCTTCGAAACCTGTCATTGAGCTATCATGGGCTGGCTGAAAACCTTCTCAACGACATTAGTTTTACGTTCACTGAAGGAGAAACTACGGCCCTTACAGGGAGATCTGGATGTGGCAAAACTTCTCTATTAAAACTAATACTTCGGCTGGACCCGATATACACCGGCACTATAAGTATTGGAGGGCGAGATCTAGCTAGTATCGGAAAAACTGAACTGCGAGCCCAAGTAAGTGCAGTGTTGCATGGGGATGATCTGTTAGCTGGGGACCTTGCTTACAACATTAACCTGGGGAGAGATGCAGGTAACCAGACCAGGCTCGTTGAAGTCTGCGATCGTTTGGAAATCAGTGGCATGGTGGAAAACTTGCCGCTTGGATTTTGCACAGAGATAGGGGAGCTAGGAAGCATCTTGTCTGCTGGCCAGATACAACGTGTCCTGTTAGCACGTGCCCTCTACCGGTCTCCCAAACTATTATTGTTGGATGAAGCCCTCTCTCATTTGAACAGGGAGGCTGCAATCTCCCTGCTGCAAGAATTAAAAAGCGAGGGCATGACAATTGTGTTGGTTACGCACGATCCAGAGCTAGTGGCTCATGCAGACAATGAATTGAGGCTGGGTTAGTTAAATGCGTGTTCTTAGATATCATCAACCGGGGATAACGCATTTTTTAACACAACAAGAGAAGACCATTGCAGGTTGCTTCTATGATGACGCCTGCAGCCAATACTACATATGTCGGCTGCTTAATAGCCTCAAGACATTCAAGGTCTGTCTGCATGCCTACTGTGTGTTACCAAATCGAGTGCTTTTACTTGTTACGCCCGGGACTCCTACCGGAATTAATCGTTTACTGGATACGGTAATGTGTCAGTATCGTGAGTACTATGGTGATCGATTTACACGGGCTTCAGATTGTCTTGGTAAGAATAGAAAGAGTAAGCCCCTTACAACCGAAGGCGAGGTTCTTCAAAGTCAGATCGCAATCGAACAGCAACCATTGATTGAAGGTCTAGTGAACCACGCGGCGATGTATAGATGGTCAAGTTATAGTAGTAATGGCTTCGGCATCCGTTCTTCTTTTCTTACAAATCATCCAGAATTTGACTTCTTTCTAAGGAATACAATCAATCCACACCAGAAATACCATAGCCTTATAAGTTCCCAACTGCCATTCCCATTAACTCCGTGGCACCCAACCGCAGCAGAAGAAGCAGTCGCAATGACCGATAACCTGGAAAACTGAGACCTGAGGAACGGAATTTTTCGCTCCTCGGTCATATAATTGGGGGCATTGAAAAAGGTTGGCGCCACTTACTAGAATAAGTCCGGGTGAATTACCGTAGCGCAATTGTTATAGCTGCGTGTATCGACCAATATAGCGTCCGAAATCGAAAGAAATAAGAACAACCATGGACCGTCAACATACAGAGTTCTATCCGTTCTACGACCCTTACCGTGATGGCAATATGCTGAGCATGACTGCCAAGGTGAGCCTGTCTCTCAGTGTCGGCTTGATCTATATCCTTGCCTTATTCATGGCTATTCCCAACAAAGTGGCCTTCTTCGAACAATCACTCTGGGTTCTGGGCGCCATCATGTCTACTTGCATCATGGCGCTGTATGCGGCCACTATGGCCTTCCGCAAAAGCCTGGCTACCATCGATAAATTTGAAGGCCAAACAAAGCTCACGCAAGAGATTGTGGACAACTGGCTTAGCGACAGCCGGTTCATCATGGCAGGTCTTAGCTTCGCAACCTTAAATACTGGCATCGGCCATCTGCTGGGGGTTCCAGCTGTTATTCATGAGTCGGTTGCAGCACTGACCTTGTTCTATATCGGTTTCTTTCTATCCGGTTTTTTGGCGGGAATTGGCCTACTTTCCATTGCAGCGGTGATAAAGCTGGTTCTGAGTTTCGCACCGAGTTTACAGCACTCGCTTGATCCCGAAGACCCAGATGGATCTGGTGGCATTGGCACCCTGGGTGATTCGCTTTGGTTTTTCGCTCTATTAATAGGGGCGGTGGGTATTCTGGTTTCGATTTTTTTGGCCAATGTGCGTTGGAGTTTTATGTACAAAAGCTATGTTCAGCTTTTGTATTTGTTTTGGCTGACGTTTCCATACATTCTTGCAGTGTCAATAGTGCTGGTTCCTGGTCTCGCAGTGCGTCGACAGGTAAGTCAGTACAAAACTTATCGCGCTGGAAAACTAAAAGAAGAGCAATCGAAACTGTATTCATCCTACAAAGAGTTCGAAGTAGGGGAAGACGATGAAATCATCGCTGCCAAGCGCGAACTCAGTGAGAAGATGAACAAAATCGAAAGTCAGATGCAAAAGTTGCGCAAGATGCGCAAATCCCACATCGATGCGAAGGACAATTAGTGTTCAAGTTTGAAAATCGCGCAGAGTAAGAACTGTTAAGCTATCCGGAAAAAGTACTAATCTCTGAGGCTCACCCGAAGGGCTGCCTTTGCCAAAAAGCCAACACCAGAGAAACACAAATCTCTCCCCGCCTCTCACTGTATGCCACCGGCACCGACAGTAGTGTAAAAATCTCGGTGGCTTATCTCTTGACCAATCTCTAACGTTTTTAATTCAGGGTTTGTTGTCTGCATCGCTTTGATTGACACAGTGATGTACAGAAGCTACTCTGATCTATGTCTTAAAGAATAACGACTTCGGAGTAGATTTGGCAAGAAAGGCATCAAAAATTCTCACGGATGGTGAACTGAAGATTATGGACGTGATTTGGGAACTCGAAGAGGCGTCCGTAAGAGATGTGACCGAGGTTCTGAAAAAGAGTCAATCTGCGACATACAAGACCGTACAAACGATGCTAAGAGTTCTGGAATCCAAAGGCTACGTTGAGCATTTCGTATCTGGCCGAACCTACGTTTATAAACCGCTTGTTGAGCGAAACAAAGCAAGAACTGCAGCAATAAACCAATTGCTGTCCAATTTTTTCCATGGCTCACCCCAGTCATTGGTTGTGAATCTTCTCGAAGACGAGGCACTGGATGCCTCGGAAATAGCGCAAATTAGGGATTTGATTAACAAAAGCAAAACATAAGCTGGAGAAATCAGTTGCTGGAAAAGTTTCAATTCTTTTCGTTACTGATAGCAAACTATCTGGTATTGGGAATGTTAATTGTGATCCTGACCAGAGGATTGCTGTGTTTAATCACTGCTAATGCAACCACCAGGCACAATGTCTGGTTTAGCGTTCTGGTATTACTCCTGTTCTTACCTCTACAGAGTTTTATAACGCCACACTTTCAGGCAAATATTTTAAATGCGAAGTTGGAATCCAACTCCAACGAGTTTCTAACAGAAATAATTTCCCCACCAGTACGATCTATCGACAATGCTGAACGACTCGGACCTCTCGCTGCAGATCAGTCAGACCCAATTAGTGCTGGAGAAGCAAATCCGCCATCAACTCAATGGCAAGCCCCACTCTGGCGAATCTCTCTGGAGTTCTTCTCGAATTCCAAGGCCCTCTCCTGGATAGGCATCTCACTCTCGCTCCTGCTGCTAACAGGGGCAATATTCAGAATCATAACGACGATTCAGTCTTACCAGGACCTAAGGAGACTTGTTGCCTCATCTGAACCTGTGAGCGGTGAGCTTTACTCTCGGCTGACAAAACTTGGAACGTATATCAGGTTAAATAGAGCCCCAAGGCTCAAGCATAGCAGTCAGGTCAGAAACCCACTTGCTACAGGGATCTTTCATCCTACGATTTTAATGCCGAGTCACATGACACGGCCTGACGTCTCGAATGTTCTTCTTGACCAAGTTTTACTGCATGAGCTGGCGCACATAAAAAGACGTGATACGATTATCGTACTAATCCAGGCTGTGGCATCAATATTCCTTTATTGGCATCCTGCGGTTCGCTACATCAATCGTAAAATCAGCTTTGAAAGAGAACTGGCCTGCGACGACTGGGTAGTAAACTATGACAGCCAAAACAGGGCCGAACTCGCAGGAAGTTATGCCACCAATCTGGTAGAACTTTCGAAGTCACTGCGACACAACTCACTAAATTTACATTCACTGGCCTGGCTGCAGTCTACTGACCTTAAGGCCAGGGTGCGTATTCTTCTCGATTCTAATCTCGATCACTCTACTGGCACCTATGCAAGATTCTGTTTGCTGATGCTGTGTTTGATGCTGGTGCTACCTTCGGCATGGGCACCAGTTTGGCCACAGTACCCCTTCCCATCACAGGCTATCGCTGAATCCATAGTAACTGAAGAACAGAAGTTGCATTTGGAAGTAAACCCAACTTTCTCCAGTGCTGCAGAACCTAATGTAGTAGAACTTTCTGGCTCGGGTGTGCCGGAAGTCAGTGAGGAACAATCAGCGTTCATAGACATAGTCCGAGCAGAACCGACAATCAAACCAATTTCTGAATACCAGCGATCGAATAGATTCGCGACAGGAGTGGAACCCTTACAAATACAGATATCGCCACGTGATTCCTCCGGGCGAGTATTGGCTGCCGACTTGGAACCGATTCAGTTGGTGCGGGAGATAAAGCAACAGGCACCAGAGACAGGCCAGGAGTATTTTCCTTCTGGCCCTCACCAGTTAAGCGCTGAATCCGAAACCTCGAATCAACTACCGATCCCTGCAGAATCGGCTGAACCGGGGAAGTCTCGCCAGTTAAGACTGAACATCGATGAAACTGGAGAATTGACAATCAGTGCGCCCACTACCGTTGAAGAAATTACGGTAACCGCAAGACGTTCATTGTACTCACTTCGCTCTGAAATCCGGCGAACTAAAAGGATGCTTTACTTGACATACAACGAACACAATCAGGTTAAGGAATTTCAAGTTCATTGCAGAAAGAAAGAGCTTTATGAAGATCTGCTTCGTGCGTACCGTTGCTGGCCACAATTCTTCGAGGATGTTGTCGCAGCAGATGCTCAGGCCGTTATCAACGGTGCTGGTATGGTTAGAGCAGTCTATGGAGGTCAATCCATGAACTTACAGGGAATTACACCAATCGCTACGCTGAAGGCTAGAAATAGATCGAGGTTTGAAAGCCTCAAGAACAATATTCTGGTGATCGCAATGGAGCAACCGGATGTCTATGACTCGCTGACCAAGCTGGCGCAGCTGGAACAGGTTTATCACAGCAGGCGGGAAGAATGCCTGGCCAAACCTCCGGTGCTATTTGTCTTTCGGCGATGTTCATGACGATTGATTGAGAGTGTTGGAAATAGAATTTCCTAACAAGGTCCCTCAACCTTTAGATGACAGGATCAACTTCTACTCTCTCTACTAAAGAACCAAGATCGAATACTGCATGGGCAGAAACATATAAATTCGGGGTACATACCGAAAATGGAGGCGAGCAATGATTGATCTATTTCAACGCAAGATACTTAGTTTTATCGCTGTCGCTGTCATTGGAATGTCTACTGCGGGCAGCACCAGTGTCTTTGCTCAAGACCAAGAAGATCCCAATGAATCAAGTATTCAGGAGGACTCTCAGTCTGGCAATCAAACAGGAGAAGGAAATTCTGAAGCATTCGATGAAATCACTCGAAGCATCCCAATTGAAGAAATTGTAGTAACTGCAGAAAGGTCTTCCTCTAGCATAAGATCACAGATGGAACAGATCAGGAACAAACTTTTTGATGACTACAGTGCAGTGAACGAGGTAGATAAATATGATGTAGACTGCAGGAAAACACGCTGGACAAACTCACAAATTCCTCAAGATTTTTGCTGGCCAGTCTTCTTTGAACGGGCGCTGGCCGACAATGCTCAAGGAAGCATCATAGGTCTAAATCTTTTGGAAACTCCTGCGAACGTCGCGAGGCAGCACCAGACGGATTGGGATGGGCTTAGAAACAATGTCGCCCGAGTAGCCAATGAAAACCCTGAGATAAAAGAGGCATTGTTGGAATTCCTGAGATTGGACGCCGCCTTAACCAGGAAGAAGCAAGAATGCGATGAACGCCCTGCATTCCTATTCGTTTTTAAACTTTGCCGGTGACAAAAAGGACCGGTGAAACCAACGGAACCAGCCTGAGAAATCAGGCATGACGCATGTTCGGCTAGACCCTTATAGTTATCCATCTTGCCGGTGTTCTTGCGGCACACCGTTAGACAAATGTTTGGAGTGCCCTACTACGTGATTTACAACTCAAGCACAAAAGGTGTCAGGAATAGATTTGTTCATTCTATATTTCTCTTATTCCTGGTTGCCGTTTCTCCTCAGACTTTCGCAGCAGAGCTACTCGATGAAACCAAAGAAGCAGTACAGGAGTGGATACGTTTAGAGCAACTTATATCCCAGGAGAATCGACAGTGGAGAGAAGAGAAATCCTCCATCGAGGATTTGCTCAGCATTCTTGATACTGAACGCAGAATTCTGGAAGAGCAAATTGAGCAGGCACAGCAAACAGCCAGTCGGGCCGACGAAGAAAGAGCAGCTCTGGTAGAGCAACTTACAGCCTACCAGGAGATTTCGGCATCATTGCAATCCGAAGTATCCAATTACGAACGTCAACTGCTGGTTTTGCAACCCAGGCTTCCTCTGGTTCTGCAACGAGAGCTAAGCCCGCGGTTCAGTTTGTTGGGAAGTGAGAACCAAACCAGTACAAGGTCTCTCAGTGAAAGGGTACAAGCTGTCCTCGGCATTCTGTCGGAGATTGAAGCCTTTGACAGCACGATAGTTCTGACTACTGAAGCCATTGAGGTTGATCCCGGTCGCGAAGTAGAAGTGCAAGTGCTGTATCTCGGATTGTCGCGAGCATTCTACGCAAACGGAAGTGGAACTATTGCAGGGATCGGAGTACCTGACGAGTTCGGGTGGGAATGGCAACGAGAAGATGATATGGCATCAGCGATACTCATCGCGGTAGAAGTTTATGAATCCCGGATTTCTCCCCGTCTAATTGAGCTCCCGATGCAGGTGAGGCAATGAGAGTTGCAGCCACGATCAGCCGCATACTTGCATGGGGTATAGTCTTGCAAGTCTCGGTGAACACAGTCGCTCAACCGACTTCCCTTGAAGAAGTTCGCCAATCTGTGCAATCAGACCTGGAACAATCTCTCTTAACGCTCGCAACCGTAAGAGAAGAAATTGCGACAGAGAAAATTCCACTGATTTCTGAATTGAACTCGACTGAGGGCGAAATCAGGGAACTGAGGAGAGAAGCAGCTCGTCTGCAATCGGTTCGCGATAGCAGAGAATTGAGCCTCATCGACCTGACCGCAAGTATCCAGGCCTGGGAGAGTGAGAACCTCTACATACTGAACTTGCTTGATGAGTATGCCAATCGGTTTCAAAGTAATCTCAGGATTTCAGAGATTGCTACTCATTCGGAAGTTACCGAAGCCTATCGCGAATCATCGAATGCGCCCTCAGGTCTGGCCGCTGTCGATGCCCAGCTTTCCATCGTAAACGCTGGCATGGACAGGGTTCGATCTGCATTTGGCGGGAGCCAATATCAAGGCGATATCGCGACTCAGGATGGCAGCCTTCGTGGAGGTACCTTTACCCGATTCGGCCCACTGGTTTATTTCATAAGCGACGACCGGGAGTTGGGAGGCATTGAGTCAGCGGAAGAAGGTTTATACGCACGAATTCTCAACCTTGGAGACGAACTTGAACCAATAACCCAACTGACTAATGGCATGCCTGTCGAACTGTCAGCTGATGTCTCAGAAGGGGTAGTGGCGCAAATTTCGGAAAGTCGCGATAGCCTGTACAGCCAGATCAGCCGTGGCGGCATATGGATACTCCCGATCTTGTTCTTTGCAGTTCTTGCCTTGAGTATTTCCATATACAAAGCAGCACAAATACTCCGCATCACATTACCTACAACTGAGCAGGTCAGAGCAGTGCTGAATAAACTTCGTCAATCGGAGCCGGAACAAGCGGCCAAACTGGCTGCGAATTTACCAGCACCAGTCGGCCCGATGCTGGTTGCCGGCGTCAACAACAGTAGCGAATCTCCGCAGCTGCTCGAAGAAATCTTGTACGAAAACATCCTCGAAACAAGACCGATCTTAAATCGGCTCTTGCCGGTCATAGCAACGACCGCTGCAGTTGCACCGCTGTTGGGTTTACTGGGCACGGTCACTGGCATGATCAACACATTCAATCTAATTGCAATCTTCGGCACCGGGGATTCGCGAATGCTTTCATCCGGCATTTCAGAAGCCCTGATAACGACAGAATTTGGCCTTATAGTGGCGATCCCGGCTCTTTTGATTCACGCTCTATTAAGTCGCCGCATTAAATCGATCCTCGGAGACATGGAGAAATTCGCATTGATCTTCACTAACGGTCTGTCAGTCCCTGATGACGCAGGAAATCATGAGTGAATTTCTTCAAGATCTAGTCGCCGTAGTGCAGGCAGGTGGCAGCTTGATGCTGGCGCTCGCTGGGTTGGCGTTTTTCCTCTATTGGATTGCCATAGATACACTCTTGAAGCTCCCCCGCGTATCGGGAACCGCGGAAGAACCTCTTACTGAGCAGATTATACTCGCGGGTATCGATGAATTCAGAGCTGACCAGTTGCAATTCCTGCGTGGGCGAAGGAGCCTACTGCAGGTTTTGACCACAACCGCACCGTTACTCGGACTACTGGGCACGGTAATGGGAATGCTGACTACGTTCAGGGGATTAACGCAAAGCGAAGGGGATGTATTCGATCAGGTGGCAGCCGGAATATCTGAAGCGATGATTACTACAGAAACTGGCCTGGTTATATCAATTCCAGCTTTGTTCATGCTGATGTTTGTTGATTCGCGAATCAAGCAGATAGAGCACGAGCTGTTAAAACTGGACAAAGCAAAGGGCTAGATGTCTATGCGTAAATCATTGTTTCAGGACGATGAAGCTGCAACCGGTGAAATCAATATCTCTCCTCTGATCGATGTTGTTTTCATACTGCTCATCTTTTTCATTGTAACGACCACCTTCGTTCAGGAGACTGGAGTTGATGTCAACAAGCCACAGGCGATTTCAGCACAGGAACTTGATAGTCAGAGCATACTCATCGCCATCACCTCAACCGGACAGATTGTTTACGGCGGGCGCAACATCGGGACCGCAGGGGTAAGACCACTTGTCGAGCGGCTGTTGTCGAGGGATGATCTGCCTGTCGTGATTCAGGCCGACCGCACCGTCAACGCCGACCTACTGGTAAGAGTCATAGATGAAGCGAAGCTGGGCGGTGCAGTCTCTGTAAACATCGCCACAGCCAACTACCAATAATCGCAGGCATTGATATGTTTGGCCTCGTCAAGCGAATAGTGACAAGAACGAATCTGCTAACGCTATTGATCGTTGCATTGTTATTTGCGGTGCTTCCCTTGTCTCAGAAATTGAGTGAGGTTGAGGACAGTTCGGTGCTGGTTGTGCGTGAAGTGGATGTGGTTCCGCCCCCGCCTCCTCCGCCTCCGCTGCAGTCACAAAGTTCTGATGCTGCCAGTAGCTCGCAAGGGGGAATTAATCTTGAATCGATTCCCACTGCAGTGCGACTTCTGCCTGTCTCCCTCGGAAACGATATTGGCATTGGAAGAGGTGCGGATCTGGGCTTAGGTGGATTCGACCTTGGCTCAAGCAGCGGCGTGACTTTCAACATGGAAGGTGTGGGATTTGGCACTGAAGGAATAGACAGGCCACCAATTCTTCTGGTGAGACCGACTCTGAATTCAGACTATATGGACAGGGAAGGCATCACACAATTTACTGCGGAATTGATGGTCAAGTGGCTGAAGGATGGTTCTCTCGTTTTCGTCGGCATTGAACGAATCGATCATCCCGACCCAGAACTTGCCAAGATGGTAAGGGAAGCCATACCACGCATGCGCTACAGCAGACCTACAGTTGACGGCGAACCGGTTGAACGTTTTATCCGGTTGCCCTTAACCATTACGGCAAATTAGCAACATGTTGATGCGCTTTAAAAAATTCCATCTGCCACTGGCTGTCTGCGTTCTGGCTTTTTGGCTCTCGTCTTCCGCACAGGAAGATTGGCCGCATTATAGAGCGGATTGGAATGACCCCCTATTCCAGGCCCGCGTGCAGGGGGTTTATGACTGGATTGGTTCCCGCCCGGATCGGCTGGAAACCAACGAATTCACCCCTAACCCTATCCCTTATTATCAGCTGGGGACGATCAACCGGGACCTGGAGTCTTTTCCGCCTCGCCCGAAAATCGATCCAGAAGCGAGAAACTTCTTCGAACCCAAAGACTGGATGGACAGGCGTTTTCTCATCAGTTACATGGAAAACAATGAAGATATTGAAGAGGGCTATTTCGAAGATAATCTCGATGAAGATGCGGTAGCAGATACCTACTATCTGATGGGAAACATTTACTTTCTGCAGTCAGAGTATGGGCTTGCGATCGACTCTTATGACAGGGCCATTGCTGAATTTCAGAACTTCAAACTGGCATACAAGAACAAAGCTTATGCACTCGCTTTAACCGGAGATTGCCCCGGCGCGTTGGAGGCTGCGCACGAAGCAGTGAGGCTAGGGGCGTTTTCTGTGTACATCAAAAACGTGCAGGCTTACTGTGCCTTTGAAGCTAGGGACTGGAACACAGCAGCAGAATCAGCAGCACTTTCCAGGTTGCTGGACCAGTCAAACCCGCAGGTATTACGGATACAAATACGCTCTCTTGTGAAGCTTTCGAAGTTTCAACATGCACTGTCTTTGACAAACCAGATTGAAAATGAATCTGAAGCAAGGAGACTTAAGCTAGAAATCCTGATTGCCGAACAGCGAGTCGAAGGCAGTGAAGAGGAACTCCTGGCGCTATTGGAAATTAAATCCCGATTTGGTGAATTGACTGCAGCCGAGCAGACTAGTCTAACAGGACTCAAGATCAGGGCCGGTCTTGCAAGTAGTATCGACGATGAGGAGCTACGAACTTTTTTCGATTCCAATAAAGAGAGCACAAAATATCTGGAGTTTGCGCTGAAATCCAAACTGCATGCTGATGGGTTGAACACTGCTGCTTCATTTGGTGAATCTGTCGTAACACCGCTGGTTCGTCGATCAGATGGTCTCGACTATAACCCAGCAAGTAGTCCAGCAAGGATTATGGTGGCTGGTATTGAACACCAGCTTGGCAATCTGGAATCTGCCGAAGAAATTCTGGAGCAGTTAATTGCCGAAGACCCTCTCAACTGCCAGGCGCTACTATTACTCTCAGAAACTGAATACAAGCTGGGAAAGATGCTTGAGAGCGATTCTCATTCCGAGAGAGCCATTTCCAGCTCTCGAAGTTGTGACAATACATCACTCGAACGTAGAGCAATGCTCAACATTGAAAAAGAAGAATTTGGCCTGGCAGTATCTCTTATGTTGCGCGACTGGAATCAGAAGGTCGCCAGAGGTGAAATTCCTGATGAGCTTTATGTCCGCAAATTCAGGGCCATGTCCGATGTGGCACAACGCACTGGTGAATGACATGAGCAATACCCTGCATTCAATATTGAGGTCGTTAGCAACCACTGTGCGCCAGAACTATCAGCCCGGCCGCCACTGTCTACTGTGCTGGATACTGCTTCTCCCTCAAACAACTGTTGGACAAGTGTCATTGGATGAATTGAATATCTCGCTTGATAATCCAGCATTTCTGAGAGAATTCAACCGTAGCTTTGAAGTCGGATTGCGCCCTGGCGCACCTGGCCTCGACCCCCGCGAAAGCGTAATTTTGCAGGTCGTTTCGGAGATGTATCTGCAAGATTTAGATGCTGCGCTGGATTTCATTCAGGATGAAGTGAGGAGGCGAGCTCAGGAAGACCGGCGCGTGCGCGGCGCAGGCGAGCATGACTATGTCTATTCTGCGAATATTGAGTTCGCAATTGGGCAACTCTATCAGCTCAGAGGTGACGAAAATCTCGCATTGGAATACTACCTGCAGGCGATTGAAAAATATCCTGCCTATGTGGATGCCTATGTTCGAATGATGGAAATTTATTTACTTCAGGAAGACTGCCCCAAAGTATTTAGCGCTGGCCATGGCGCACTTGAAATTGGCGGAAGTAACGGATCTATCTTCAAGGGTTTTGGCATCTGTCACTACCTGGAAGAAAACTATGATGAGGCTCTTAGTGCTTTTCGTATAGCCAAAGCTTCTAATCCGGAAGATGAATCTACAAGCTACTCTCTCGCCCTGAGCGCTCTAAATACAGGCGCAACCTCAGAAGCAATTGCAGTACTCGATGAACTCATTGCCGGAGATGCGACCAATGCCAGCTATTACATGCTTCAAGTAAACGCATTTTTGCAGGACGATAACTATGAAGGAGCGTTGAACACCATTCTAATTGCAAACAGATTTGGTTTGCTTACAAGTGACAGTTTTGCCTTATTGGGAAACATGTTCATAAACAAACAAATGCCTGAGCTGGCGTTAACCGCTTTCACGAATGGCCTGCAGCAATCAGGCCTGCCCGAATTTGAAACAGTGATAGCACAGTTCGATCAGCTATCAGCTCTTGAAGACTGGGATTCAGCAGAGGCGTTCTGGCAAGAAATTGCGCAAGCTTATGATGGTCGCTTAAACACGGCTCGGCAAAATACACTGGAAACCAGGAACGCGAGGATTTTACTGGCAACAGGCCAGCGTATTGAGGCCGCGGCTGCATTGAGAAGGGTAATCGACGCCAATCCCACTGACGGGCAGGCACTATTGTCACTTGCCCAACTTTTGAAGCTCGAACAGGACTTCGAGCAAGCTGATATCTACTACCAGAGGGCCGCGAGAGAAGAGTCTGTGGCCCTTTCAGCACTTACCGAGCACGCCCAGATGGCCGCTGACCAGGAAGACTGGCAGCTGGCGATAAACCTGCTTACACAGGCTGTTGAAATTGCTCCGGCTGAAGCGACGTCTACAATTCAGGGTAATATCAGGGCGTTACTTAGGGTGCAGGAGTTTGCCCGGTAAGACAGAGCTGTTTAGCGAACAAGAAGTGATTTGATACCGAATGATGCGACTTAGTGGCTCGTTGCAAAACTAGTCAGTCGAGTTCTCGATGAGGGTGATATCGAGTCTTTGTATCAAAGGACGAGGTTCTGGACTAAGCCCAAACGAAATCCTCAAGTCCTTTTTTTCACCGTGAACTTGAAAACTACCTTGAAGTTGATTCTCTGCAAGAATATCTGACACGCCAATAATTTCTCCTACTTCCTGAGAAAGCCTCTGTGAATTTTCAACCAAATCTTGCCGCCTATTGTCCATGAAAAAATTCACTGCAAAGATTTCAGATTTTTGATAACCGTTCCAATCCAGAAGAATTTTCACAAGTTCATCTTTCATGCTGACCAGGACGGAAGAAACTGGTTGCTCCAGAGGTTCTAGTTCAGCTTCTTGGATAATGTATTTAAGAATCGCTCGATTCGCGCTTGCAGGCGCCGCATAAGTACGATTATTGAACGCCATCACCGCTAGTCCGTATTGTGGTGAAAAAATCCAATCACTTCCAAAGCCTGGAAGGCCACCGCTGTGTGACAGATAACTGTCAGCATCGCATTCCTCAGCCCAATTCAATCCATAGGTATACAAAATGACGAACGGGCAAGAACTAAGTTTTCGAAATGTTTTCCATTGCTGTGGTGTATGCATTTCACGCAAAGAACTGCGTCTGAGTACTTCTGACTCTTGATCGTCTCTTGGCGGCCATGCTGACAAGTGAAAAGCAGCATACTTGGTGAAATCTTCAATTGACGTAATAAGCCCTGCCATCGGACCAAACGCCCCATGGTGTTCCAATGGTATGTTTACGAATGATTCGCCAATCCAGTTGTAACCGAGCGATAGATCACTAGTGGCGGCCTTATCATACTCCCAGACTGAGTTATTCATTCCCAGCGGTAGGAGTATGTTTTGCGTGGTGTATTCTTCGAAAGAGGTTCCAGACACTTCCTGAATTATTTGGCCAAGTATTGAATAGCCAAGATTGCTGTATTCATACGCTGATCCAGTTGGTGTAGAAAAAGAAGGTCCTGCATTCAACAGTTCCAAAAATTCCGCGTCAGAAATAGCGAGTTGGCGATCTCCCCAAGGATCATCATAGGGAAATCCGGCGCCGTGAATTAAAAGCTGTCGGATGGTTATTTCCGGAGAGTCAGTTGTCAGATAGTTTAGGTTCTGGAGTTCAGAAATATACTTGGATGCAGGGTCGTCTAAGTTCAGTTGCCCGGCATCTCGTAGCTGA
>JANQJM010000170.1 GCA_028281635.1 Pseudomonadales bacterium | reverse complement strand
CTTCAATGAATCTGGTCGCCAACATGGACGGTGAGCGGGCATTCCCGGTCTTAAGAGACATATTCGAGGACGACCCCAGCAGGGATCTCCGAGAAGAAGCGCTGCAAAGTATGGACAATGTGTCCGCCGAATTGGCAGTCCCCTACTTGCTTGAAGTGGCTAACGACGCAGACCGTTACGATGGTGATCTGCGTTCCGAAGCGGTGGACACGCTCGCCGAATTCGATGCCAGTCTGGTGCTCGACGATCTCAATCGACTGGCCTGGAGTGACGGCAACGAAGATGTCAGGGAAAATGCGGTGCGGGCCATGGCTGATCTGGATGATCCGGCGGTGGGCAACCTGCTGCTGGAAATCGCCCGCAATCACCCGAGCAACCACACTCGAAGAGAAGCCCTGGATGAGTTGGAAGATCGGGTACTGTAGGACTTCCGGCCATACTACATTGAATCAATTAGTGGACTGAGATGTAACATTTCAGTCCACACTTCGTCTTCCAGGTATGCCTAACAAAAAGAGCTTCTTGGGCTCGCTCCAAATTTTTGCATAAGTACCACTGATTCACCGACAAATCGAAAGACGGAGGTTCACTGATGACATTCCGACCGTTTTTGTATCTGATACAAATATCCCTGCTTTGCATAGCCACTTCAGCTAACGCCCACCACTCCAGTTCTACCTACAATCTTGAAGAAACGGTGTTGATCGAGGGCACAGTAACTCGAGTGCAGTGGGTAAACCCTCATGTATTCATTTATGTCGATCAAGTGGCTGAAAACGGACAAGTTCTTAACTGGGCTGTGGAGGGTGTGAATCCTGCGGGTCTCCGGAAAGTTGGTTGGTCCAGAGACACATTGAAAATCGGAGATGTGATTCGTGTGACTGGAAGCCCAAGCAAAAGCATGGCATCTCCTGGCATTTTTCCCGAAACGATCTTCCACCGAGGAAGGAAGCTCTGGGATGAGAAGGAATTTTTCTCCGGCATCTTTCAACTTGAAGAAGCAACGTCGGGTGCAACTAGTTTAGCTGGTGTTTGGCAAAACCCGCTGACTCCTCCTGTAATTATTCCGAGAGAAGTTGATACAGATTTTCAACCTGGAACCGGGCTCCATGATGTTACTGAATACGCATTGGAACGGATGAAGCAATTCGACGAATTAACAATGAACCCTGCACTCAATTGCATAGAAGTGACGGCGCCGCTCATCATGCACTTTGGAGACAATAAGGAAATTCAGATACAAGACGATCAGATAAAAATTATCAGTGAATACGACGGTGGTGTGCGTGTTATTCACATGAATAGGGACTCCCATGAGGATGCCGGCTACTCCAATCAGGGGCACTCAATTGGACGTTGGGAGGGAAGCACTCTGGTCGTAGAGACCACTCACTTTGCTGAAAACAATTTTGGCAACGGATTCGGACTACCTTCGGGTCCAGATAAACATCTTATAGAGAGATTCACCTTGAGTGACGACGGGAGGACGATAAGCTACCAGTTTACCCTTACAGATCCATTGTATCTGGCTTCACCGATGTCATTGGAAACTCAGTGGGTATATCAACCCAATTATGAAGTTGTTATTGACGAATGTAACCTGGAAAGCGCACAACGATTCTTGCAAAACTAGGTGTGCAAGCACTGCAAGATTGACTCGAACACTCAAGCCTATTCTGGTTTTTTGATTAACCTGCCAAAGTGTGGGTCAGGTTGAAAGCCGGGAGCTAATACTGGCTCTTGAATAGAGCCGCTTGTGAATGAATCTGCGTCTTGCAAAAAGTTGCCTGGGTTTACATCTGCGGCCGTCACGTTGACCAACTGAGTTCGTTCCCCAAAACACAGAATAGAAACAATCACCATGCCAGAGAGTGCAAAACCGGCTGGCGACACTTGTGCGCCATACTTTTTCTCATAATAAAGCGAATCTATTCGATTCTTTAGATTTGGACCATCGATTCGCAAACCACCGCGCCACAAACTCATTGGCGTGACCAGTGTGTACTGTTCGTAGCTTTCATAAGCAGCAACATGAAACAAACAGTTGGCATAAGCCTTCCTGGAAATTCCTACATGGGACGTTACATACTGATCACAAGCGAATTCTTGTAAATCATGCAGGTCTCGTTTCCAGGCATATGCAGCCGGGTTCCAAAAAAACACGATAGAAACAATCCGGGCAAAAATCGACCAATACAGATCACCCATACGGATATGATGACCTTCATGTTTAAGAACGATGCTTAGGTTCTCCCTGTTGAGAATCAGCTCTTCAGGTAGCACGATTATTTTTGTACGAAACAATCCAGTGGCAAATGGGATCTTGATATTTGAATTGTAGAGAATTCGAACCTTACCAAGTCTCTTCAGGTTTGAGCTTTCTCTGAGAATACTTTGCAGTTTTGTGAATTCCTTTGTAAACCGATACAGGTTGATCGAGATCCCCACAATCAGAATTAGCGCAATTGCACTTACAATAGCTAATCCTTTCGGTTCAGATTCGATTTGTAGGCCCTGAGTTGGAATCAATTCGAATGTTGGTGATTGTATGGAGAACAACACCACCATGAGCGGCATAAGTAAGGCTGAAAGAAATACAAGTCTGGCGATGCGCAATTGAAAGTTGGCTTCCATGCCTTTGTTGAATCGGGACTGTATGGAAGTTGCGGCATCCCATAGGAAGTAAGATGCCATCACTAACAGACCCAGCTTGAAGTAATTCAACAGAATGATTGCTATTGTCATCGCAGCTTGTCCTTATGTTTATGAACTCTTAGTCATATAGATATTTAGTCGCGATTCTCAAACTCTTTGATCTTCTTTGATAAATCAGTTTGGATCATCTTCAGTTCTTCAGGGCTAAACTCATGGTCGTCAATGAGTCGAGTCGCCAGATCGACAGGCGCACCGTCGAACAGCCTTTCTACTATCTGAGTAATTGCTTTAGATTCATATTCTGACCGCGAAACTGCTGGCGAGTAGTGGAGCGTTTTGCCAACCATACGTGAATCAAGAAAGCCTTTCTTCGCCAGCAATCTGATCACGGCGGCAACGGTTGTGTAAGGCACGTCCTCTGCGTTTGTCATCGCGCCTCGCACCTGGCGAACTGTGGACTCACCCAGCCCCCAAATAAGCTTCATAAACTCGAGTTCGGTCTGGGTCAGGAGCTCGGTTTTTTTGTTTCCCATCTTGCTGCCCTGCTCTGGCTCCCCTGGCCCTGAAGTCCAGGATTCAACGGGGATTGACATATCTACGTATATATACGTAGGATATCAACGTATTTATACGTAGAGTGTAGATCACTAGTCGGAGCCCTGCAATTTGGCACCGCTGGTCCCGTTGCCTTTGAGTTCGCTGGAGCTTGCTGATGAATACCAAAACCAAGAAATCGCTGATTGGACTGATTGCGGTGATTGCCTTTCTCTCGTTCGGATTGGCCCAGAACCACTTGCAGCAAAGTGCTGCAGCCAGCACTGCCGTGGTTGCACCCAGCTTTCAGGTGGATCCTTTCTGGCCCAAACCCCTGCCCAACAACTGGATCACCGGCATGGCCATTGGCGTCGCTGTGGATGAACGGGATCATGTCTTTATCGTGCATCGAAATCAGGATGAAGTTTTTCTAAGTGGGGGTCGTGAAATCGGACTCACTGCAGGGGTCAGCGAATGTTGCAGTGCCGCGCCTCCGGTTCTCGAATTTGATCCCGCTGGCAATCTGGTAAGTGCCTGGGGTGGACCCAGTGATGATTACACCTGGCCAGCTTCCAACCATGGCATTGAAGTTGCCGCCAACGGTGATATCTGGATCGGCGGCAACGGTAGTGGTGATTCCCATATACTGGTATTCACCCGCGACGGTCAGTTCATTGCCGAATACGGTGAACCTGGAAACGGCGCTGACAGCAACAGCACAGAACATTTCGCACAAGTTGCGGAAATCGCCATCGACAAGGTAGCCAATGAGGCCTACATCGCTGATGGTTACATCAACAAACGGGTAGTCGTGCTGGATGCTGCCACTGGCGCTTTCAAACGTTACTGGGGGGCTTATGGCAATACCCCAACGGATGATCCAGTCATCTATACACCGGGAGAAGCTTTACCGACTCAATTTCGCGGGCCCGTGCACTGCGCTGAACCGTCCCTTGATGGTCTGGTGTATGTGTGTGATCGGGGTGCTGACAGAATCCAGGTCTTTAGAACTGATGGAACATTTGTAAGAGAAAAACAGATTATTCCCAATACTACTGTGCAAGGTTCAGTATGGGATATCGCATTTTCAAAAGACGAAGAGCAAAAATACATCTTCGTGGCGGATGGTCAAAACCACCGCGTACACATCGTGGAACGAGAGACCCTGGATATCCTGACTACTTTTGGCGACGGCGGTCGCGCCCCAGGCCTGTTCTTTGCCGTGCATAGTATCGCGACCGATTCCAAAGGCAACATCTATACAACCGAGACTTACGATGGACGGCGTCTGCAAAAATTTGTCTATCAAGGACTGAAAGCGGTTACAGGTCCCAATAGCGGGGCACCGTGGCCAGCGGACAGACTTTAGATAGGCTCTAGCTGGCCGCTGGCGAGTTACGCGTCGACAAGGTCAACTCTTCAACCCAAATGCTCGCACAAACTCTATCGGGTCGAAGTACTCCCGATAGAGTTTGATTTTTCCATTCACGACGTTAAATAAACAGCCATAGTTCTGCTGATAACTTAGCCCGGTTGCGATCACTTCCACGTCTCCGGTGAACTCGACAAACACGGTTTCCGGATCCAGCATGGGATAAAACACCAGATTGGAAGTGAAGTTCGCTTTGCCGGTGGTATTGGGCCAGTTTTCGTAGAGGGCACAAATTTTGTCTTTGCCGTGCACGCGCCTGGGTAATACAGCTTCCGGTGAGTAAGGCATATCCTGTACCGCATCGTCAGCCCATACCGATGCCAGAAGGTCCAAATCCTTTTCCTCTAAGGACTGCAGAAACCTGCGTACCACGGAACGCGTTTGCTGGCGCGTGAGATAAGACACAGGATTCTCACTCGCATTGCTGATAGCCTGCTGGACAATGGCAGCATTGCCTGACTGTTGTTCCAGATTGAGTGTGGTTGCGAAAATTTTCCAGCGACCCTCGCTTACCGCGAACAGGTATCGATAGCTTCCCTTTACTAACCAGCACTCTGCTTCCAGAAAATGAGAAGCAACCACATCCGCTGTGGCAACAATCCAGGCTTCTTCTGCAAACACTGTAATATTGGATACCTCATGTCTTGTAGCATCGAACCCCGGTAACACATTCGCCCAGTCGCTCATAAGACTGTTTGCGCTTTTTAACTCAGGCTCACCTCCTGCAAGAGACGTGTAGTCGACTCGCACTTCGTCGTTGAATAAAGTCTCAAGTGACTCAAAGTTACCTGCGTCTGCGTAGGCGCCAACATTGGCGACCATCGATTTGATCGTCGCGATCTCCGCCGCAGACAATGTCTGATCATTGCTGTTTTCCATGACTATGCTCCGCCAACTGATGCTTATAAAAAATGTTTGGTGAAGTGCTGAGCCACAGCATCTGCAGACGCAGCAACCACTTCAGGCTTGTCATAAAAATCAAACTGCGTCACATCATCCATCCAAATGGATTCTGCAATGTCTCCCATCAGTGCCTGATACTTCTTGGCACCTTCAGGAATGGCCGCTGCATCCGAATGAACCAACAAGGTTGGTTTGCGAAGCGAGTTTGCTGTCTTGATGGCATCGAACGTCAGCCATGGTTTCCATGAGGCCGCGTTAAATTTGTTGTCATACTCAGCAATGAGTCCGCGATCAGTTTCAGTGTAGTAAGGCGCCCCAAACATCACTGCATTTTCGTTCTCTAAACTTGCCGCTTCAAGATAAACCGGCTCGCCTGAAGACCCAGCCTGTTCTCCAGATGCAATAAGCGCAGCCACTGATTCGCTGCCGCCATAAGCTGCTTCAACAATTTCTGCATCGTGTAACCATGGCGCCACCAATGCCAATGCCTTCATATTGTCGTTTGCCAGGGCTGCATCACTCATGTATCCGGACGATGCACAAATTCCAAGACCGCCAACGCGGGCTGGGTCGACTTCAGGTTGCTGAACCAGAAAGTCCACGGCGGCATTGATATCTGCCGTTTTTCTAGCGGGGTCTTCCAGGTATCTGGGCTCATCCTGAGATTCGCCCCAACCCCGGAAATCAAATGTCATAACCAGAAAGCCGTGCGTAGC
>JANQJM010000092.1 GCA_028281635.1 Pseudomonadales bacterium | reverse complement strand
ACCATTCCGGCGAACTGGCCTATGTCTTCGACAATCTGGATGTGGTTGGCATAGGTTGGGATGACCAGGATCGTGCCTTATCGGAAACCATCGCGGACTACTGGTTTAACTTCGCTGCTACTGGTAATCCAAACAGCCCCGGCCTGCCGCAGTGGCCGGTGTATGACCCGGAATCAGAAGCGGTACAAGTGCTTGATGTCGAGATCAGCAATGAAGTACACCCTCGCAAGCAATATATGGATCTGATTGATAGCTCAAGTGCCCCCTAGTGGATTGCGCATGCACAACTTGATTGCTGCAGACACTGTTTCAAGACGCTTGACCCAACAGGAACGGGGTATGCCAGAGAAACAATTCGGTTCTGTCTTACGATTTTCTCTAGTAGTAGTGCTGTGTGTAATCTCATTTGAAGCAACAGCTATCGAAGTTTCCGCAGAATTGGAAGCGAATATTCTGCGCCGGATTGAGCGGCGATTCTTTCCAGGGATGATTATCGGAATCGTTGACGAGCAAGGCCCTCGTTATTATGGGTATGGGGAAACCGCGTTGGGGGATGGCAACGTTCCTGACAAGGACACGGTGTATGAAATTGGATCAATTACCAAGACCTTCACCGGCGTTATGTTGGCTGACATGTCGCAACAGGGAGAACTGGATCTGGACTCGCCGGTACAGGCCTTTTTGCCTGATTCTGTAACAATTCCACAGCGAAATGGTGCACAAATCACACTTGCTCACTTATCGACTCACCATTCGGGTTTGCCGAGGATGCCCGATAATTTTTCCCCAGCGAACAATTTGAATCCCTATGCAGACTATTCGGTGCAGAATATGTACGACTTTCTTTCGGGATACACTCTGACCCGGGACATTGGTGCAACAGGTGAGTATTCAAATCTGGGTGTTGGGCTTCTGGGACACGCACTCACTGAGATTACTGATCAGGATTATGAGTCTTTGGTAGCCGAGCGCATTCTTCAGCCCTTGTCCATGGAGAGTACAGGCATCTCCCTGTCTGATTCGATGGCGCAAAGACTGGCACCTCCCTATGCGGCGGCTAATGGCCTTCTTCTACAGGTCCAAAATTGGGACATACCCACGTTCGCTGGTGCGGGGGCGCTGCGTTCAACCGCTGAAGATATGTTGCATTATATTGAGGCCAACGCCGGGCTGGTTGATTCGCCACTTAATGCTGCCCTGGAACTCTCTCATCTGCCCAGGGAAAACTTTGGTGGTGGTACGGCAAGCATTGGGCTCGGCTGGATAATCTCTGGGGAAGGGGACGATGCTTATCATTGGCACAATGGGGGTACGGGTGGCTACAGGAGCTTCGCTGGCTTTTCCGTAGCAGACCGAGCCGGAGTGGTAGTGATCGTTAATTCCAGCCGAGATGCGGATGATATCGGACATCACCTGTTGAATAGTGACTCTGCGCTGAGAGATCCAGAGCCAAAAGATTATGTTGAAGTAACGCTTGAAGAAGCGCAGTTACAACGATTGGCCGGTTCTTATCAGCTAGCTCCAGAGTTTATTCTGAATTTTTCAGTAGAAGATGGTCGTTTTTATATTCAAGCAACAGGTCAGCCAAAGTTTGAAGTCTTTGCCGAATCAGAGACAGAGTTCTTTCTTAAGGTTGTAGAAGCCGAATTAACCTTCGAACTGGACGAAGCAGGTGCGGCAACAAGGGTCACTCTGTTTCAGAATGGCCAGACTATGCCTGGGGACAAGATCGACCAGTAGTACTACTAACTATCAACGCAGTCTGTGTGGAAGAATTTCTGAACTATGGCCGCGGTGTGCGTGCTTTTGGCCCCAACTGATTCGGCAGGATGTCATAGGCCAGCTTAACCCAGTCGCACAATAGGGGTCGGGTGTCCCTCGGGTCAATAACTTCCTCAATGCCAAATGCCTCCGCAGTGCGCAGGGGCGAACGATACTTTTCAAGCATATCTTCCAGTTCTCGGCGGCGGGCATCGGGGTCGTCGGCTGCTTCGATGTCGCGCCGATAGGCTGCTTGCACGCCGCCTTCAATTGGTAAGGAACCCCAATCGGCAGAAGGCCAGGCATAGCGCAGATTCAAGCCGTCGGTTTTACCGTGTCCGGCTCCTGCCACGCCATAGCAGCGACGGACAATAACTGATACCCAGGGGATGCTGGATTGATACACCGCCATCAGCGCGCGGCTGCCAAGACGCACTGTGCCTTCCTGTTCTGCCTCGGTGCCGATTAAAAAACCCGGGTTGTCTACCAGATTTACCACTGGCAGATGAAAGGTGTCGCAGAGATCTACGAAGCGCATCATCTTCTCAGATGCTGAGGCATTCACCGCACCGCCGTTATGCTGTGTGTCATTGGCGATAACGCCAATTGGATGTCCATCGAGTCTGCCCAGTCCAACCACAAGTGAGCGGCCATAGCCCGGATTGATCTCAAAGAACGAGTCCTGGTCCAGCACACTGTTGATAACGTCTCTGATTTCATACATCTCACGGCGATCACGTGGAATCACCGAGAGCAAGGATTCATCGCGGCGGTCTGCACCATCGTCACAGGCTGTGACGGGTGGCAGTTGCCACACATTTTGCGGCAAGTAGGAAAGAAATCGTTTGATAACGACAAACGCTTCTTGTTCGGTTGCAACTTCGTTGTCCACCGCGCCACTTTGATGCGCATGAATTTGCGATCCGCCGAGTTCATTCTTTTCCACCGGCTTGCCGAATCCACGTTCCACAACAGGTGGGCCGGCTACAAATAGCTGGCTGGTGTCTTTAATCATCAATGAAAAATGGGAAATAGTGACTCTGACTGCACCCAGGCCAGCGACCGAGCCCATGCAGGCGCACACCACCGGTACCAGGCCCATCAGTTCCATGGTTGTGGAGAATCCATGCAAAGCAGGCACGTAGGAATAACCTACCATCTCCAGTGTCTTAACACTGCCTCCGCCACCACTACCATCCACCAGCCGAACCAGCGGCACGCGCATTTCTAGTGCGTACTTTTCACCATAACCAGATTTGTCGCCAACCTTGGCGTCAGCGGCACCACCTCGCACAGTGAAATCATCGCCACCGATCACTACTCGACGGCCATCCAGATCGGCGGTGCCCAGGACGAAATTGGAAGGAGTGAAGTCGGCAAGCTCGCCGTTATCGTCATATTCTGCTTTTCCCGCCAGCGCACCAATTTCATGGAAGCTGCCAGGGTCGGCAAGCGCGTCGATTCGCTCCCGCACAGTTAATCGGCCGTTGTCGTGTTGGCGCTGGATTCGCTCTTCGCCGCCCATTTCTTTGGCGAGGGCTTCTCGCTTGCGAATCTCATCAACTTCTTTTTGCCAGCTCATGTGTTGGGTCCCCTGCTGCAGGGGTCGTTTCTATCATGAATCTCGTCTGGCATGGAAGTCGCAGATCAATTGCTGAATCTGGGAATTGGGCAATAAAAAAGGGGTAGCTTGCGCTACCCCTTAACCCTGTTTGATTTCCAGATCTTGAGGTTTTAGAAATCAGCTTTGATCGAGCGCAGTGATAGCCACCCTGCCATGGAAAAACCGTACCTGAGGAGTAGTTGCGTCCATAGTAAAAGTCGCTGACAAAATCGACGTCCGGATACTCGTCGAAGACCTTATGGCCACCGGTAGACCGGCGCAGGACATCGTTCTAGCGGGCACTGTGCTTCAAACTCAGGAACAACAAGTCTTATACCACATGATTGCCGAGGGACGAGGGTCCTCAAAATCGCGCCGCTAGCTGCTTTTTATAAGAATCAGCCGCAGAAGATTGTGCCCCATAATGGAGAAATTACTGCACCAGAAATGTGATATGCCCCAAAAATGCTCATCGATCACTTTGAGGCTATGAAGCATAACAAACGATATGGGCTACAAAACTCACCTTCATTGCATTGTAACTCGAATTTATGCCCCATTTCGGATCATGCCTTGCCCTGCCCTGAGGAAGCTGGTTGAAAATGCACCAAAATGGATGAATAACCCAGCCCCAGCTTCTTCTATAGTCACAAATTACGCCGCATCATGTATTTGGCACAACTCCTGCTTTACACAAGCCGTTATGCGCTAAACAGCCTGGCCTCATTGCCGTTTTACGGCTTGCTGCGCGGCAAGCGAATTCGTAATCAACACCCTGTGTGCAAAGTTGGAGCTGAATAAATGGCTGATCGAATCCATCCGACTCGTTCATCGAATACCAAGGGCAAGAATAGAAAAGTTACTCGCCGGGAGTTACTGACTTACCTGGCAGCGACTGGCAGCAGTGCTACTGTTTTACAGGCCAGTGCTGCTTTGGGTTTAGTGCCCGATACCACGGTAGACATCCCGCAAATACCTAGAGTCGATCCCGTCAACCGTCCCAGTGTGGTGGTACTCGGGGCAGGTATTGCCGGATTAACTGCAGCGTACGAGTTGGATAAGGCTGGCTACGATTGCGTGATCCTGGAAGCTGCGCCGAAGGCCGGAGGCCGCTGCCTCACTGTGCGTTCGGGGGATGTCATCGATGAAGTTGGCAATCCCCAGCGTTGCGAATTTGATGATGAAGACCACCTCTATTTCAATGCTGGACCGGCGCGACTCCCAAGCACCCACCGTAACATGTTGCACTACTGCAAGGAGTTGGGTGTTGAGTTAGAAATTTTCATTAACGAAAACAAAGAGGCGTATGTGCAGGACGACGCCATGCTCGGTGGTAAACCGCTTAAGAACAAACTGTTTACTACCAATGCGCGAGGTTTCATGGCGGAGATCATGGCTAAGAACTTCGAGCCCAAACAGCTTGATGTCGCTTTCGATGACTGGGAGGCAGAATCTCTGATTGGTGCTATTCGCTCCTTTGGCGATTTGAGTGAAGATGATCTCTATAAAGGCAGCTTTAGAGCAGGCTACCTGAAAGGAGGGTACCTGGAACACGGCGTGCAGGAAGATGTTGTCGCCTTTAAAGAGTTATTGAAATCAAGCTTCATGCGTTCCGTACTTAATGCTAATGAAGGCGAGACCGGTCCGGTGTTATTTCAGCCAGTGGGTGGCATGGACAAGATCGTTGACGGCTTCGTCCGCCAACTAAACAACAAGATTTACTACAGCGTGGCAGTCACCAGCGTTGAAACGACCGGTGATGGCGTAGCAGTCGCCTACGAACACAATGGCATGAAATACATGCTGCAAGCTGACTACTGTTTTAATTGTATTCCTACCCATCTGATGACGGGTATCTCCAATAATTTTTCACCTTCCTATCGCGAAGCCATGGCCTATGTCAGAAGGGGCGAAGCCTACAAGTCTGCTTTCCAGACCAAGACCCGGTTCTGGGAAAAGGACGACATCTATGGCGGCATTAGCTGGACTAACCAACCAATTCGACAGATCTGGTACCCGCCTCATGGCATGTTTAAGCAGAAGGGGATCATTCTTTCCGCCTATAATTTCGGTGGTGGTATGCACTTCACCAAACTCAGTCAGGAACAACGTCTTGAAACTGCTATTGAACAGGGTGAAAAGATCCACCCAGACTATCGTCAGCAGGTTGAGAAAGGCATCACTATCGCCTGGCATCGTATGAACCACATGCTGGGATGTTCCGCACGTTGGCAACGCAATCGCTCCGGAATGACAGCGGAAGAAGAGCGTTTGTTCAACAGGATAAGAGAACCGGAAGGCAATCGACATTACATGATAGGTGATCAGGTTACCTTGCATTCTGCCTGGCAGGAGAGTGCGGTGTTGTCAGCGCACTGGGCCATCAACGACATGGTGAAGCGCAACTCCGGTGGCAGTTCCATGCCCGGAAGGCGCATAAGCTAGTTAACTCAGGGGAAGCAGTAACGATGAATCGATTCGCGAAATTTACAATCACATGTTATCTGGCAATGGGCTCCGGACTGGCGCTAGCCGATCAATATGCCCTGGTTAGCAATGATGTCCAACCGCTCAGCAATAAAGTCTGCGCAACTTGTCACGGTGCTAATGGACAGGGCAACGCCGTGGTGGGTGGACCCAGTCTGGCTGGGCTAGAGCCGTGGTACGTACGTAATCAATTGCTGAGTTTCCGCGCCAACTATCGAGGAGGACAAGGTTCCTATATTCCAGCCTTTGAGATGCAGGACTCGGTGGCTGAACTTAGCGACTCAGAGATCGATGAGCTGGTGGCTTATATCTCTACCTGGCCTGCTTTGGATACACCTGCCACATTCACCGGTGATATGAGTCATGGATCTGAGTTATACGCCAGTTGCGCTGCCTGTCACGGTATCGACGCGGAAGGTAACGCTGCTCTAAATGCGCCAGCGCTGGCAACCCGCGATGACTGGTACATGTTGCGGCAGCTGAAACTTTTCAAGTCTGGATTTCGTGGGGGTCACCCGGATGATGCTATCGGTGCCCAAATGCAAGCAGCCGTTAGCGTTCTGGAAACGGAACAGGATATGGTGGATGTGGTGGCTTACATCAAATCCATGAATTGAGAAATTCGATGGTTGAGATAGTACTTATTGTCTCGAAGTAATAGTCATTTAACAGGAATACTAAAATGCCTAAGAAGACGACGAAAAACGCAGAACCAGAATTATTGGCAGACGAGTCTGCTGAGGAACCAGTAGAGGAAGCGGGAGCTGTGGAAGAAGAATCCGATTCCTTAATACCCGAGCTAAGCAACCTCAATATGGTGCTTATCAGCGGTTTCGGTATTGCACTGTTGGTCATTATGATCATGCTGGTGAATGGTGGCGGTCAGAGTGTCGAAGCAGCACTGAATGAATCTCCAGCGCCGGTTCCAGAAACCACAGTTGGTGACATTATTGATGCCGATGGAATTGAAAGAAAGGGTGAGGGCAGACACTTCTACACCACAATCAAAATCCCGCCTGGTGCTGAGACGCTCTATCTGAGCGGCTCCGGTGCGGCGCGCAATGAAGATGGAAGCTGGGGCGATATGGAAGCGCAAACTATCGATACTTTTGCCAGTTTCAAGGAGAAGTTGGAGGCAGAAGGCTGGTCTCTGTCAGATATCGTGCAGGTGCGCGCGTTTGCGGTAGCCGATGAGTATGGTCTGCTGGATTTTGATGGCTTCAATCGTGGGTATCGGGAATTCTTTGGTACCGAACAAAATCCAATGAAACCGGTTCGTTCTTTTGTGGAAATCGCTGGACTGGTGGTGCCAGGCTGGTTAGTAGAAATCGAAATCAGAGCGGCGAGAGTACCGGAATAAATAATAGGCCAGTGACTTAGACTATCTTGTTGTTATCCTAAAAGAGGATGTCAAATATATTGGCGATTATCCCCTTGGCTCACGTAATAGGAGTTGAAGCCTTTACCGTTTTTCTCTTCGCGGGCTTCTTCTTAACTATATCGTTTACCTCTGGACATACTGTATTCCTATGAAACCAATTGAATTAGGGATTGGCAAAGAGGGCGCCTTATCAGAGATTGTTTAGATAGTTTTCGGTGATATTTTGGATGGCTTGGGCCGTTTGGCGCATTTCGCGTAAATCTTGACAATCATCACTTACAAGGTGGTCACTATAGAGAAGTCCCCTTTCTTCCATCTCCTCTATCACTCTCCTTATCCCACTGGAGTGCCTATTCACAAATCGAGCACGAACTTCTTCTAAGGGTGTTTTCGCTAGTTCGCGCTTGGCTACAAATTTCATTAATTCGGTACCGATACGCTGCCAATTTTCAGCAGCCGTTCGATTTTTGTACTGCTTAATCTGGTAATCAATATCCTGAAGTGCTTGGTCGCGAGCATGGTGATCCTGAATACTTACGGGCTGGTGCGATAATATTTCCAGGCGCGAGTTTTCTAACTCCCTCAGTTTTTGAACCTTATTAAATCCGTGAGCAAATGAGCCAGCGGGAGAGGATGCCGGTTTTCCGAGCGGATTCGCTGGGGAAAGTGGAGTCTTTGGCACTCCGCCGTATATGACATTAAACACAATAGAAACTAATACAGCTAACCCAACAAACGGAATAATGAAGAAATAATTAATGGCTATAGTCGAATAAAGATAAATAAGGAGCGCACAAAGAAGTAGCCCCACAGAAATATAAAACCCTATAAATTGCCATTTTTGAGCAATCACAGCAGGTCCACATAACGCCAAAAGAAACCAACCTCCAGTGGCAATGTGAGGCACAAATTCAAGCATGTTTTACTCCCAAATCCCTCCTAAAAGGGGAGTGTAGTACATACGTGAGTCAAGAGGATAATGTCAAATATATTTGACATACCCTTTTTCTTTGGCTAACTTGTGTCAAAAATATTTGACATCAACCTTGGCAGCGTAAGCACCAAAAGCTGAGGGGAGGATCAATCGTGAAGACTTTGTTGGCAATTATTGCGTCTGTGCTCGTGCTCGCAGCTGCAGTTCACACCACAGCTTCCACTCAGCAGCATAAAACTGATCACCAGGAGTCGGACCGGCGTGAGCATTTCTTCCAGCATGGGGCACAAGAAGACCAGGACTCTTCTGGACGAGTTGGCGACGTCATGCACTCTGATAATGAATCCGTAACAGTCAGTATTGCTCAGAATGACTTTGACTTATGTACCGACCCTTTCTATATCGGTTTCTACGAAATCACCAGGCAAGTCTATGCCGTGGGAATCGAAAACGTAACGGTTGCCGCGTTGGAGGACAAAACGTTTTCCTATATCCGCTCGCAAGCGCAATTTACTCCACAACAGGCGGAAGGCTGGATTGAGCACATTAAGGCTATCCCGGGACAACTGGTAATGATTATTCGGGAAGATCCAGCGGTTCTGGACAGTTGTGCTAATTTCAGTGTCGCCCTGGTTGGGCCTCCCTAGCGCCAGCCGAAGAGTTTAAGAGGCAAGAATAATAATGAATGCCATGTCGTTTAGAGAAAAGAAAGCCTGGGTAACGCTCTGCGCGCTGGTCTGTGTGTTTACGCCATTTTTCTTCATCATGGTAAGTGCTTATCACCGGCCTGACCATGATTTCCGATATCTGGCACATCTGGCGTTAATTGCTCTGAGCACGTTTGTCGTTGTCGAAGTCGCTTTGATTCTCATAGCGCGCTTCTTGTCACCTGAGGACGCAGGAATCCCTAAAGATGAGCGCGACCAACTGTTTGCGTATCGTGCCGCAAGGATTGCTTACGTCGCTCTGATTGTCCTGGTTGTTGTAGTGATATTCCCAATGATCCACTTTAACGGAGGAAATTGGGGTTGGGGCATGACGTTCCTGCTGGCGATTATCCTGTCGGAAGTCACGCGTGCTGTTGTGCTGATTGTTCAATATCGCAGAGGCTATTGATGCCGCAGCTACCAATCAGCAATTGTATTCGTGAGCTAAGAGTAGCGCAGGGCGAAATGACTCAGCTCGAACTGGCAAAAAAGATAGGGGTCACCCGTCAGACTATCAACGCTATCGAATTGGGTAAGTATTCCCCATCACTGGAAGTGGCCTTCAAGATAGCAAAGGTGTTCGGGAGGCCCTTGGAAGAAGTCTTTCAATATGAGGGCTAGAATGCTTAGGCTGGATTCTATCTTGCAAGTTACCCGAGCTTTGGAATGAGCACGGGAGTGCTCTGAACGTACTGCTGATAAGCGGGGTCGGTCCCCCATCGTTTTTTTCCGTTTTCTTCCAGTAGGCGCACACCACTTACCTTAATAAGCAGCAACATCACGAATATTGGTGAAACCAGTGTAAGCAATTGCCAGCCGCTGAGCACCGGTAATGCGATGATCGCAACACCTAACCACAAGACTATTTCGCCGAAATAATTTGGGTGCCTTGAGCGTGCCCACAGTCCCGTGGAAATAAACTTCTCGGCGTTATCCGGATCGTTGCGAAATTCAGTTTTCTGTCTGTCTGCAATAACTTCAATAGCAAAACCGAACAACCACACTGCAGTTCCTGCGTATGCGACGATGCCAAGTGGTTTTTGTGTTACAGATGTGATGGCCGCCAGCGCCGCAGCCATGGTGATAAACACCCAGCCTCCACCCATGGTCCAGGTAAAGGCGAAGCGGAAGAAATTTTTCTTTATTTCATCAAAACGGCGATCTTTACCAGCTTTCTTCACCCGCATAAAAAGGAATGAACCAAGGCGAGCAGCCCAGATCGCTACTAACAAACATAACAGTTGGCCTCTGGCGTCCATTTCAGGATGGGCGACATAGGCGAGAGCAACTGTGGCGATGTAAGAGATGCCACCTGTTAAATCGAAATAGTGTTCTGTCTGAAATACGAATGACGGCAAGAAGATTGCCCAGTGCAATAAGAACCCAACACTGGCACATAACACAAACACTGAGTAAGGCCCGATCAGTACACTGCCCTGACTGCCAGCCAAGGCAATCGCGCCGCTGAGCGCCAGAACGATGGCGATGCCAATTAATGGCTTAATGGCTTGCATATATTCCTCTACAAAGTTCCACCCAGTAATGGAAGGATGTCGTCAATCGTTGACCATTCCATACGTTGTGCTGGGGATACTTGGTTCAACTGCTGCGGCAGAGAGGTTTCGAGAGTGCCCGACGTGTGCAACTTGTGCAGGATTCACCGTAAGCCTCTATTTTTTGTCTTGTTTAGGGCCTAAAGCAAGGTTAAGGCTCAAGGAACAGGAAGTCTATATGCATTTAGCCCAATGTTGGGTGGCGTAGAGTTGATTGTTTTCTTATGATTTGGCGCAATGAAATCAGAAAACTCCAGCCAAAATACAGTAACCCTGCCCTGGCCGATATTGCTAACCAATCGAGCTATCGAGCTGTACCGCTACCCGGCGATTTTGTTTGGTTCCATTGTGGCAGGGACCATGATGGTTTGGTTTGCCATCACTGATTCTCTATACCCTGTTGATATTGCTCCCTGGGATGACTTACCTCTGGAAATCACTGGCGTTCTGACTATGTTGTCAGTGATGTCTGGCTACATCGCGATGTGTATTGTTGCGACCACACGCTTAGCTAATCGGGTATTTCATCAGTTGTCGAAGCAATTCGAAACTCAGATCGGACAACCAAGTACCAGATACAAATCTGCCAAGTATTGGCTACTCGCGCTGGTTATTTGCGAGATATATGGGATGGGATTCAATCTTGGATGGGAAAGTTTTGGTTTTTCATTCGACGATCCGAGATTCTGGGTGAGTGTCAATCTGGTTACAGGTCAGCTAATTATGTGGTTTTTGATATCAATTGTGCTGTTCTTCGGTGTCTCCGATTCCATAATCCTGCATCGAAGCGCAAAGCAGGTAGAAGTAGATCTATATGATCTCGACGCCTTGAATGGATTTGGCAGTGTTGCACTCAATAGTTTCTTGATCCTCGTAGGGGCGTCAGCGATAACGACGATTCAATCCATTGATCGCGATTTTGGCATTGAGAGATACTTTAATGCGGCCATAGTGTTGATCCCAGCAATCCTCATAATGGTGCCACTACCCATTTGGGCGATTCACCGTAAAATTCGCACCGCCAAGTCGAAGTCGATTGAAGAAATAGATGCAGAGATTCGACTAGCTTCCAGGACACTGAATGACGAAAGTCTGCATCGTATGAACGGATTAATGCTGCGACGCGATCATATCCACAAGTTGCGCAACTGGCCCATGGATCTGTCTATCGTTTCCAGATTTGTCTTGTATGTTTTTATTCCACCTCTGGCCTGGGCGGGTGCAGCTTTTATGGAGTTCTACCTCGACGGCGTACTTGGCGGCTGAACATTAGTCGTTGATGGTAGTGTCCATCTTCTTTTTGGGTGGCGGCAGGTCAACAAAGTCAGCTTGCCGATTCTCCGCATTGGCTTGCATGGCTTCCTGAATTTCGTCTGACTGTAGCATGGAAGCATTCCAGACAATGATGTAGTCCAGTGCATCATCAGTGCTGTGATCCCTTGAGTAGTTGATGATGCGTTTACTGCCGTGAATCGCCAGCGGCGCCTTACGGCTGATTTCCCGGGCGACTTCCATGACGCCAGCAAGCAGCTCTTCCTGGTTTTTGAACACCTGATTTACGAAACCGTAGGACCTGGCTTCTTCGGCAGTCAGACGGCGTCCGGTATAAGCCATTTCTTTAACGATGCCTTCTGGCAGCAGAGCAGTGATGCGTGGAAATGTCCCGACATCGGCTGTCATGCCGATGTTGATTTCGAAGATAGTGAAAAAGCCGTCTTCGGTGACATAACGGAGGTCGCAGGCAGTGACCAGATCTACGCCTGCTCCGATAGCGCCGCCCTGAATGGCGGCGAGTATCGGCACGCGACATTGTTCCAGGCAGGTAAACGCCTGTTGCAGGTGTTTTACTGAGCTGATGAAGCGCGCACCTTTGAGTCTTTTTTGCTTAGTCGGGTCTTCACCCTCGGCCGCTTTGGTGCTGTTGCCGAATGCCGACACGTCCATACCGGAGGTGAAATGAGGGCCGGTGGAAGAGATAACGATGACGCGCACACCGGGCTGATCTTCAATATCAGTAATTACCTGAGGCAGTTCATCCCAGTAAGCAGGAATCATACTGTTTCGCTTTTCGGGGCGGTTCATCACAATGTGGGCGATACGGTCTTTAATTGTGACATCAAAACATTGGTAACTCATAAGTCTGTCCTTTAGTTTGTATCTCGTGGCCGAACGCAATGGAATTCCACTGACTCTGCACCACTTCTTACATTCTCTACAACTGCAGCCGAGTAAGCAGCTCCTGCTTGTGCCATGCGTCGACGGCGGTCGTCCATGTAAGCATTGAAACGTACGCGGCTTTGTTCACCCAGGCTGGCTTCAACATCCATCAGCACAATACGGTAAAAGCGTTGAATGAAGTCGAGAGTAAATTGGCGGCGAGCCTTAAACGCATCGAGTGCTTCTTGAATGCGTGCATCTCCTTGTCGGGTAGATTGATTCCAGGCATTACACATTGCCCGGATATTTGCCATTTCGTTATTGTTAATGAAGTTGCGGGCATTAGAGAGGGTGATGGAAACGTTGTGGATTTCCTCTTCGCTGGCCGATAACTCCTCGGCGACACGAGCAGCATCCCTTGCGATCTCTTGTGCCAGGCGATCGAGCACGGCCCGGTCAATTTCTTCTGGCGCTAGTGTGGAGCTGATTACGTTCAGTTCTTG
This sequence comes from Pseudomonadales bacterium, assembly GCA_028281635.1. Taxonomy (GTDB): domain Bacteria; phylum Pseudomonadota; class Gammaproteobacteria; order Pseudomonadales; family Pseudohongiellaceae; genus UBA9145. The sequence continues at coordinate 13,973 of JANQJM010000092.1, read as the reverse complement.
CGGTGTTGCTGAATTCTGATTGTCGACGTCACTGGACAAGTAATCACGCTCAATCAGACTCTCGGTAGAATTCGGTTGCGCAACGATACTCGCAGGTAATGAGCAAGCGATAAACAGCAGAAGTGTCAAAGGGTGAGGCATGGTGGATGCTGGCCCCTGTGACAGGGGCCAGCAGATAGCTTTAGCGTGTTCGCTGGATACTGTTTTCTTCTAACTGAGGATAATCGATGCCAAGTTGCTCAAGGTAGGTATCGAATCGACTTGGGTCGTAGTACAAGGCTTCCAATTGTGGACGAAACTCGTCCATGATGCCCTGATTTTTCTCGATGGCAGGTGGATCGTCGGGTCCAATGAATGGCTGGTAGGTTTCCTCTGCGGTTTGTACATCATCGAAGTATGCCTGCGCTTCATCAACCAGAGTTTCGCTTTGCAAAAGATCCAACATGGTAGTGGCGATGACTTTGGCACCGGCTTCGGCGCCTTTGTGGGCAATGGGAGTTGCCATTGCCATAGCGCTCGACCAGTGATGGCCTTGCAGACCTCTAACGTTTGATGGATAACGCAACGTCACTGTCGGCACATTCCAGGACACATCGCCGATATCGTCGGAGCCGCCAGAGACGGGATTCGCCAATGGTGCAGCCAGATCAGGCAATTCTGTTGCCAGCCCTTGCGGATCATCGTTGCCCATTAACATTTGTAGCGCACGGGCGAATTGCTGATCGTCTTCAGACCAGGTCGGCAATCCCACTTGCTGAATATTCTCATACATGGCTTCTGCGATAGGTTTATTGAAATGTCTGGGGTAGGCTGCGCCAACAATGCGTCGGGACATCGATGTGTCGGTCATTAGTGCGGCGCCTTCCGCAATGTTGTTCAGAGTCTGAAAATTTTCTCGGATGTTGTCAGCAGTGATCTCGCGAATGAAATACCACACACTGGCATAGGAGGGCACAACATTGGGTTGATCACCACCGTTGCTGATTACGTAGTGGGATCTCTGCAACGGGTGCAAATGTTCACGCCGAAAGTTCCAGGCGATGTTGGTTAGCTCAACCGCATCCAATGCGCTGCGGCCCTGCCAGGGGTCGCCAGCACCGTGCGCGGCAACGCCATCAAACATGTATTCCACAGACACCAGTCCAGTGCCTCGGGCAGGCCCCCAACTGACACCAAGGTTGTTGGAAACGTGAGTGAATAGGACCGCATCCACGTCCTCAAACATGCCATCCCGTGCAAACCAGGCTTTGGTGCCGAGTAGTTCTTCAGCGATACCAGGCCAGACAACAATGGTGCCCGGGAGATTGTCCCGCTCCATGATGTCTTTCACTGCCAGTGCCGCCACGATATTGACTGCTTGCCCAGAATTGTGACCTTCTCCATGCCCAGGTGCACCTTCGATCATCGGTTGACGATAGGCAACTCCAGGCATTTGCGAAGCCCGCGGAATGCCGTCGACATCAGACCCGAGAGCAATGACCGGTTCGCCGCTTCCCCAGCTTGCCCACCAGGCGGAAGGGATTCCTGATACTCCTAGTTCAACGTCAAAGCCATTGGCTTCCAGAATTTCGGTGAGATAGCGCTGGGTTTCAAACTCCTGAAAGCCCAATTCAGAGAAAGAGAACAGGCTATCGACGATTTCCTGCACCATTTTGGAACGGCTTGCTACGCCTTCAATAGCTTCCGCTTTCAAGCCGGAAAATTCGGATTGCGCAAAGGAGTGGCCGGAGAATATCGCCAGTATGAACAGGCTGACCAGAGCCGTGGAGAGTCGTTTCATGACTAATGCCTCGCGTTTGTTATTACTGGCTAGAGTACGCTGTTTTCGTGGTCTCTGCCAGAGCAGGCATTGACCCGCTTTGTCCGGCAAAGGCAATATGCAGCTGTCATATCCCAATCGAGCGAAAGCATTTTTCGCGATTTTAACCATTCACCGGGAGAGCAGAAATGGAAGCAATAACAACAGGTGTCAGCTGGTGGGCAGTGGGCGTTAGTACGGTATTGAGTTTTATGTTGGGTGGGCTTTGGTATTCACCCATGTTGTTTGGAAAGAAATGGGCAGAAGGGGTCGGAGTTGAAATGGGAACAGGCAGTACGCAGCCGGTTCCGGCCCTGGTATTGCAGCTGCTGGGAACGTTTCTGCTAGCCTGGATTATGGGGCTGGCCGATGCGATTGACGCTTATCCAGCCGCCATACTGATCGTCTTAACAATCACCATACTGTTAGTAGCAGCGAACCTATTCAGTGAGCACACGCTGTATGCGTCCTTAGTGCAGGGCCTTTTCGTGGTCGCCATGGCCATCATCATGTTCATCTGTAATCTGCTGTTCTGATCCCAAAAAGAAAGGCCTTATGCACAACGCATAAGGCCTTCACTTTCCAGCTCAATTGTTTCGGCTAAACTAGGTTGAGCTGCCGCCGCCGGATGTTGGTCCACTGCCCATACCACCCTGTCCAGAGCCGCTGCCTTGGCCCATGCCTTGATTCGAGTCAGATCCCTGATTAGCACCACTGCCACCTGACACCCCGGCATTACCTCCTTTATCGAAGGAAGGGTTAGTCGTTCCCTGAAAGCAATTCAGGACCCAGGGGAATTCATTAATGACATAGTACCCGTAGGAACCTTTCCACATCATGCCGTTACACTCATCGAGGTCACCGCTGCCTTCAACATACTCATAGTCATCTCGGTAAGTGCCGTCGTAACTGCCACCAGGATCATCTGCGCTACTCGGACGTGTGCCGGATTTTAGTTGATAGGAACTTTCGACTGCCCTGACTGTACCATTGTCATCAATATAGGTGCCAAAAATCGGAAACCCATCAGCAGCAAAACCAATCACTGGTGATTCAGCATTGGGTTCCTGGTCAAATAGCGCCATAGGATTACCGTGATAGTGATAAGCGCCATCAGGTTGTGTGTGAGCATTGTTCGAGTCAGTGCCGAAATTGTTTAGCGGACTCATCGGGTCAAAACGCCAGGGCTGATCGATATCATCACAACCGATCTTTTCGTCAGCCACGTTGTAGCAAGCCGCCGCCAGCAAATCTAGCTTTACTCCGTTGAGAAAGACTGCATTGTCAGTCACCAATGAAAGGCCAGTAGCTTCGTTGGCAAACGTAGGCTCAATTGGAATTCTTAACTCTGTTGGTGATTCAGCGACATCGGTGGCGAAAGAAGCAATCGCATCGTTGAAATCATGATTGGGAATATTGTTGGAATTGAAGACGCATTCCGATCCTTCTACGGTAATGGACAGAGAACCAGAAAACAGTACATTGCGCTGCACGTCTCTTACTGAGGAGAATGTGTTGTCAGCGTAGAAGCTGCAAATAGGTCGACGATTGGTGAGCAGGGCATCACTGATATCGGTCTGCATCAACATCTCGGCAATGAAATCCTGCAAGGTGCCAATGTATTGCAACTCAGGGCCGAGGTAGTCCCCCAAGGCCCAGATGTTGTCACCCAACACCGCCAGATAGATGCCAGAAGAGTATTCCTTCACGTAGTAACCCTGTATTTCCTGCAATTCCGGGCTGGGAGCTGGTAACAGCTCCGGGAAAGTTTGTTCGGCGAAATTGAACAGGGTGATAGCGTTGTCGCGAGTGTCAGCTACAGAATTGGTCGCGAACACGAGGACGACGGACGACAGCAGAATTCTTAATCGATTCATTGGCGGCTCTCTCGTTGAATGATTTTGGAGCTAGTGTAGCACCTATCGTCTTACATATACGTCACTTTGGCTTAATTCCTTTACCGTTTTTTTGCCAATCTGAGACGAATTTCTTAACCCCCGGTCTTGTCTAAAACAATAATAAGAGAGGGCTTGCGTATGCAAAAAGTGAGGCAGGGCATTACCTGGTTCTTTACTGTGGCTCTGGCTGTTGGAATTGGTTATTCCGGTATCGCTAAATTCCTGGACCCTGACGGATGGGGAAGGCGATTCGAGGTATTTGGTGTTAGTAGTGATTTGCTCTTTATTACAGCGGCTTTCGAGATTCTGGGTGCGCTGCTACTGTTAATTCCCTTAACAACGAGCTATGGCGGATTCATTATTCTGGTTATCATGTCTGTAGCGGTTTGGGCACATATTACCAGCGGCGTTGGTGATCCCAGCACTGCGGCTATCTACGGAATTATAGCTTTGGCGTTGATCTGGTTTCGTCGTGGCCGGGCCTGGCGTCCTGGCGCTTCAGGTGAATCTGGCGCTGATCCGTAACTGATAACTTACACCAGTAAAGGAAGCACAGATGATGTCTGGCAAATGGAGCAAACACTCCGCAACACTGTTCTTTCTGATTCTATCTTCTTCCTCACAGGCGCAACTGGATTGCAGTGGCAATGAACAACTTGCGCTGTTGGATTTCTGGTTTGGTGAATGGCGAGTTGAAAATGAAGCTGGTGAGCCACTGGGACGTAATACCATATTTCGCTTGTTAAACGGCTGTGTGGTGCAAGAGCGCTGGCAGGGCGTTGATGGTGGGGTCGGTATCAGTCTGTTTTATATCAGTCCCCAAAACGACAGGTTGCAACAACTCTGGGTGACAGGACAGGCGCTTTCCCCTGGAGGCACTAAAGAGAAGGAGCTAGTACACTACGAGCTCGGAGTCTCAGTGCAATTTCAAGGCAGTTATCCGTCAGGCGATGAAACAATCCTCGATCGCACTACACTGAGTCGCCAGGATGATGGCAGTATTTTGCAACTTATCGAGATTTCCCGTGATAACGGCGACAGCTGGGAAAGCGCTTTTCGGGGCATCTACATACGCCGATAGCGTTATTGACTACAGTTTTCAGTGAGGATTCAAGATTTTCTTGCGGCGATCAACGCTTCGTGCAGCCCTGGGTGCTGTAAGGTCACGCCTAGTTCCTGCAAGCGCGTGCTGTGAATATTTGAGCTGGCTAATAAAGCAGCATCGGCTACTTCCCCAAACATCAGACGCACCACCGTCGCTGGCATCGGTGGAAGCTGCGGTCGCTTCCAGACCTGGCTCATTGTGTTAGCAAACTCTTTATTGCTTACCACTTCCGGTGCCACCACATTGAGCGCGCCAGAAAAAGAATCATTTTCCAGGCAGCGGCGAATAATTGCTACTGCATCATCGATACTGATCCAACTCTGCAGATGAACGCCATTGCCGAGTCTGCCAACCACGGCCAAACCTAACGGCATTACCAGGTTGGCTATCACGCCGCCTGCGGCACTCAACACCAGGCCAAACCTTAGAGTTACTGTCCGGATGCCCGCATCTCGTGCAGGTTCAGCAGCCTGCTCCCAGGCGACAGATAGGTCTGCAAGAAAATCCTTACCTGCAGCGGATTCCTCTGAGGCTGGCTGGTGACGGTCGGCACCGTAGTAACCGATGGCCGAAGCGGACAATAGTGCACCGGGCTTGTTAGGTAGTTTGCTTAGCGCTTCGCTAAGTTTCTGAGTAGTCTCGACTCGGCTGTTCCAGATAAGCTCTTTGCGTTTTTGCGTCCAGCGGCCATTAGCAATATCCGCGCCAGCGAGGTTTATTACGGCGGTTAGGGGAATATCTTCACTAAGCTGCATCCGTCCATTGGATTGATCGTAAAAGAAGGGGGCTGAACTGGACACTCTGCTGAGGGGATAGACATTGTACCCGGCTGCGTCGAGCGCTCGAGTCAGAGCAGAGCCCAGTAAACCGCTGGCACCTGAAATAAGAATTGTGCCTTTTGTGGAAGGATCGTTCATGACAGCAAGCAGTGTACTACGAAGTGATCTAAGCCTTGGTTCATTTTTTCGGTTTAATTTTTTCTGGAGAAATTAATCGCGCTTTTTTTATAAGCAGAGTGATCTGAACAGTTTGAGCTTCCGTTGTAGAGGGTGCTGTTGTTAGTTAGTTATTTATTTATTATTTTTGTTGGAGGTTCCCAATGTCGGGATTTCGACGCATTAGTCTCGCACTCTTTGCTGTATTACCGCTAGCTTTTACTAGTGTGCAAGTAAAGGCCCAGGACATCGTAGATACTGCGGTTGCTGCTGGTCAATTCAATACTCTGGTTGCTGCAGTACAAGCAGCAGGTTTGGTTGATGTACTGAAAGGCGATGGCCCTTTCACCGTATTCGCACCAACTGATGAAGCATTTGCTGCACTACCTGAAGGTACTGTTGAAAGTCTTCTGAAGCCAGAGAACAAAGACCAGTTGGTTGCTGTTCTTACTTATCATGTTGTTCCTGGCAAGATCATGTCAACTGATATCGCAGGTCAAACTGCTGAGGTTGCAAGCGTTCAGGGCTCTGCTCTGAGTGTTGATGCCACTGATGGTGTTAAAGTCGACAACGCGACTGTTGTGGCTGCTGATATTGAAACTGACAATGGTGTTATCCATGTCATCGATCAGGTTGTTCTTCCTGAATAATCTGTCTACAGAAGTCCTACTCAACTGAGCTCTGCTCAGTTGTATCCCTAGAGGCTTAAGGCTGACTTCGGTCAGCCTTTTTTTTCGTCTGAGATTCAGGGCAGGGGATTGTCTTGCATGAACTTAATCACGGCAGCGGCGAATTCCAGACCTTTGTCCTCCTGCAGGAAATGATAGGCGCCTTTGATCGTGACGTGCTGTTGATCTCGTGCGCCGGGCACCAGCTTTTGAAAAACCTTCTCGCCGCCGGCGGTAATCGGGTCGCCGTCACTAAAGGCAGTTAGCAGAGGTTTCTGCCACTGCTTGAACACTTCCCAGGCAGCGCGATTTGCCTCGGTAGCAGGACTATCGGCATCGATCGGAACCAACATTGGCATAGCAAGAGGTCCGGCCATGTATTTTCCGTTAGGAAACGGCGCCTCGTAAGCGGCCATAACGTCTTCACCAAATTTTGGTGGCGCTTCTGGATTGGCGGGGTCGCGGGAGACGATCTTGCCAACCGGCATATAGCCTTGTTCCTGCATCTTCTCTACCGCTGTTCGCCATCGCATAAATGCCTCGGTTCTGCCATGGTCGCCCGTGGGTAATCCACCATTGCCCACAACGATTCGCGCAAAGCGTGATTCATTCTCGGCAGCCACTCGAAGTCCGATCAGACTGCCCCAGTCCTGGCATACCAGTGTAATGTTGCGAAGGTCCAGTGACACTGCGAATCGCGTGATGTTTTCAACATGGAAAGCGTAAGTATGAGTTGGGATGTCGGCGGGTTTGTCAGAGCGACCGAAGCCAATCAGGTCAGGCACCAGAACTCGAAATCCAGCGTCCGCAATCGGTAGTATCATTTTCCGGTAGAGATAGGCCCAGGTAGGTTCCCCATGTAACATCAATACAGGCTCCGCCTCGCTATTGCCTGCTTCTACATAGTGCATCCGATAGCCATTACAATCGATGTAGTAAGGTGAAAAATCATACTCAGGTAAATCCCTGAAGCATTCATCCGGTGTGCGATAGATACCGGGGCTGATTTCGTTAACTGCATCCTCACTCATCGATTATCTCTCCGTAAAGATCGTATTCGTCGGAATCGGTGATGCGCGCCTGGACAATATTACCAACAGCTACATCGCTATGAGCGCTAAGGTAAACCAGGCCATCAATCTCCGGTGCATCCCCTTCAGAGCGAGCAACTATTCTTTCGTCACTCCATTCATCAACGATCACAGCCAACTGAGACCCAACTTTTTGCTCCAGTCTGTCACTGCTAATCCTTTGTTGTGTCTGCATGAAGCGTTCCCAACGTTCCTGCTTGACTTCATCCGGAACGTGATTGTCCAACTCGTTCGCCTTGGCGCCGGTAACCGGTGAGTACTGAAAACAACCTACGCGGTCCAGTTGCGCTTCTTCGAGAAACGTCAACAGTTCATTAAAGTCCGCTTCAGTTTCTCCCGGGAAACCAACGATAAACGTACTGCGCAGGGTTAGCTCGGGACACTGATGGCGCCAGTGCTGAATGCGCTGCAAGGATTTCTCAGTCGCCGCAGGTCGTTTCATCGCCTTAAGAATCGGCAGACTGGCGTGTTGAAAGGGAATATCCAGGTAGGGTACCAGCTTGCCCTCAGCCATCAGCGGAATAATCTGATCGACGTGGGGGTAAGGGTAGACATAGTGCAGGCGCACCCAGATCCCCAATTGGGAAAGCGCTTCGCACAGTCCAGTCATATTGGCCTTCACCGGCTGCCCTTGCCAGAATCCCGTTTGATACTTGATGTCCACACCGTAGGCACTGGTATCTTGGGAAATGACCAACAACTCTTTTACTCCGGCGTTGGCAAGTCTTTCTGCCTCGTCCAAAACTTCTGCAACTGGTCGGCTCACCAAATCTCCGCGCATAGAAGGAATAATGCAAAAGCTGCAACGATGATTGCAGCCTTCGGAAATTTTCAGATACGCGTAATGACGGGGCGTAAGCTTTATACCCTGCGGCGGAACCAGATCAACGAATGGGTCGTGGGATGCAGGTGGCGGAACATGAGTGTGTACTTGTTCAACCACTTGTTCGTAGGCATGAGGTCCGGTGACCCCCAGCACATTAGGATGCACATCGGTGATGCTGTCTGCCTGCGCACCCATGCAGCCAGTCACCAGTACCTTACCGTTTTCCTGTAAGGCTTCACCGATGGTACTAAGGGATTCTTCCTTTGCGCTGTCGATAAATCCACAGGTGTTGACCACGACGATATCGGCATCTTCGTAGGTCGGCACGACATCGTAGCCTTCGATTCGCAACTGCGTGAGTATGCGTTCTGAATCCACCAGGGCCTTTGGGCAGCCCAGGGATATGAAGCCGACCTTGTGACTGCCACTCATTTTATGTGCTCAGTCCAAATACAAAACACTAGACAATGGCGCCAAGGGTTCGGAGGAAATATCCATTTGCTATTAATACTCAAATCTATCCTACTGCCAATCGTTCGCGCTCCAGGTCCACCAGTACTCGACGCAAAATTTTTCCAGAGGCAGATTTGGGAATTTCCTCGACTATTTCGATCAAGCGAATTTTCTTGTGGGGCGACACCTGGCTGGCGACAAACTCCAGGATTTCCTCCTCGCTAATGTCACCTTTCAGTACAACAAACGCTTTTGGTACTTCGCCTGCTTCTTCATGGGGGCTTGGGATAACCGCTGCATCAGCGATAGCATCGTGGGTGACCAAAATGGCCTCCAGTTCGGCCGGTGCCACTTGATATCCCTTGTACTTGATTAGCTCTTTTACGCGATCGACTATGTAGAAATAGCCGTCTTCATCGGCGTATCCGATATCACCGGTATGGAACCATCCCTCGTCATCGATACAGTGTCTGGTGGCTTCTTCGTTATTGAGGTAACCCACCATGACATGGGGCCCACGAATACATACTTCTCCTCTTTTACCGACACCTAGGGTTTCGCCGGTTTCGGTATCAAGTACTTTGGATTCGGTATTGGGCAGTACGGGACCGACCGAGCCTTGTTTCTCGGGCGGCACCGGCACGTGATTGACCTGTGATGCGCCGGCCACTTCAGTTAAGCCATAGCCCTGATAGATATCGCAGTTGAGGCGTTCGGCGCAAGCCGCTTCCAGGTCAGCCCCCAGTGGCGCCGCGCCAGAGCCGATGATTCGCACCGAAGACAGATCATAGTCATCGACGATGGGTTGTTTCGCCAGTGCGAGAATCAGAGGAGGGACCAGATTCAGGCTGGTGATCTTGTAGTTCTGAACGATTTCCAGAAACTGCTGCAGATCGAACCGCGGCATGGTCACCAGAGTCACTCCGCGATAGATCGCGAGATTGAGAATCAATACCATGCCATAGATGTGGAAGAAAGGAAGCACGCCAACCATACGGTCATCGGGTTTAAATTCGTTCATCTCGCAGGCGAGTACCATGTTGGAGATCAGGTTTGCATGGGTGAGCATGACGCCTTTCGATAATCCAGTGGTGCCGCTGGAATAGGGTAAAGCGACCAGATCTTGCTTAGGGTCGATGTCTACGTCCGGCACATTGCCATCGTTGGAAAGGAGTTCAGTAAATGGGGTGCAGCCTTCAACTTCACCCAGCACAAATACCTCTTCAATTCCGGCTTCCTGGGCTGCGGGCAAAGCACGGTCGAGAAACTGTGGAATGGTAATGAGAAAGCGCGCGCCGGAATCATTGAATTGATGCACTAGCTCTTTTGGAGAGTACAGGGAGTTTACCGTTGTGTTTACCCCACCTATTTTGGCTACGCCAAGAAAAATAACGGCGTACTCTGGACAGTTAGGACAGAACACAGCCATCACATCGCCTTTGCCGAATCCTCGTTGATGAAGACCAGTGGCAAAATGATCTATTTGGGTGCGTAGTTGCGTGTAACTGATTTCGCGGCCGCTTGTCCCATCGATCAACGCTGGCTGGTCGCCTTTCTCATCGACCCGGTGCAACACCACGGAAGTGAGATCTGTGTTGGGAATTTCAACGTCAGATTTAGTGCTGGTAAAAATCAAAATACTACCCTCAGTTCTTCTTGTTATTGCATGCCCAAGAGGCGCCAGAGCACAAGCAGAGAGTATGTCAGCTTCTGTTAAAGCTCAATAGCTCTGCTGCTTGGGTTTACAGGGAAGCAAAGGCAGGATGGTAAGACACCGTGCCAGACAAACCATCCAGAGATTCAGGAATAAGTTCCTTGATCATGAACACTTCAGGGGCAACGTCATACTCACTCTTTATCCCATACTCGACTGAAGGGATAAAACCAAAGCGTGGATAGTACTCGGGGTGACCTAGTACTACTACTGCTGCCACTTCCGAGTCAGCACAGCGTTGTAGTCCAGCTTCAACCAGCTGGCTGCCGATCCCTTGCGACTGAACTGCTGGCAACACAGCCATAGGAGCCAACCCCATCAGTCTGAGCTTTGGTGCAGTGTCGAGAGTTACTGGCGAGAGCAACAGGTGTCCTACGATGTTCCCTTCCTGTTCTGCCACTAGTGATACTGTTTTCTCTGCCTGGTCTCGAAGCGCATCGACCAGGCGTGCTTCATCATCTTCAGGGAACGCGGCCACATTCACGGCATAAATGGCATCTTTGTCTGTTGCTTGTTCCCGGCGAACGGAACAATTTGTCACTCCTGTTTTTCCTCAGCGCTTGCATCCAGCTCCTCACTTAGAGGATCAGTCTTTGGCTTTCGTGCTCCCATTCGCTCACGGGTCATGTCGATGTAAATGACAATCAGGGTGAGCAGTGCTGCATAGGAGATAAAGTAGAGACCACCTTCCAGGCCAAGCTGGGGAAACAGAAAGTAGCCGCTGATCCACAGCATGCCAAAGAATGCCGGCACTTTGAGCCCGTCACGATGTGCGAGTTGGATAATGAAATACCAGAAAACGATGATCACTAACCAGTTTGCAACAAGCAACATGATGAATTCAGTCCAGCTCCATGGAGCGAATGGTCATCAGTAAATCTGTTACACCTACGTCGATATCCAGTTGATTGAATAGCGTGGTGAGCTGTCCACGATGATGAGTCTGGTGATTGAAAAAATGCTGCAGTGGGTAGCCAAGGCGATCATTAAACTGCAATCCTTTCATATTCTGATAGGAGAAATGAGTTTCCAGATCCTGATCGCTTAGCTCGTTGGCAAAATCCAGAATGATCTGATCGAGTTTTGCGCGCTGCGTTTCCAGTGTTTTCAGACTAGTGGTGATCTTCTGATCGAGATGTGTGGTTGCTTCGAATTCGTTCAGGTGCTGCAGCGATTCAAAGTTCGCTGGATGGGCAGCGAAGCGACGTAGCCAAATCAAATCAGCTACCAACAGGTGATTCAGTGTGCCGATTATGGACTTGAAGAAGGCGCCCATGTCTTTATTCAAATCCTCTTCACTCAGTTGTTGAGCACACTGGTACAACTTCTCATTCATCCACTGGTTGTAGTGGGCCATGAGCATATAGTTTTGTTGATGCATAAGACTTCCGTGTCAGGTGGACATGCCGCGGGCGGCTATAGGCCATACAGCTTCGACAGTTTCGCCGCGAATGGCATACATGTGATTGTAGAGATTCACTACCGGATCGCAGTGTGAAACGATGAGCTCCAGTTTTTCCCCGACGCGATAGCTGCGTGAAGCGTCCGCTTCGTAACGCAGGGTGCCAAACTCATCGGAGCCGGAGGTGTAGCTCATACCCTGTTCACCTTTGACCCGGGGCCAGGGGCGATTAATGGTGCAGGCCTTGGCGCCTGCATCGGTTGTGCAGCGCCCTTGGTATTGATCATTGAGTACTGTGGTCAGAATAGTAAGCGACGGGCCGAAGTCTGAATACACTTCATCATCGGTTTCGCCGCCTATGTCGATGTACTGCGCATCCATAAATACATAGCTGCCCACCTGTACGTCGGTCAGTCCGCGAGTGTTGTGATCAATATTATAGGTGCCGGTGCCGCCACCGCTAAAAATTTCAGTAGAAAGGCCACTGGATTGAAACAGATCATAAGTCGCCGTGGCTGCTTCCAAACGGCCCAGGGTTTGATCACGCCGTGCCGCAAAGCCCTGCACATGTTGCGAGCCACCGTCATAGCACAATAGTCCGCGCAGCGAGAGCCCTGGCAAAGAATCGATGAGTTGGGCCAGACGCAGTGCCGGCTCACCGGGTGTGATGCCTGTGCGATGACCACCGGGATCAACATCCACTACTACATTGGCGGTAATGCCGTAAGACTGAGCCGCATCGGATAGTAATCGTGCATTAGTCATAGAGTCGGTGGCTTGAATAAACTGCGGATTGGCGCGACTCAACTCCATGGCTCGTTTGATCTTGGTGGGCGTCACATTGGTGGTGGTCATTAAAATTTGTTCGATGCCATGATCAAACATGACCTCGGCTTCACCCACCTTGGCGGTGCAGATGCCAACTGAACCAGTGTCCAATTGCCGTTGGGCAATCACCGGACACTTGTGTGTCTTGGCATGAGGGCGGCTGGCGATGCCATTGCGGCTGGTCGTGGATTGCATGGTGTCGATGTTGGAATCCAACACATCCAGGTCTACGCAGAGAGCAGGGGTATCCAATTCCCACTTCGATACATTGCGTTGCATCTCGCCATCAACGTAAAAACCCTGTACTTCTTTGGCGGTATACCCGTGCACGTTTGCGGAGAGTCCTAGTGCGGCAGCACCTGTGGTTTGTAGTGAAGATTTGAGAAAGCGGCGTCGTGATGCATTATGCGCGGCTTGTTTCGGGGACTGAGACATAGCGGCGAGCCTCCATGGAGTAGGCCTGCAGTCTACACCGGTCGTCAGGCTACCGCCAACAGGCCACTCTGAGCAATGCCATCGAAAATAAACTGTACCGCGAGCGCGGACAGCAGTACACCCATAATTCTGCCAACTACTTGCATGCCAGTGGTACCCAATAACCGATCTATCTGCGCAGACAACAAACACATCAGCAAGGTTGCGCCCACCACTACAATGATGCAGCCAATAACGACTGCCTGCAGTGCATAGTCACCTTCGGTGTTGGCCATAAGCAGAATGGAAGCACCCATAGCACCGGGACCGGCGATAAGCGGTGTCGCCAATGGGAATACAGAGATGTCTTGTTTGGCTTTGGCTTCTTCTTCCTCTTCGTCGGTCGTAGAGGTACCTCCGGAGTGCCGTGCAAAAACCATGTCGATACCTATAAGAAGAAGCAAGATACCACCTGCAGTGCGCAGTGCAGCCAAAGAAATACCGAGGCCGGCAAGTAAGAACTCACCCACCAGGGCAAACACCACCAGGGTAGTGCCAGCGATCAAGGCGCCTCGCACTGCCATTTGCCTGCGGCGTCTTTGCGGTGTGCCTGCCGTTAGGCCAGCGAAGACCGCGGCCACATCCAGCGGCCCAATAGTGGCGAAGAAAGTAGCTAAGGCTACGCCAGCAGTTTCTAACATAGTCTATGAGTTCAGGTTCGGCTGAGTGCCAGTTTAACCGCTTCTTCACAATGAATGGTGGTGGTATCAAACAAGGGGATATTGGCGTGCTGTTGCTGCACGAGCAATGCGATTTCGGTACAGCCCAATATGGCAGCCTG
>JANQJM010000079.1 GCA_028281635.1 Pseudomonadales bacterium | reverse complement strand
TCTGGTAAACCCAGGTTGAGTATTGGAATACTGTAATTGCAACTGAGCAGGTATTCATTTACCGCTGAGCCGGCACCACCATGCAGGGCGTTTTCTTCTATGGTCACAATGAGTTGATGGGACGCTGCCAGATCGCCAATCAGCTCTTCGTCTAATGGTTTCACAAAGCGCATATCGGCAACAGTTGCATCTAATTGCTCGGCCGCCGCCAGCGCTGGAGTGACCATGCTGCCGAATGCCAGAATAGCCACCGAACGACCCTTCCTTCTTATGATGCCTTTGCCGATCTCAACTGGTTCTAGCTCGCCGGAGAGTTCAACACCGGGACCTTTACCGCGAGGGTATCTGACGGCAGTTGGTCCGTTATGCAAATAGCCGGTGGAGAGTAACCTGTAGGTTTCGTCTTCGTTACTCGGTGCCATAACAATCATGTTAGGAATGCAACGCAAATAGGTCAGGTCAAAGCTACCAGCATGGGTAGGGCCGTCTTCGCCAACAAGGCCAGCCCGATCGATGGCAAACAGGACATCCAGGTTCTGCAGTGCAACGTCATGGATGAGCTGGTCATAGGCTCGCTGCAGGAAGGTGGAATAGATCGCAACGATCGGTTTTGTCCCTTCGCAGGCCATCCCTGCTGCAAAGGTAACGGCATGTTGTTCAGCAATGGCTACATCGTGAAAGCGTTCTGGAAAGCGCTCAGCAAATTCACGCATTCCCGAACCTTCTCCCATAGCTGGCGTAATGCCCACCACTGACTCATCTCGTTCCGCAAGGTCGCAAATCCATTTACCAAAAACCTGGGAGTAGGTGAGTGATTTGGTGCTTGGTGTTTTGGATTCCGCTGAAGTTGGTTTTGAACCAGTGTCCTTTTTACTTACGCCTGGATCGATCTTGCTTAGCGCATGCATGCCGTAGGGATCGTTTTCCGATTCAGAATAGCCTTTGCCTTTTTGCGTAACGATATGAAGTAACTGAGGTCCGCGCAAAGTTTTTATGTTGCTAAGAATGTCCACCAGACCCGCAGTGTCATGCCCATCGATTAAGCCGATGTAGTTAAAGCCTATCTCTTCGAAGAGTGTGCCGGGAGAGACCATTCCCTTCATATATTCTTCAGCCCGATGCGCTGCTTTTAGCGCAGGTGGAATTTTCGACAAAACCTTCTTACCGCCCGTGCGGATGAAGTTGTAAGGCTTACTTGCCCACATTCTGGCAAAGTAGCTCGACAGGCCACCGACATTATTGGAAATCGACATATTGTTGTCATTCAGGATGACCAGCACGTTGTCATCTAAATGACCAGCATGATTCAGCGCTTCGAATGCCATACCCGCAGTCATGGCACCATCGCCGATGACTGCGATATTGTGATGCTCCTGGTTTTGCATACGACTGGCCACCATCATGCCCAATATCGCGCTAATGGACGTGCTGGAGTGACCGACTCCAAACATATCAAATTCACTTTCCTGTCGATTGGGAAAAGCTGCCAGGCCGCCGGCTTGTCGCATGGTTAGCATTTGTTCCCGGCGACCGGTCAGGATCTTGTGCGGGTAGGCTTGGTGCCCCACATCCCACACAAGACGATCGTTGGGAGTATCAAAGACATAGTGCAGTGCAATTGTGAGTTCTACTACCCCCAAGCCAGCTCCGAAATGCCCGCCGGTTTTACCAACCGAATAAAGCAGGAACAGGCGTAGCTCGCGCGCCAACTCGTCTAACTGGTCTATTTCCAGCTTCTTGAGGTCGATTGGGCTCGAAATACTATCCAGCAGCGGGGTATCGGGCCTGGTTACGGGTATTTCTTCTAGCATGAAGGTATTTCAACGCCAGGCAGGCAAGTTTTCAACTATTTCCTGCAGGGCTTTATGGAATCGAGCCGCGTACAGTAAATCAGAGGGGCGTAGAGGTCAATTAATGAGTTCTGCTGACAATAAAGGAAGCAAGATTGCGCAATTGGTCGGCTGCAGGGCCAAATTCAGAGAGTGAGTCCCTGGCCCGATCTGCCAGCTCCAATGCTTTCGCTTGAGCCTGCTCGAGTCCAAGTAAGGCAACATAGGTCGGTTTGTTGTTCAGACGATCCGATCCCTGTGGTTTGCCTAAGGTCTTGGTGTCTCCAACTTCGTCCAAAACATCGTCCTGCACCTGAAAGGCCAGACCTATGCTTTCGGCATAGCTCTGCAAAGCTTGCAAGCTACCGCTGTTAACTGTTGTTTGGGTGAGAGCGCCAAGGGTTACACTCGCACGAATCAATGCGCCAGTTTTCATTCGATGCATTGATTCAAGCTCGTCTATATTGGTTTCTTTCCCAACCAGGGAAAAGTCAGCGAACTGGCCTCCAACCATCCCATTGCTGCCTATAGCTTTCGCCAGCGTATCCAGCATTCTTAAACGAGTTGAATCCGGCAGTGTGTTTTCCTGACTACTGAGCACCTGAAAAGCGAGACTCTGTAATGCATCACCAACCAGAATTGCCGTTGCTTCATCATAGGCTTTATGGAGACTTGGCTTTCCACGTCGGAGATCATCGTCGTCCATTGCCGGCAAATCGTCATGGACCAGGGAGTAGCTGTGAATGAGTTCCACTGCACAAGCCGGCGCGTCAGCACTATCCAGATTGCCATCCACGGCAAGGGTGGTCGCATACACGAGAACGGGTCTTATTCGTTTACCGCCATTGAGGCAGGCATAGTTCAAAGCTTCATTGAGCTTGGCATTTGGAGTTGAATGCTGCAGTAAATTTTGTAAGCAGGCGTTTGTCCGAGCCTGACTTTTTTGCAGGAATGATTCCAGTGATTGTTCAGCACTTAGCGAGTTGGGTTGGAGCATTGGAAACTCAGCTGTCTTGATCTGACAACTCCAGATCTTCAGTGTCTCCACTTTCATTCAGTAGGACCTGCACCTTTTGTTCCGCCTTCTTCAGTGCGGACTGGCATTCACGGGTCAGCTTTATTCCCTTCTCAAATGCCTTCAACGAATCTTCAAGGCTAAGCTCGCCGTCTTCCATGGAAGACACCAATTCTTCCAGTTCTTCTAGAGCATCTTCAAAATTGAAACTGGTCTGCTTCTTGGCTGCCATGATGATTTGCTTCCTTATCTGCTTTTCCGCGGATCCGCTGAGTCTGCCTCTGGGGAGAAGGATTATACTCGATGCGCGCGGCAATTGACCCTCTGCAGAGTGGGCTTTACTCTATAGAGCTGATGGAAAGCCCAATCTCAACTGAAAAACAGGCATTCAGCCAGCAGCCCGCCTGGAAAGCTTTTATCCCCAAGGACTGGCGCATCCAGTTCGGTCTTGTGTTAACGGGGCTGTGGTTTGTTTTTCTTGCGATCTATATCTCCAGAAACGTGGGCTGGAATTCCTTCATGGACTTGCCCATCGATGAAATGGGTGCCTTTCTGGAAGGGGCCTTCGCCTTTCTCGCTTTTCTGTGGCTGGTAATCGGTTTGTTTATTCAGCAGTCGGTGCTGGCACAGAACAATGAAGAACTGCGACGTAACAACCTGCATTCGGAAAAACAAACCCAGGCCATTGCGGCAACCGAACTTAATGCCAGGCAGGAAACCTTTTTCAAGATTTCGGAGGCCACTCGGCGCCAACTGGGTGCGATTTCCGGTTTGCTGTTCATTTCCAGCCAAGGGCCAGTAGGTAACGAAACATACTCATCGGACGACCTGGCGGAAGTTTGGAAGCAGTTTGCCAGTGGGGATTCGGAAGTTTACTCTCGCATGTTCCTAAGCATGGGGCCGGCCGACGAGATTGACTACTACGATTTGTTCTATGGCACAGATATTCGTCGCAACCACACGGAAAACTTTTTGGTTGGATTTGATCGTCTAATAAAACTGGCGAAAGAATGCGACACTGACAACATTATTCTGGATTCATTGGTTATCTCTGCCCACGGACTCTTGAATAGTCGTATGCGGGAATTACATCCAAGTATTAAGTTTGAGGCGGTTACAGTCACTGATACCCAACAGTATCTGGAATCTATGGAAACTACGTTGCCGGATAACGCTGAGGCAGCGGCTTTGAAACACACAGAGTCTTAGACAACAAAGGCAATCACAGTATAGGGGGAAGATCATGG
The DNA here is from genome assembly GCA_028281635.1 of Pseudomonadales bacterium. GTDB lineage: Bacteria > Pseudomonadota > Gammaproteobacteria > Pseudomonadales > Pseudohongiellaceae > UBA9145. Next base: position 122 of record JANQJM010000079.1, on the reverse strand, counting down.
AATATGTCTCAATAGTGATAGCGATTACTCTTATTGAATACATAGTTTTTGCAATATTGGTTGGAAGGGCTCGTTCCAAGTATGATTGCCCTGCGCCTGCCTCTACTGGCGACCCGGTGTTC
>JANQJM010000060.1 GCA_028281635.1 Pseudomonadales bacterium | reverse complement strand
AACACGTGCAAGGCACTCTCCGAAACACTGGCAACGATCACACCTATGCTCTCGAGCACCTCGCTAGCCAATTCATGAGCATCATCGATTACCACTACCAGAGTTTTAGCATCGAGATACAAACGCTCTGCAAACTGGCAGATGTCAGCAACTATGTCATCCGGTTCAGGCGAAGAGGCTCCAATGGGAAGTTGCTGTAACAAGGCCTCCAGAAACTGTGGCTTGTTCATGAATAGAGTCGCTTGAACTTGAACAACTACAGCTTCATCAGAAAACGCACTGGCGAATTCTCCAGCCAGACTGGTTTTGCCGGCACCTAATACACCGCACACTGCAGAAAGAGGAGCACCATAATGAGCCTGTTCGATGAGTCGATGCAGCAGCACCTCACGTCCGGCACCACCGAAAAACGAGCGCGCCTTGCTGGTCAGCGCGAATGGGTCATGATCGAGTTTTAAACTGTCTTGATAGCCGTTCATTGACTTATGCTTCGTTCTGCCTTGGCGACAAAGTTTAGAATCGGCAGAGCTTTGAGCCAGCGTTGAGAGTCTGTGATAGCAGCGTGCTTTCAACATCAGCACTGATCACGGCTTCTCCGATTGCCCTGAGTAATATAAAGCGTATCTTGCCTTGTTCCGCCTTCTTATCCGACGCCATCAAATCCCTGTACTGTTCTTCAGTTATATCGGCAGGCGGCACAGCGGGCATACTGAATTTGGTCTCGATCACCTGCCGTATATGCTGGGCGGTCGCAGGCTCGATCCACGCCAGACGGCATGAGAGATCCGCCGCCATTACCATACCCATCGCCACAGTTTCACCATGCAGCAGCTTGCCGAAGCCCGCTGCGGTTTCAATGGCATGGCCAAAAGTGTGCCCCAAATTCAGCAAAGCCCGAATGCCACTCTCTCGCTCGTCTCTGGCCACGACGTCAGCCTTGATTTCGCAACAGGTCTTGATTACCTGAGTGATTTCGGCGCTGGCCAGTGACAGCACCGCCGCGGAATTTGCTTCCAGCCAACGGAAAAACTCCGCATCGATTATCAGGCCGTACTTCAACGCCTCTGCCAAGCCAGCCTTCACTTCCCGTTCGGGCAGAGTATTGAGCACAGTGGTGTCTATCAGTACACACCGAGGCTGATAGAAAGCCCCGATCATATTCTTGCCAAGGGGATGGTTAACGCCGGTTTTGCCGCCCACAGACGAGTCTACCTGGGCCAGCAGAGTAGTTGGTATCTGAATGAAATTTATCCCCCGCTGATAGGTGGCCGCAGCAAATCCGGTGATGTCTCCTATGACTCCACCTCCCAGTGCGACCAGGGTGGTTTTACGATCGTATTTGCCTTGCATCAAGTGGTCATAGATGTGGGCAATGGTGTCCAGGTGCTTGTGTTCTTCTCCGTCAGGCAGAACTATCTGCCCGGCATAGTGGTTGCCCAGCAATTGCCGCATTTGTTCACCATATAGGGGAGCAACAGTGTCATTAGTCACGACAAGCGCCCGGCCGTTCCCGAGATGGGCTGCAATCAATTCGGGCTGCGTGAGCAGTCCCTCTCCCACGTAGATGGGATAACTCCGTTCACCCAGTGCGACTTGCACAGTTTCCATGCTTGCTTCCTTATCTACTCACCATTGAGCTTGCGTAGCTGACGGTGGATCTCCTTACTGACTCCGCGGGCATTGCGGCGGTTGGTATCGACGATGATATCTGCCACTTCCAGATACAGTGGCTCTCGCAAATCCATTAACTCACGAATCGTCTGCTCTGGATTTTCAGTTTGCAGCAGCGGGCGGTTCTTGTCGCGGCTGGTACGCTCCAGTTGCTGGGCGATAGTGGCACGCAAATACACCACAACTCCACGTTTCTGAAGTCGTTTACGGGTTTTCTTGGCCAGCACCGCGCCGCCACCGGTGGCAAGGACAATGTTCTTATGCCGACTAAGGCTGTCGATCATACGCACTTCACGATCCCGAAAACCTGCTTCGCCTTCGACATCGAATATCCAGGGAATATCCGCGCCTGTTGAGGCCTCGATCTCCCGATCGGAGTCATAAAACTCTTTTTCCAAAAGCTCAGACAGCACTTTGCCGATAGTAGATTTCCCCACCCCCATCGGACCGACCAAAAAAATGTTCTGAGATTCAGCCATGACTGCTGCCGGACAGCTCGAACGTTAATGCCATTTGATGATAAGACCGCGGTGGCAATAAGCCACCGCGCATTCATGAATTTGATTGGGTAAAACTAGCGCTGGTTTAGCGGATTGCAATATCTGCAATTATCTTCGGAGTGATGAAAATCAACAGCTCCGTACGACGACTGGATCGCTCAGTGCGCTTGAACATGCGACCTAAATAAGGGATGTCACCTAACACTGGCGTCTTGGTTTCAGTAGTAGTGCTCTCCTCGCGGAACACACCACCTAACACAATAGTCTCGCCGTTATTAACCAACGCGCTAGTAGTCACTTCATTGGTATTAATCGCGGGAACCGCGCCAGAGCCTGCCGCCACGGAGTCTTGCTGGATTGCCAATTCCATGTTGATGCGGCCATCAGGAGTAATCTGCGGCGTGACCTGCAAGGCCAGGACAGCATCTTCAAATTCTGTTATAGAACCACCTGCCGTACCACCTGCCTGAGACTGATAAGGAATTCGCACACCTGAGCGAATTTCAGCGGTGACTTTGTCCTGGGTAGTCACCTTCGGACGGGCGATTACTTCGCCGTTGCCGGTACTCTCCAAGGCTGACAATTCAAGCTCGATCAAGCCGCTGTTGCCCGTAAAACCTACCGCGAACGAAGTGGCCTCCGTTGACTGCACCCCAAGATCCACTGCGAGAGATTGGGGAAACAGGATGTCTCCTGCCGGGATAGGCACCGCGTTAATGGCCTGTTGCACCAGGGCTTCTACCAGGCTTGGATCAGTACCCTGCTGCAATGCCTGAAGTCGTGCCTGATCACCGGCGATGGCGGCGTTCTGCCGTGCAATTTCCTGCAGAACCTGGCTGTTAGCAACGTTTACTGTCGCCTCTTGGGAACCGCCATAGCGAAAACTGTCTCCAGTTGGTGCACTGCCGGCACCTCCCCATCGAATACCCAAATCGCGGCTGAAATCCGTGGAGACATTGACGATCCTGGCCTCGATCAAGACCTGTCGAACAGCCACGTCGAGACGCGCCAACATGGCCCGCACTTCCTCCAGTTTCTCTTCGATATCTCTGACGATAATGATATTGGTACGTTCATCTACGGTAGCAGTACCCCGAGGTGAAAGGATTCCTCCACCCCCGCCTGTGGCCGTAGACGTATCACCAGGTACACCCGCGGGGGCTGCGCCTGCAGCGTCACCGGTTAGTAAGAGTAAAATGTCGTTAGCATTGGCATAGTTAACCTGTACAAATTCAGTGAACAATGGGGCTAGCGCCTGAGCTTGCTGGGCAGCTTCAATCTCCAGTTGCTCTTGCGCTGCAATCTCATCAGCAGGTGCCACGTACAACACATTACCTTCCAGACGGCTGCCCAGATTACCGGTGCGCAATATTAATTCCAGCGCCTGATCCCATGGCACATTATCCAACACTAGTGTGATGTTCCCTGATACCGCATCACCTGCTACCAGACTAAAGTCATAGTAGTCCGCCATGATTTGCAATACGGAGCGAATGGGAATGTCCTGGAATGACACACCAACGATCTCGCCAGTGTACTGTGCAATATCTTCATCACCGGTGATATCAATTGGCGGTGGACGCACACTCACTGTGTATTGTGCTCCACTTTGATAGGCAACGTATTCATAGGTGCCATCGATATCGATCACAACAGTTGCCCTGCCAGATTGACCCAGCACATCCACAGTACTCACTTGCGTGGCGAAATCGCTGACATCAAATCGGCGATTCAGGTCATTCGGCACAGTAGTATTCTGAAACTCTACGTACACGCGAGCACCGACCTGTTCCACACTACCAATGACTTCATCGCTGGAAAGATCAATTACTATCTGCCCCTCGTCCGCATCACCACGACGAAAGGTCACATCGGTGATTTCGTTGTCGCTCGGTGCCTGAATTCCACTGATAACCTCAGTTGGCCCCGCGACGCCACCCTGAACGCTTCCGGAGTCATTGCCAACCTGGATAGTGAGTAGATTACCTGCTAACTGAGTTTCATAGTTCACCAGTGAATCGAGGTTCACCACAAGACGGGTTCGGCTGCCATCATCAAGCACCATGACGCTCTGCGCATTATTAGAATCGATGTTAAAGCGCTGTTGAGATAAGCCGCTCGCCACACCCAACAAATCCAGCGAGATTCTTGCAGGATTGTCCAGCACAAAACTGGTCGGCTCTGGAGGTGGCGTATCGAAACTCAGCTGAATCTCGATGCTATCGCCTGGAAGGTTTGCGAATCCAATACTGTCCAAGGTGATGGACTGCTGAGCCGAGGCAATTCCTGTTATCAAACTGGCAACCAACACCAATAAACAGCTTAGCGCTTTCCTTAGTTGCGAACGCGCCATCTGGCACGACATTAGTCCTTTGTAAGTGTTCATATTGTTAACCTCGACTTACCCCTGCTACTGCAGTGTAAGAGTCTGTGGCCGCTCCACCCAGCCTCCTGAACCGCTGGGTACAATTTCAATGATGTTCAGTTGCGATTCACTGATATTTTCAACACGCCCATGGTTGCGACCCAAGTAGTTACCAATCGCCACCCTGTGCACTTCCCCAAATGCGTCTTCAATTAGCGCTTCGAATTCTCCGCCGCGCACTAACATACCCACCATGGCCATTTCACTCAGTGCCTGACTCTCCAGTGGCTCTCGTTGTCTCTCGAAATCTGGTTCCACGTCTTGCGACAATACGGTTTCACCGTCTGTATCAATGACGACCGGTATCTCAAAAGGGCTGCGAAGAGAAGCCGCGCTGTAAACGAATCCTTCATAGGGCACGAATTCCGGTACCGGCTCCACCTCTGCTGCAGGCCGCGACTTAACCTCGTCGACATAGACCTGCAAGTCCGCGAGATTGTCGTATCGCTGGCAACCCACCAATAGCACACTCATCCCCAGGAGCGCTGGCAGCTTGAATCCGCTTGTCGCGACCATGCTCATTTACTGCGCCGCTCCTTCGTCAACTACCTTATAGCGGTAAGTTCGTGCCAGGATGTTCATGTCGAGGAACGTGTCATCTCGAGTCGAGATGGAAAATTCATGCAAGGTTACGATACGGTCCAGACTCGCCACACCACTAACAAATGTGCCGAAGTCATGAAAATCTCCAACAGCATTCAGATTGATAGGTATTTCAATGTAAAACTCTTGAACCTGTTCCTCTGGTAATACGAAGCTATCGAATTCGAGACCACTGCCTTGCCCGGTACTGGTCACATCGACCACCAGACCTGGTACATCCGTCTCTGAAGGCAATCGCCGCAGCAGCTCGCTAAAAGTGTTTTCCATCTCTACAATCTGAGCGCGATAGTCCTCTAAATTAGAAGCAAGAAATGCCTTCTGTTCGAATTCAATTCGCAACTGTCCTTCATCCCCTGCAACTTGCTGCAAATTGGCTTGCAGGTTTTGAATATGCAGGAAATACCCCGCTGCCAGACAGCCCGCAAACACTGTAAAAACCAGTATTACCTTAACCGCAACTGGCCAGGTGCCGATGGTGTCCACGTCCTGCAGATCATTCCAATCGAAATTCCGCAGGTCGTTGGTAATATCAGTTATAAAAGACATCTGTCCCCTCAGCCCTCAGTCAGCAAGCTAAACTTCATCTTGGTCTGGTTGATTTGGTAGCTCGATATTCAGCGTTAGTGAAAACGAGATTGAAGCCGCCATCGGGCTCTCAACACTTTCAATTACTGAGAATTCGCTCAAGTCAGTTGCTTCGAACCATTCGGAGTTGTCGAGGTTCCTCATTAGTTCAGTAATCCTTGCGTAAGTTTCGGCGATACCTTCAATGGCTATGACATTTCCGGTTCTTTCCAAAGATTCATAGAACACCCCATCAGGCAAAGTCTTGACCAGCTCGTCAAAAATACGCACGATCACCGGCCGCGTACCCTGTAAGTCTGTAATTACATTCATCCGCGCCCGGATGTCTTCCTTCTGCTGCCTGAGTTCAGTGATCTCAGCCACTTGTCCATCCAGCACTGTAATCTCATTGCGAATAAAATCATTGCGCGCAGTCTGAATGCCTATCTCGCGATTAAAGTAACGGTCCACCAGGAACACTAAGCCACCTGCGATGATGACGAAGCCCACCATAATGCTTAGAAATTCTCGTTTGCGCTCTTCTCGTAAGCGGTCGCGCCAAGGTAGTAAGTTGATGTGCGCCATTAATACTCACCCCGCATAGCCAGGCCCGCAGCAATCAGCAGTGAGGGCGCGTCGTTTTGCAACATCGATTCGTTAACTTTGGAACCAACCTGCAAACCATTAAAGGGATTGGCAATAGCCACCGGGGTGCTCAGGCTTTCCTGAACCAAATCTGCCAGACCATCGATTGCCGCTACACCGCCGGCCAACAAGATATGGTCTACTTCGTTGTAGTGACTGGATGAAAAGAAAAACTGCAGGGTCTGACTGACTTGCTGCACCACTGTCTCCTTGAACGGAGCCAGAATCTCATCTTCGTACTCTTCCGGCAGACCCCCACGTTTCATCGCAGTTTCGGCTTCTACCGCAGTTAAACCAAAGCGACGCTGCACTTCTTCCGACAGCGCATTACCCCCAAACATCTGTTCTCTGGTGTAAATCGTCTTGCCTTGCAAGATCACATTCAGAGTAGTCATCATGGACCCGATGTCGACGATGGCCACAGTCTGATCATCATCCATGCCAAACTGTTCCGCTAACAAGGTATATGCGCGCTCAATTGCATAGGCTTCAATATCCACTACCTTGGCTTCTAAACCACCGATCTCCAGAGCGGTTACTCTCGAATCTACGTTTTCCCGACGGCAAGCAGCCAACAGCACCTCGACCAACTCCGGATTTCTTTCGGAAAGCTCCTGACGTTCAAAATCGATGGAAACTTCGTCCAGGGGATAGGGAATGTACTGGTCAGCTTCCACTACGATCTGATTTTCCATCTCGGAATCGGTCAATGACGCATTCATCTCGATAGTCTTGGTGATTACCGCCGATCCAGCTACCGCCACTGCTGCGTCCTTGAGCGACGGCTTAAGGATGCTGACCGCCGCGCCGATGCACTCGCCCACGGCATCAATATCACTGATGTTTTTCTCGACCACGGAATTAGCGGGCAATGACCTGATCACGTAGTTCTCCACGCGATAAGAATTACCGGCAGCGCTCAGCTGCAAGATCTTCACCGAAGTGGAGCTAATGTCCACGCCCAGCAAAGTACTGGTTTTTTTGCCGAAATTGGCAAGTGATCCTAGATTCTTAAGTTGATCCAGCACGTCAATAGCCCAAAAAAACTAAAAAAATGTCACCTATTTTTAGGACTTCAGAGGCAAAAGAAGCGCTCACCGCGCCTATTTCTGAAGCCAACCATAAACTTTTCTTCTGGAAAAAAGCCAACAATAACAGCAGGTTGGCGATTCCCCTCCGATTTCTTCACTTTCCAGATTTCAGTATCGGCCGGAAAAAAAATTTATATAGTTTTCAATTAATTATCAGACTTTCACAACAAACAACTTTATCATTTAATGATGAGACAAGCCTACAATCAATTCCTTGAAGCAGATCACGTTGCGCACAGCAAATTCGCCTGTAATGCGCACCAGCTCTGAGCTTTTGGTATTTTATGGAGGAAGAAACCAGCCCCGAGTTCAGCAGCAACTTACCGACAGCGCCAAATTTCTTTCTCACACCTCTTAGCGGACTATCTTGCGCTTCTATCAGCCGTCGTCAAGTCTCTTTCCGGGGTTACCCAGTGGACGCCCTAGCCTTGATAATCGCGGCAATCTTCAAACCCAGGTGTATAATGACTAGTTGCTTGCGCGACGTGCCAGCGGCCTCCAAAGCGGCCAGGCACAACATTCCTGCGGAGATTCATTACCAGTGCCTGCCAAATTAAAAAGCGTCGGTAAATGGTTTGGGCTGCTCGGCCTGGCTGGAGTCAGCAGCGTCATCATGGTGGCCATGGCCGCCTATCTCTATCTGGCTCCGCTGCTACCTTCGGCGGAAACCTATCGCGATGTACAACTAGAGACCCCTCTCCGCATCTATACCTCGGATGGCAGACTGATCGATGAGATCGGCAATCGCCGCAACCCGATTAACTATGAAGAAATTCCGCAGATACTCACTGATGCCCTCATCGCAACGGAAGACGTGCGCTTTTACTCCCATCCGGGGGTCGATCTGCAAAGTCTAATACGCGGTTTTTACGGATTCGTTTCCGGCAATCGCCTTGGTGGCGGCAGCACCATGAACATGCAACTGGCCAAGTACCATTCCTTTGATGGTGACAACGTCTACTTGCGTAAACTCAAAGAAATTCCTTTTGCACTGCAGGTGGAAAGGGAACTCACCAAAGAAGAAATCCTGACCCTCTACTTGAACACGGTGTATTTTGGTTCTGGAGCGGACGGTATCGGTGCGGCGGCTTTCGTTTATTATGGCAAGGACGTGAGCGAGCTGACCCTGGCGGAATCGGCCATGATGGTTTCAGTGCTTCCTTGCCCTTCTGCCTGTAACCCACTAGCCGATCCAGATCGGGCAGTCGTGCGGAGGGAAACACGACTGCGTAATATGCTGCAACAAGGCATGATCGATGAAACCCAGTTCGAGGAGGCAAATCGGGCGCCCGTCACCGCTTCGCGCCGCAACCGAAACATCGCCGTGCCAGCACCGTACGTCGCAGAGATGGTGCGGCAGACTCTCTATGATGAGTTTGGCGAAGACACTTACGAAAAAGGTTTCGAAGTTACTACCAGCATCGATGGCGATCTGCAGCTTGCCGCCAATGACGCCGTGGTGAATGGATTGGAAATTTACTACGACAAGCGTCACGGCTATCGCGGACCAAATGCCAACTATCCTGCCGATCCGAACGATCCAGAAGCCCGCTGGCTGGCGGAATTGGCTCCGATTCCTAGCTATGGCAATCAGCAGCCAGCGATAGTGACAAATGTTTCGGGCCGCTCATTTACTGCCCTACTCAAATCCGGTGAGCGCATTTTAGTGCCCTGGGACGGCATGGATTGGGCTTATGCATTTCGCAGCCGTAATGAAGCCTGGCCCCCACCTCAAACTGCCAGTGACGCCGTGCAGATAGGAGACTTCATTCGAGTCAAACAAGGTCCCCAACACTGGGAGCTTGGACAGGTGCCCGACATTCAGGGCGCCCTGGTCTCCATGGCGCCCTCCAATGGACAGATTCTCGCCCTGGTAGGCGGCTACGACTTCCGCTGGAATCAGGTGAACCGGGTGCTAACTCCGCGTCCGCCAGGCTCAAACTTCAAGCCATTCGTCTATGGCGCAGCCCTGGAGCATGGCTACTCCGCCTCCAGTGTAATCAATGATGCCCCTTTCACTCGCGGTGACTATCGGCCAAACAATTATGAAAACAATTTTCTAGGACCAATCACTCTGCGCCATGCATTGAAAGAATCGCGCAATGTACCCACAGTTCGTTTGTACGATGAATTAGGGTCGGACAAGGTACTGCCCTTCGCCGCCAAGTTTGGTTTCCAGACAGACAGTTTTCCCTATAGCGATTTGACTGTCGCACTCGGCAGCCAGGATGTGCAGCCCCTTGAGATGGTAACCGCCTACTCCGTCATCGCCAACGGCGGTTACAAGATTGATCCCTGGTTTATCGAAGAAATTCGTAGTGAAGCGGATGGTGTCCTGTATCGTTCAACACCTTCTATGGTTTGCGAAGACTGTAATTCACTGGACGATGAATCCGGAGATCGGTACTACCCGGCACCACAAGTCATCGACCCCCGGGTCGCATACATCATGAACTCAATGTTGCGATCGGTGGTGGTGGAAGGCAGCGGCAATCGTGTGCAGCGGGAAATTGGTCGTGGCGACCTGATGGGTAAAACCGGCACTACCAATGGACCGCAGGAGTTGTGGTTCTCTGGTTTTAATCGCGACATTGCCACCACAGTCTTTGTCGGTTTTGACCAACCTGAGCCATTGGGTGAAAGAGAGCAAGGCGCTACTGTAGCAGTGCCAATCTGGATTGATTTCATGGACCAGGCTTTAGATGGTAAGCCTGAAATCACTATGAACCGGCCAGACGGTATCGTTGACCGACTCATCGATAAAGCAACAGGGGAACTGGCTACGCCGGGTGATCCCAATTCGATCTTCGAGTACTTCCGTGAAGAACTGGCACCCGAACCTTTAGATACTCAACTTCCTATTCTGGAAGTGGACGAGGAAGAAGGCGAAGAAATCTCCACCGAAACCATCTTTTAGATAAGCCTCGCTGTAACCCGAATCATCAAATAGGGAGCACATTTGGCACGCAAGTAGCGGAGCGGGCCAGCCCGAGCGGGCACAAAGCTGCTCCGCGAGGCGCCCCGCAGCGCAGGGCGAGACATACCATGCAGGTAGGCGAGCCCTATGCGAGGACGCAACGAAGCGGAGCAGTTTTAAGTGGTCGCGGATTAGCGGCAGGGGTAGATAGAAGAACTTTAGACTCTTCGATTACCAAATCGTTTCTTGAATCGGTCTACACGTCCACCGGAATCCAGGATCTTCTGCTTACCCGTGTAGAACGGATGGCACTGTGAACACACCTCGATCAAGATATCCTTGCCAAGGGTGGACTGGGTCTCAATTACGTTGCCGCAACTGCAGGTGGCCTTAATTGGGCCATAGTTGGGATGAATGTCTGCTTTCATGCTGTATTCCTCTCTAGTTCGGTGTCGCCACGGCGCGCTATGTTGGTTTTCGCGGGCGGCCGCACCACACCTGCTTTGATTCCGCTCCCCCAGCAAGGGAGCCCCCATGAGGGAGGTCAGAGGGGCGAGCATTCTAACAGAGAATTTCCGGGAAGCAAGTGGGGCGGGAAAACCCGGGCTATTGCTGCTGGCGTAGCTTCTCGTGATTGCTCACCACTTCGCGCATGATGCGAGAGAATAGCTCTGTGACCAACTCAGGATTCAGCCCCTGCGCCTCGCAAAGCTCGCGCAGCCGTGCCAGCTTTTCAGCCTCTCTCTCAGCATCCACTGAGGATAAGGCTTGAGAGGCTTTGAGCAATCCGACCTGGTGGGTGAGCTTAAATCGCTCCGCAAGCAGCTCTACCAACTTTGAATCGATGGCATCGATTTTGTCTCTCACTTCCAACAATTCAGGTGGTAGCGATTCATCGCTCATCAGTATGTCTCTCGCGTCTTGCTTCTACTTTATATTTATAGCTCTAGCAGCATCTTGCATGTTTGAAGCCAGCGGGAGTATAGACCATCGCGACGGCGGGTTCAGCCATCACTTCCCTCTGGCTGTTATTGTTTGTCTCTAGTGATGACTTTACACTGCCATCAATCGCAGTGATGTTTTCAAACCAAAGTTTCTTAATGACCCCGCCCCCCAGTTCGGCAACAGCAACCACAATTGCACAAGTCGCCATACCCACTCCACTACGCAAGCTGTTTGACTATCTTGTACCGGAATCTCTGCAAGCAAGTATCGGGGAAGGTGTCCGCGTACAAGTGCCATTCGGTCGACGCCAGGTGGTGGGGATTGTGGTCGCCACCAGCAACTACTCGGAAATCCCTGCAATCAAATTGAAGTACGTTGCCAAACTCCTGGATGATGAGTCTCTGTTTCAATCTTCCCTGTTCCAAACCCTGTTGTGGGCAGCGAGTTACTATCAACACCCAATTGGTGAAGTACTGCACACCGCGCTGCCGTCAAAACTTCGCCGCGGCGAGCCGGCACATCAACTGCAAACCCATTTCAAGCTTCAAGCCCAAATTGTTCTCGAGAATGCTCTACAGACATTAAAGCGTGCCCCTCGCCAACAAGCTTTGCTGCAAACTATCGCCAATGCAGGAACCATGAGTGCATCGCATATAAAAGAACGAGGATTTGACCAGGCGCTTATCAAGAAACTTATCGAGCAGGATTTCATTGCCGTCGAAGAAACTTTGCCAGACCAGCGCAATCAGCCAAATCCCGGCATCAGTTCCCAACGTGATGAGATAGAACTCAATGTCAGCCAACAAGATGCACTGGCAAGCATTCGCACTGCGCAGGGATTCTGCTGCTTTCTCCTGTACGGTGTAACCGGCTCCGGAAAAACGGAAGTCTATATGCGTGCTATGGAGACCCATCTTAGGGCCGACAAACAATGCCTGGTCCTGGTACCTGAAATCGGGCTAACGCCACAAACAGTTACCAGATTCAGAGCGCGCTTCTCCTGTTCCGTGGTTAGTCTGCATTCTGGCCTGACTGATGCGGAGCGGCTGCAAGCCTGGCGCGAGGCCAACAGCGGTCAGGCAAGAATCATCATCGGCACTCGCTCTGCAGTGTTCACACCCATGTCTGCACCAGGACTCATCATCATCGATGAAGAACATGACGCATCATTTAAGCAGCACGATGGATTTCGCTACTCAGCAAGAGATGTAGCCATTAAACGTGCTCAATCTGAAGACATAACAATTATTCTTGGATCTGCAACTCCCAGCCTGGAAAGCCTGAACAACGCCAGGGACAACAAATATCGGCTACTGCAACTTCCGGAACGTGCCGGTGGCGCTCAACAGCCACCGCTTAGTGTTCTGGACATAGCCGAAGCACCGCTGGAACAAGGATTCTCGGAACAACTCCTGATAAAGATAGAAACGCACCTACAGGCTGGCAATCAAGTATTGGTGTTTATCAACCGTCGCGGTTACGCCCCTACGTTGCAGTGCAATGCCTGTTCGTGGGTAAGTGAATGTGTGAATTGCTTTGCCCAGTTAACGGTCCATTCACAACCACCCAGCTTGCGCTGTCACCATTGTGAATCCGTGTTGCCCCTGCCCAGCCATTGTCCCAATTGCCAATCAACCGAGCTATACACGCTTGGCGCAGGAACTCAAAAGCTCGAACAATTTCTCAGTGCGAGATTTAACAGCACTCCTGTTATCCGAATTGATCGTGACTCTACCCGCAGCAAGAAACGGCTGCATGAACTACTGGACAATATCCACCGGGGCCAACCTGCAATATTGTTAGGTACCCAAATGCTGGCAAAAGGTCATCACTTCCCAGCCGTGACCCTGGTAGCAATCCTGGATGCTGACATCGGACTGTTCAGTGCAGACTTCCGCGGTCAGGAGCAGATGGCCCAGACTATAGTGCAGGTAGCAGGTAGAGCCGGACGCGCGGACAAACCTGGGGAAGTCATTATTCAGTCCCGACATGCCAGTCATCCAGCGCTGAGCAGTTTGGCAGCAATGAACTATGCAGACTACGCGCGACAGCTGTCAGAAGAACGCCAAAACAGTCAGATGCCGCCATTCGCCCACCTCGCCTTGATCAATGCGGAAGCACCAAAGCGTGCCAGTACCGAACAGCTTGTGAAGTCCATAGCCGATATCGCAGCCCGGATCAGACCCAACCAACTGGAGACAATTGGCCCTGTGCCTGCACCCATGGAAAAGCGCGCCGGGCGCTATCGCATGCAAATTCTGTTCAAGTCGAATAAGCGCTCGATGTTGCAACAGTTTTTGCAGCAACTGTGCTCAGAAATCGATGGATTAAAAGTCCCAGCACAAGCTCGTTGGAATCTGGATGTGGACCCTTTGGACCTGATTTAGTGGTTTACTGATACTCTTGGGGATGGCTGAACTTGGGACTGGGTTCCGGAAAATCAGCTTCAGCTCTGGCGCAGCCTACCGATAATTGATTTGGCTATGCTTGTGTGCAGGACTTAGTAGTAAAAACGCAACCAAAACAACGCTTTAGCAGGGACAGACTGGAGCATCGGGGATATGACACAGGATTTCGCAAAAATCCGACCAGAACCACTTCTGGAGAAGAAGGCTGTTGATGCACCGCCAGCCTGGTCACTATTACTGACCGGAATGGTACTCGGCGTGGCGATTGGTGTATTCGTCTGTGTCATGCTCTACCTTTCCGGCCGCGTGCCCCCGCTCACTCAGGCCAGCGTAGCCAGCAATTCCGAAAACTCTGTTGTGGCCAGCAATTCCGCAGAAGGTGCTGAGGCTGAACAACAGCCCATCGAGCTGGAGTTCTACACCGAACTGCAAAACTACGAGGTAGAGGTTGATGCCACTCCGGTCGATCTCAGCTCGCAAGACCCCGATCGCGCATTGGATCAGCACTATATGCTGCAAACCGGCGCTTTTGAGCGAAGAGAACTGGCCGAAACCGAAGTAGCCCGGCAGCAGGCATTAGGACTCAAGGTGTTGGTTAAACAGCAGGATCTCGTGGGTCGCACCCTGTTTCTGGTGCAATCTGGGCCCTATACCACTAACGGTGAATTGGACACCGCCGAACAGATCTTGCGACGCAATAGCATCCCCAGTCTCCGCATGGCGGTTCAGTAACTCCACCTTAACTCAGTCCAGGCGAGCTCAAGGCAGCTATCGACGAGCTTGAATTCTGGCGGTTTAGCCTCATCTGATGTAGTTCTCATTGTGCCCGCCAGGCAGGGGCATCTATGCTAGTTTTTCACAGCTGCAAACAGGAGAATTCAGTTGGATCAATTCGATGGAACCACGATCTTATCGGTGCGCCGTGGCAACAAGGTGGTCATCGGTGGAGATGGTCAGGTTAGCCAGGGCAACACCGTATTAAAAGGAAACGCTCGCAAAGTAAGACGCTTGTATAAAGACCAGGTCCTGGCTGGGTTCGCAGGCGGGACGGCAGATGCCTTCACTTTGTTCGAGCGTTTCGAAGAGCAGCTGGAAAAACACTCTGGCAAGCTTACCCGCGCCGCTGTAGAGCTGGCCAAACTCTGGCGTACCGAGAGAGCTTTGCGCCGCCTCGAAGCGCTGTTGGTAGTAGCCGACAAAGAAACCTCTCTAATAGTCTCTGGTAATGGCGATGTAATCGAACCAGAAGACGCCATCATGGCAATCGGATCGGGCGGATCATTTGCCTTGTCTGCCGCCCGCGCTCTGTTGCAAAACACTGAGCTCGACGCACGAGAGATTGTCGAGAAAGGATTAACCATTGCTGCTGATATCTGTGTTTACACAAATCAACAGCACACGATCGAAGAGTTGCAGTTTGACTAAAGCCTGGTGGCCTTAGCAATAACATCTTGAGGAATCAATTCATGTCTGTAATGACTCCGCGGGAGATTACTTCCGAACTGGATAAACATATCGTTGGCCAGCAAGCGGCCAAGCGCGCTGTTGCTATCGCGCTACGCAATCGCTGGCGCCGAATGCAGCTGGACGAAGAGCTGCGCAATGAAATCACGCCCAAGAACATTTTGATGATCGGACCTACCGGGGTCGGTAAGACCGAAATAGCCAGGCGCCTGGCGAAACTGGCTCATGCACCCTTTATAAAAATAGAAGCAACCAAGTTCACAGAAGTTGGCTATGTGGGACGTGATGTTGAATCCATCGTAAGAGACCTGGTAGACGTCGCGGTCAAAATGATCCGCGAGACAGAAATGCAGAAGGTGCAGTATCTGGCAGAAGACCTGGCAGAAGAGAGAATTCTGGATGTACTGCTGCCGCAAGCTCGAAGCGAAGAAACCGCCGACGACACCCAGTCCAGTGCCCGGCAGCTACTGCGCAAGAAATTGCGCCAGGGCGAGCTTGACGAGAAGGAGATCGAAATCAAGATCGCTGAATCACCAGCCGGAGTCGAAATCATGGCACCTCCAGGCCTGGAAGAAATGACCAGCCAATTGAAAAGCATGTTCTCGAATATGAACAGCGGTCGTAAGCGTTCCCGGCGCATGAGTGTTAAAGCTGCGCTAAAGGCGGTAAAAGACGAAGAAGCGGCCAAACTGATTAATGAAGAAGAGATCAAGAACCAGGCTGTGGAAGCCACGGAACAAACCGGCATAGTGTTCATCGATGAAATTGATAAAGTCACCAACCGCGATGACGT
>JANQJM010000009.1 GCA_028281635.1 Pseudomonadales bacterium | reverse complement strand
GCCTGGTATTACACGCGCATCTATGCTGACAGCCAGGATGAAAACCGCGTGTATGTGCTGAATGTAACCTTCTTTACGTCCAGTGATGGTGGTACAACTTTCGAGCGTGTGCCGACCCAGCCACCCCATGGCGATCATCACGATCTGTGGATTGCACCGGAAGATGCCAGGCGGATGGTTGTGGCCGATGATGGGGGAGGCCAGGTAAGTTTCGACCGCGGTAATTCCTGGTCAACTTATTTCAATCAGCCTACTGCGCAGTTTTATCGGGTCACCACGGATAATCATTTCCCTTACCGCATCTACGGAGCACAACAAGACAATTCGACTCTCAGAGTCTTACACCGTTCCGATGGCAACAGCATTAGCGAGCGGGATTGGGAGCCCTCCGCCGGTGGGGAGAGTGGTCACATGGCGGCTCATCCAGAAAACCCCGATATCGTTTATGGTGGTTCCTATGGTGGACTGTTGCAGCGCATCAATCATGCTACCAACGAATCCCGCATGATCGACGTGTGGCCGGATAATCCCATGGGTTATGGCGCTGTTGATTTGCGTTACCGCTTTCAATGGAATTTTCCGATTTTGATTTCACCCCATGATCCGGATGTGTTGTATGCGGCGGCGCAAGTGCTGTTTCGCACCAGCAATGAGGGTCAGAGCTGGCAACAAATTAGCCCGGATCTCACCCGCAATGATCCCGATACCATGGGCAAGTCCGGCGGTCCCATCACCAAAGATGACACCTCAGTGGAGTACTACGGCACTATCTTTGCCATCGCCGAATCACAGCACGAAGCTGGGGTTATCTGGACTGGCAGTGACGATGGATTGATTTACATTACCCGAGATAATGGAGAGAACTGGACTGATGTTACGCCCAGAGGTATGCCGGAATGGATGATGATTAACAGTATCGAAATCGACCCCTTTGATCCGGCTGGCGCCTATGTGGCAGGTACCCGATACAAGTCCGATGATTTTCGACCCTATCTCTATAAGACCGACGACTACGGGGAAAGCTGGGAGTTGATTACCGATGGTATCGATGAGCAGCACTTCACGCGTGTAGTGCGTGCTGATCCTAACCGGGAAGGGTTGCTTTATGCGGGCACAGAGCTCGGCATATATGTCTCATTCAATGATGGAGAAGACTGGGAAGCATTTCAGCTCAATCTGCCGGTGACGCCGATAACCGACCTCACCATCAAGAATGACGACTTGATTGTGGCAACCCAGGGCCGATCTTTCTGGATACTGGATGACCTGACCCCTTTGCATCAGTTAGAGAATGGTTGGGAAGACGACGAGATCAATGTCTATGCACCCAGACCATCCTATCGCATGGGAGGTTCGGCATCGGCCAATCCTGGTAACGCAGGTCACAATCTACCCAATGGCGTAATAGTGCAGTTCTATATGGAAGAAGGTCTGCCGGAACCAGAGCCTGACGCCGAAGAAGAAAGTGATACAGGCGCGGACTCAGAGCTGCCAGTTCTGAGTTTGGAGTTTCTTACTGAAGACGGGGAGAGCATTCGTACTTTCACCAGTGACGCGGAAGAGGAAAGTGACAGGATAGAAACTGCCGAAGCAGGTTTCAATCAGTTCGTCTGGAACATGCGTTACCCCAATGCTGAAGGATTCGATGGCCTGATCATGTGGGCGGGCAACCTGACCGGACCAAAAGTAGTACCAGGCACCTATCAATTGCGCATGCAGTATGGCGACTATGATCAGACCAGAACTTTTGAGATTCTGGCTGATCCGCGCATCAGCGCTACCCAGGAAGACATGCAGGCTCAATTCGATTTTCTGATGGCTACTAATGCCAAGCTCACAGAGACACATCAGGCCATCAAGCGCATTCGTACCATTCGGGATCAGATCGATGTTGTAATCAATCCTCTGCAAGAGCGTGCAGGTTTCGACTCGCTTAAAGAGCGCGCTGCGTTTATTAAAGAAGAGTTAACTGCCATCGAAGAGGCTCTGTATCAAACCCAGAATGAGAGTAACCAGGATCCGCTGAACTTCCCGATCCGTCTTAACAACAAACTGGCTAGCGTGAATCGTCTGGTCAATAGTGGTAACTATCGCCCGACTAATCAGGCAGTGGCGGTGAGGGATGAACTGGTGACTGATATCGATAGCGAACTGGAACGTTTCGCCGAGATCGTGAACGACGAATTACCTCTATTCAACAATCTGGTGCGCGAGCAGTCAATTCCAGCTGTATGGTTAAATGATGAAAACTAATCGGCAACAAGAAGCTATTCACTCAATTCTCAGAGGCTAGCATCATGCTAAAACGTACACTCCACTTCATTCTGGCACTCACGTTCGTTGTAGCGTCATTGACGCCCAACTTCGCTCAGGAAGGTGCTTCCCAGCCGCTATTCGAATATAGCGCGATCAATCACCCCGTTATGGGAAAGAAAGGCATGGTGGCTAGCCACAATGTGCTCTCCAGCCAGATTGCAGCAGAGATACTGGCCAATGGTGGTAATGCTATCGATGCCGGTGCCGCGCTGGGCTTTGCTCTGGCGGTGACCTTGCCGCGTGCTGGCAATATCGGCGGCGGCGGTTTCATGCTGGTACATGTGGCCGAACAGGATAAAACCATAGCTATCGATTTTCGCGAGACTGCACCGGCCGGTGCCTTCCAGGACATGTTCTTCGATGAAGAAGGCAATGTGGTGATGAATGAAACCTATCGTTTCTCCCACAAGTCCTCAGCGGTGCCAGGCTCGGTAGCAGGCCTGGCGCATATCGTGGAAGAGTACGGCAGCATGACCCTGGCCGAGGTCCTGGAACCAGCGATCCGTCTGGCCCGGGATGGTATTGAAGTAACCTATGATCTTGCTGCTGATCTGGATCGCAGCACACGCCTAAAAAACAATCCAGCCGCCCTGCGAAAATTCTACAAGCCAGATGGTTCTCATTATCAGGTGGGTGAAATCTGGAAGCAGCCTGACCTGGCCTGGACACTGTCGGAAATTGCCGAGCATGGTGTTGAGGCGTTTTACAGCGGCAGCGTCGCGGAAAAAATCGTTGCCGATATGGAAGCGCATAATGGTCTGATTACTATGGAAGACCTCGCCAGCTACGAAGTGGTGGAGCGCGAACCTGTGCGGGGAACCTTTCGTGGTTATGACATTGCTGCCATGCCTGCGCCCAGTTCCGGTGGTACCCATGTTATTCAGATGTTGAATATTCTGGAGAACTTCCCGTTGGCAGAGATGGGGCCAGAGAGTGCCGATGCCTTGCACATCATGGCGGAAGCGATGAAGTTTTCTTATGCCGATCGCAGCAAGTACCTCGGCGATCCTGATTTTGTCGAGGTGCCGACAGAGACTTTGGTGAGTAAGAAATATGCTAAAGACATCGCGGCTAAAATCTCACTCGATCACGCTTTGACCTCCGATGAAATCGCGCCGGGTAACCTGGCTATCTACGAGAGTGATGAAACGACTCACTACTCGGTTATCGATAGCGAAGGCAATATGGTGGGGAATACTTATACCTTGATGTTTTCCTTCGGTTCCGGTGTTGTTATTGAAGGCACTGGCATATTAATGAACAACAATATGGGTAATTTCACCTTACGCTCGGACATCCCCGATGCGTTCGGTTTGATGGGCAGTGAAAACAATCTTATCCGGCCCAACCGTCGGCCGGTTAGTTCCATGTCGCCAGTCCTGGTCTCCCGTGATGGTCAACCTATCCTGATGACTGGCAGTCCCGGTGGTTCAAAAATCATCAGCGCCAATATGCAGATGGTGTTAAACGTTCTTGAGTTCGGCATGAATATCGCCGACGCGGCGGTTGCACCACGGGTGCATCACCAATGGCGGCCCGATGTATTGGAAATAGAGAGTGGCATCAGCCCAGATACTGTGCAGCGCCTAATTGACCGCGGCCAGAACATTAATTTCAGTCAGCGCAGCGCTGGTATGGGCAGTTTACAGACTGTGATGTGGCAAGAAGGTTTATTCTATGGCTATTCAGATCCACGTAGACCGGGAGCTGGAGCAGTCGGAGTAGACTGAAGTCAGGCTACCTGGTTGGGTAGTCTAAGGGTATAGCGAGATGGTGAAAAAGATACTTGGCTACGGGACAGGGGCGCTGGTGCTGATTGCTGGCATTCTGGTTGTTCTTGCGCCAATAGGCCCTGTGCGGGGGTTTTTCATAGGGGGTGTGGAAACAGAGGCACCAGCAGTCTGGCCTGACACCAGTGGTATAGATGAAGTCCGATTGCGTATCGAAGATGACTTGCCACGGGTAGTAATCATCTGGGTCGTTCAACGCAATAACGAACTCTATGTTGTTGGTGCCAACGATAGTGGTTGGGTATCCGCAATCGGCTATGACAGTCCCATCGATCTACGTATCGATGACTCGACTTATCAACTGTATGCGACTCGTGTCATTGAGGGGCAGTTGCCAATCCTGGAAGCCTATCAGGCCAAGTACCGCCAGGATTATCCGGATATTGTCGCTGGGATGGGCCCACCTGAGGCAATGATAGAGGGTGCTGCTGTTTATCATCTGGCGCGAGAGACTTAAGAGCGATCCACAGCCGGAAATAGCTTCACTTGTAACCAAATGCCGCTTGTCTGCGTCTTAGTGGGATAGGGCAAGAAATACTCCTTACAAGCCACAAATTACGGAGGCTACCATGAAGCTATTCAGTTTATTTTCGGTTGCATTTTCAAAGCGTCTTCTCATCTGCGTTACTCCAGCTTTTGTATTTTGGGGATCCATCAGTCTGGCGGCAGAACGAGTCTTTGAGGACTCGTTTGCGGTTAACCGTGATGTGGATTTTTCGATCGACAGTCACCGCGGTGAGGTAAACATTAGCACCGGCAATGTTGACAGCATTGAGATCACGGCAGTCATTCGGCACGATGACAGGGACGTGGTGGATGATGTGGAGATAGTTGTTATCCGCTCACGGGAACGAGTGAAAGTCGAAGTAGAATACGACGAACCCCGGTTTCGATTCACTTCCTTATTCGATTGGGACTCCTATGAATACCCCTACATAGAGTTCGACATTGTGCTGCCCGAGCAGGCCATGTTGGGTATCGACAGCCATCGCTCACGACTGAACGTTTCTGCGCCTTCAGGCAGAGTGGATATTTCAGCGCACCGAGGCAGTGGTCGCATATCCGGGATTCGAAATAACCTGGATCTGGATACGCATAGGGGTGATTTCGATTTGGAATTTGTGGAATTGCGAGATGTGAGAATCGAAACCCACCGGGCCGATATCGACATGGATATTCTGCAAGCGTCAGACTTTTCCATCAATGCCGAGGCACATCGAGGCAGTATATCAATGCGAGGCAGAACCGGATTGGTTCGAAGAAGCGACCGCAACTCTTACCTGAGCTATAACGAAGGAAACGGCAGTAATCGCATAAACCTGGATTCGCATCGGAGCGATGTCACACTAAGCTTTGTGAACTAAGCCAAACTCCTGAATGCTTGCAATAAAAATAAGCCAGAGTAGAGTTCACTAAGACTCTCCAATTCAGCAATAGGGGAGTCAGCATTAAGCTGCTTCCAAAGAAAGGAGAATTAGCTATGAATGCAACGAATCAGCACATCATTATGCGGAATAGTGTGTTTGGCTGGATTGCTCTGGGGGCCTGCCTGTTGTTGTTGATTCCTCTGATCGCTATGCAATTTACGGCAGAGGTAAACTGGGGCATTCTGGACTTCGCAGTGATGGGAGTTCTGCTTACGGGAACTGCCAGTGTCTTCGTAGTGGTTGCGAGACTGATGCCGCAAAAGTACTGGCTTGTTACAGCTGCAATAGCAACGCTATTGTTTCTGGTCGCCTGGGCAGAGCTTGCGGTGGGCATCTCCAGCTTTATATAGAGCTTAAGGTTTCATCACTTAGCGTTAACGATGCGCAAAACAGGTTGGCGCAACTGGTTTCAATTAATTACTTAACGCGCACCCGATTCTAAAGGTGTTGCCGTCTAAATCCCGTACAATCATCTCGCGCATACCCCAGGAACAATCGGTTGGGGGTTCCACAATTTCAGCGCCAGAAGCTTGATATTCCTTGTGCACTCTCTCCAATTCTTCGAGGCTCTCGAGATTCATGCACAACCAGGAACCGGGATTGCCCTGACCCTGCTCGCACAGAAAGATGAAACATTCGCCACGGTACACGCAGGCAAATGTGGGTTTTTCAGGATTCTCAAAAGCCTCATCATCATTCCACGCCCAGGAAACACCAAATCCCAATACTTCCTGGTAGTGTCTAAGGCTGGCACTGAGGTCACTAACGCAGAGTACCGGTGTTTGCCAGGTAAAGGGTGGTGACTTGCTTTTCGATAGAGCCATCGCTGTTCCTGCTGGTTGGTTTGTGGTTTTAGGAGGTTTCGATGCACGATAGTATAAGCTCTCCATGCTGGTTGATTTCAATTCTATAGATCCCTTTTAAGGAAGATGCATAAATGCACATGAATAACTCAATCTTGCGTGTCTTTGATGTGCGCGCACTTCCAGGCAAGACAGATGAATTGAAGCAGAAGTTGTCAGCTACATCTGTTTCTGTTGTGGCTGGAAAGCCAGGAAACATCGGTTATTTTTTTGGTGAGGGTCTGTCTTCGAGTAAGGCAGATTTGGTATTCATATCGGTATGGCAGGATATGGAGTCAATTAAGTCATTGTTCGGGGAAAGCTGGGAGGAATCATATCTTCCCGAGGGCTATGAAGAACTAATTGAGAGTTGCTCCATCAAGCATATTCAGTTTAGTGGAAGTATCACGTCTTAGATGTAAGGCAAGTGCTCTAGAAGATGAAGAAACTGGAATTCTGGTTTGAGTTTGCCAGCACTTACTCGTATCCCGCTGCAATGAGAGTAGAGGCTGTGGCGGAAAAGAGTGGCGTGCAAGTGCTGTGGCGACCTTTTTTACTTGGGCCTGTGTTTAAGAAGCAAGGTTGGAATGACTCGCCATTTAACTTATACCCTGACAAAGGCAGGTATATGTGGAGAGATTTGCAGCGGGTTTGCGAGAAGCAGGGAATACCGTTCAATAAGCCTTCTGTATTTCCTAGAAATGGCTTGCTGGCTGCACGAATTGCTTCTCGATTTGCCGGGGAAGCCTGGACTCCGGAATTTATCCGGCAGATCTATCGGGCCAATTTCGACCTGGACCTCGACATTTCTTCACCGGACATCGTGAGTCAGTGTCTTGTGAATCTTGATCAAAACCCAGAAGACACTATTAACAGAGCTGAGCATGCTGAATCCAAGGAAAAATTGAAGCAACAGACAGAACGAGCTCAACAATTGGGAATTTTTGGAGCGCCATCTTTCATTGTTGAGGGAGAATTGTTCTGGGGAAACGATAGACTGGAGGCGGCATTGGAATGGAGTGGACAGTTACAACGAATATGAAAAACACCAGAGCACTGGTAATTGTCGAAATAGCCTTGTTGTCACTGCAGAGATGAATCGTTGTCTGACATTGGGTTTCCACGGGTGCTTTGTTGCAGGTTGATCCCGCCCTCAGTGACAACTTGCAGCAATGCTCCGGATTTTTGGCGCTCTAGAACCTCCGCGTCAGGTCTGCTGGCTTTGAGTATTCAGTGAATTTGTGGTGAGATTGCCAAGTCATCCTTTTACTCTAATGGTCTGGCTATGTCTTCGGAATCCCGTCGCCAATTTCTGCAAGCCCTGGCAATCGCCGCGCCGTCGCTCGTTGTAGCCAATCGATTAGTCGCTCAAATCCCGGATACCATCAATCCCGGCATCGGTCCCTATCCCGAAGCCTGGTTACCAGCAGGTGTACGCTCTCGGTTTGTCGACGATGTGAACGGCCTTCGCATGCACGTGCTGGAAGCGGGGGACGCTACTGGCGACAGCCCTGCCCTGATGTTGCTGCACGGTTTTCCGGAGCTGGCCTATAGCTGGCGCAAGCTGATGTTGCCACTGGCGAACGCTGGCTATCACGTGATCGTGCCCGATCTGCGCGGTTACGGTCGAACCACTGGCTGGAGCAGTGACTACGATACCGATCTCACTCCGTTTCATATGCTGAACAAGGTTCGCGATGTGATGGGATTGATCTACGCCTATGGCTACGATCATGTGGATTGTGTGATCGGCCATGATTTTGGTTCGCCGCTGGCAGCATGGTGTGCGGTCACGCGACCAGACATCTTTCAATCCGTGGTGATGATGAGTGCGCCATTCGGAGGCACGCCAGGCATTCCTCGCGACACCATTAGAAATCCAAGACCACCCAGTCCCGGTTCAGATATCTACCAGGACCTGGCGAACCTGTCCCGTCCTCGCAAGCACTATCAACGTTACTACCAAACCCGTGAAGCCAATGAAAACATGTGGAAAGCGGAGCAGGGGCTTAGCGATTTCATTCGGGCTTACTATCATCACAAGAGTGCGGACTGGGAAGGCAATCAACCCTTTCCACTGACTGGCCGCACCGCAACGGAATGGGCGAAGATGCCAACCTACTACATCATGGATTTGACCGAGGGCATGGCCGAAACCGTAGCGAAGGTTATGCCAACCGAGGCTGAGATTCTGGCTAACGACTGGTTGCCGGATACCGAACTGGCCGTTTATGCCAACGAGTTTGGCCGCACTGGTTTTCAGGGTGGCCTTAACAGCTACCGCATGGGAGCTTCCGGGATCAATGTCGCTGAATCACAACTCTTTGCTGGCAGGACCATCGATCAACCCAGCCTGTTTATTTCTGGAGCCAGTGATTGGGGCACTTATCAGAATCCTGGCGCTGTCGATCGTATGCAGGAAAGCGCCTGCACCGACATGCGTGGCGTGCATCTGGTGGAAGGGGCAGGTCATTGGGTACAACAGGAGCAGCCTGAGGAAACATCTCGTCTTATTCTCGAGTTTCTGAATGACATTTCCTGAGACTATGAAGCGAGCGAAGTAACGGTGTGTAACTTATTCAGCTCTCTTCGCAGATATTTGGCAAGCTCCAACATCGCAAACTGATTCGCTGCAGCTTCCGCGTCGGAATTGTAGTTGGTGTTGGTATTTACATCGTAGGTGTAGACATTACCATCGATATCTGCAATCGCTTCGATGCCGGCCACCTGCACGTCGTTTACTCGCAAGAAGGTTTCATACTGATCTACAAAGTCAGGTCGGTAGTTGCTTAGAATTTCAAACATGGCTTTTGGGTTGTCTTCTTCACCATCGGTTGGGCAGAACAAGTCACCGACGGCGCAGGCATCAGCCGGGCACAATTCGAAGCCTTCGGAGGTGTCCACTTTCACCGCATAGAAGAATTTGCCGTCGATAAACTCGTGGCGAATGATATGTGGGGTAGGTGCTTTGATGTATTGTTGAATGAGCGTGATGCCATCAATAGGTGCATCGAAATCCGGTCCGTCCACATAGGCTTGTAACGCTTCAATAGAATGAAAGAGTTGTACGCCCTGACCTTTGCCGGCGCGATTGTGTTTGGTGATGAAGCTGCTCATACCTAGCTGCTTCGCTGTTTCCACAATTTGATTTTTGCCAATGGCAGCGAGTGTTTTTGGAGTAGCGATCTCGACACTATTGAGTGCCATGTACTGATTTACCTTGCTGACTTCCAGTCT
Source organism: Pseudomonadales bacterium (assembly GCA_028281635.1). Classification (GTDB taxonomy): domain Bacteria; phylum Pseudomonadota; class Gammaproteobacteria; order Pseudomonadales; family Pseudohongiellaceae; genus UBA9145. The sequence continues at coordinate 26,477 of JANQJM010000009.1, read as the reverse complement.
TAAAGCGCGGCTCCCATTAATCACTTTGCGTCCGTGACGTTCGAGCCAGGCTAAAACTGCTTCGGCATATTCCGGCGCGAAGCGATGATCCCGGGTGTGAGATGACGCGCTCATTCGGTTATAAAAGACCCCTGGTGGAGGTTCCTGGCTTAGATCCAGCGTGCCTTCGTCGATATGCCACAGCTCAAAGGGCAGATTCAGCTCTTCCAGTCTGTCTTGCAGGTGAATGGTCCACTCGTTGTTTTCGTGGAGTACGTAGATTTTAGGTTCCATGGGAGTTCTCTTGGTCTGCAGGGGGCGTTGTCTTTGAGCCGCTGCTCATAGCTAATGACCGGCGTTTTTTGTAAATTAGTGGGGGTTGGAGTACAAATACGCTAGTTTAGGGCTCGCAGATCGATATTAGAATATGCGGTCTAAGCAAGGAATCTCAACTCATGAAGCATAATAAAGTCTGCACCGCTTTCCGCGTCTCGAGACCACTGATCAAAGGCCTCTCATTACTCGCTCTGCTTAGCAGTTTGGCTCTGCCCAGAGTGTCGCTGGCCAGCGATGAGGTACTCAAGGCAGCCATCGAAGAGTACTACGACAATCATCTCTATGATCTGTTTATCTGGTTCCATCAAAACCCTGAGTTGAGCTTTCTGGAACACAATACGGCAGCCCGTCTGGCTTCAGAGCTGCGCGCCTTGGGTGTTGAGGTCACAGAAGGTATTGGGCGCACCGGCATCGTGGGAATCATTGAAAACGGTCCCGGACCCATGGTACTTATCCGCGCCGATATGGATGGATTGCCGGTACAGGAAAACAACGGTCTGGCTTATGCATCGCGGGCAAGACAAAGGAATCAGGTTGGATATGAACTTCCCGTCATGCATGCCTGTGGTCATGATATGCATATCACGTCACTGGTCGGTACTGCGAAAATGCTGATGGACAACCGAGACAATTGGAGTGGCACGGTGATGTTGGTAGGCCAGCCTGCGGAAGAGATCATCAATGGCGCAAAAGCGATGATCGAAGATGGTCTCTATGAGCGTTGGGGGGTGCCGGATTATGGAATCGGATTACATGTGAGTTCAGGTGTTGAAGTCGGACGCGTCACCGTACGCGAGGGAATCACTAACTCCAGCACCGACAGTGTCGACATCAAGATGCGTGGCATCGGTGGACATGGGGCCTATCCGCAGCAAACAGTGGATCCTATTTACATGTCTTCACAGCTGGTGATTGCTCTGCAAGGAATCATCAGTCGTCAGATCAGTCCCATGGCACCTGCAGTGATCACGGTAGGTTCTCTGCAAGCGGGCAGCAAACACAACATCATTGCCGATGAAGCAGATTTGCAACTGACGGTGCGCACGGATTCCGAAGCAGTACGTGCACAAGTGTTACAAGCTATCGAAGATACGGCCAATGGTATTGCGTTGCTCAATGGAATTCCCGATGACCTGATGCCGATCGTGCGCGTGGGTTTCGAAAGCACACCAACCAACGTCAATGACAATGTAACAGTGCAGCGCTTACTACCTGCCTGGACTGATCAGTTGGGCTATAACCCTCTGATCAACACACCACGTCCTGGCATGGGAGGTGAAGACTTTGCTGAGTATGGTCAGACTGAACACGATGTGCCTACCGTGTTTTTTAATGTAGGTGGTACACCAACAGATGTGATGGCGGAAATTGAAGCGGGCATTCGTCCAGTTCCTCCGCACCATTCCCAATACTTTTTCATTGATCCGGCGTCTGTGAAAGTTGGGGTGGAGGCGATGTATACGGCAGCGATAGAACTGCTGGACAGCCATTAGTTGAGATTGATATGAATTACGGACCTGCTAAAACATGTTTCTAGGAACTCGACGTTTCTCTTATACACTGCTGATTGTACTTTTCTCTGCGGCCACGAGTGTGCATGCGCAGGAGAGAACAGTCGCCGACGGTGTATTCACTGAGGCCCAGGTAGAGTCTGGAAAGGGAGTGTATGAAAGTACTTGTTCGGCCTGTCATCGAATGCGGGAATACCGACAAGTATTACGGGCCTTTCAAAACAACTCGGTGATGGTTCTCTGGGATATGCTGGTTTCCAGTATGCCGGCGGACAATCCCGGTTCCCTTGCGGACAGTGAATACACAGACATCATTGCCTATATTCTCTCTGAACAAGGTTATCCTGCGGGTGATACACCGTTAGACCCTTATAACGGCATGGACGAAATTAAGATAATCGCTCCGTGAAACCTGTAGACAAAACGCTTCATTTCTATTTTGATTTCATCTCACCTTACGCCTATTTCGCCTGGCGTCAGGTGCCCCAACTGTGCGCTGAATATGATTTGGCTTTAGAAGTACATCCAGTAGTGTTCGGAAAACTGTTGGATCATTGGGGCCAACTTGGTCCTGCGGAGATTCCACCAAAAAGCCGCTGGCTCAAGTACTACTGTTCACGATACGCCGCTCTCAACGGATTCGAATACAATCCACCAAAGTTTCACCCTTATAACCCGTTGGCGTCACTGCGCATGGCCTTGGCCGAGGTCAGTGGGGACGATCAGGAGAAAGTCGTTAGCACAGTCTTCGAAGCCGGTTGGTCTCGGGGTGAAGATTTAGGTGATGCTGAAACCCTGATCAGAGTGCTGAACGCCGCAGGCATTGCTTGCGATGACTATCTAGTTCGTATTTCAGATTCCGCAGTGAAGGACAAACTACGAGAGGAAACTGAAACTGCCATAACAGCGGGTGTTTTCGGCGTGCCTACCATCATCATCGGAGATCAATTGTTCTGGGGCAATGATCAGTTTGATCACCTCAGATTGCTATTGGAGGGTAACGATCCTATCGATGAGGACAAACTCAATACTCTGAATTCGCGAGAACGGGCAATCGACAGGAAAAGTTTCCGCAGCAGAAAAAAGTAAAGCGAACCTGGAGCAGTGCGTTGTAGTTCTACATGGAAATTCCTCGTTGCACCCATCTTGTATTTGATCGAGCGCAACGATCAGTCAGTTTGCATAGTTTACAAGCGCTCATTGAGAACTCTGGCGAGTAAAGTGCGCTTAGAGTACATATACTCACGGTCCCGCACAGCTACGCCGAATTCCTGAATCACAGTTTCATTTTTAGCTATGGACAATAGTAAACAAATCGCCGGACTTGTGGGTCCTACCCTGATAGCAATGATCCTGACTGAGAATCCCTATGTGAATCCGAATCTCTACGATGCACAAATCCCTCCCGTGGTTTACTTATCTGGAGCGCTTATGTTTGTAGCAGGGCTGGCTATAGTCAGATCACACAACCGCTGGCGTCCCGACTGGACAGTGGTTCTGACGATAGTTGGTTGGCTATTGCTGGTATTGGGATTAGTACGCATGGCGTTCCCTCACGCCTATATTGATAACATCGACCCGCTTGGTCCATCGGTGATGTTGGTTGAAGGAGCTTTACTACTAATCGGACTTTTCCTGACCTACAACGCATATTTTCGTAAACTATGAAATTTATAGTTCAGGTACGAGGAGTTCTTCGTGATTAAATGGGGAACCGTTTAATGAGAGGTCTCTTATCCAACTCAAATTCCCTCAGAAGCCTTAAATCTTTCGTTTAAGGTTCGTCGGCTTTCTGCCCGGCAATAAACTTCACGTAAACATAGATCGGTATGTCCAGTTCACCCAGCTGGGATTCGATCAGTGTTTTCACGTCACTCCAATCTAACCCACCAACCCCTGTTGCCAGTCGTGGCAACGCGATTGAAGTAAAGCCTTCTTTTTGCACAATCTTTTTCAAAGCACGTAAACAATGGTTCACATTCGTAGTGCTTGCTGGTCCAGGCTTGTTGCCGCCACCATAACCCCCTTCCTGGGTTAGTAAATTCACTATGCGTACACCCTCGGCGCCGCCCCACATCCAGGCCTCGCCAGGTTTGGGATGTTGCACATGACACCAGTGATGGAAGTCTTTGTGCATGGCCGGATAGCGTTCATGAAGGGATAAGGCTAATCCCTGGTTCATTGGATCATTGGGTGCTACTCCATGGGCAATGGCCTGGGCGCCGGTGAGTAAGATATCGCCTTCGACTTCATGGATCATGAACGTTCTCCTGAGTATGCTTACAACTGTATACTGAAATATGAGAGTAACCTGACTGGCAATTCCGAAACCCAGACTAGATCAAATTGATCTCAATAATAGATGCCCAAGTTCTCAATCGAAACCAGGCTCCCGGTCGATACAGATAAATTCTCTATGGAGCAGTTGACTATGTCAGGAGTTAACTACGAACTAGGGCCTACGCTCAAAATGACGACTCCGAAGCAATGGCAGGAGAAACCGCTCCATGAGTGGCCAACCGGGGAAACGGTGTTCTGCAGTAAGATCCTTTTATTTGGATTTCTGCCCATCGATTTGCATTGGATCAAATTTGAGTCCGTTAGCGGAGACGGCTTCAGGGAGCTATCAAGCAGCCTGATCAATAGAGAGTGGCTGCATGAGCGTAAAGTGTCCTCATTAGATTCGTGTACTGTGGTTCGGGATGAAGTCGGCTACGAGTGCAAATTGAAAGTGTTGGGTAATTTGCTACTGCCAATTTACAAACGTGTTTTTACTCATCGTCATCAACGCCTGGTCAAGAAGTACCGCGTCAATTCTTGAATGTTTTTCCATGCAAGAAAAAACCCGACCACTCGCGAGTGGTCGGGTTTTGTTTTCTAAACTGTTTTAGCTTAGTGGCCGCCGACACCAGGTGCTGCTGCAGGCAATGCCATAGCAGTCAGCTTGGAGCCAGTTTGCAGCATGATGTACTGGTGTCCGTCGTGGACCCAGGTGCTCATGCCGTAGCGGCTGCGTGCAGGTACTTCGACAGCAGCTTCGGTTTCACCAGTTGCTTTGTTCACTGCATAAAGCATGGGTGTACCGTCAGTTTCGGTGTCGGAGTAAATCAGCATGTTAGGTGTAATGGTCATTGGAACCAAAGCACCAGTACCCGTGTTGCCTACATCGAGGTTGTTGTCATCGATTACACGCTGTACCCGCGCAGGTGTCTTGCCCGTAGGAATCATCCACTCATGCTCACCGGTGTTCATGTTGATAGCCGTAATGCGGCTATAAGGCGGCTTGAAGTAGGGGATCTGCGCCGGATGACGTGGTGCACCCGCACCTGGGCCATTGGCGAATTGGGCGTAAGTCGTACCCGTTGGCAATTCGTACTGCAGGTCTGCTTCCTCACCTGGTACCAGTTGTACCGGGCTGCAAGCTGAACGTGAAGACACGTAAAGAACGCCAGTGGTTGGATCCGCAACAGCAGGTGCTGTGATGTTGGCACCCCCGCCACCACCCGGGCAGAACATGGCGGCACGCTTGCCGGATTCATGTCCACGCTGAATCGGTGGTAAGAATAGTGGGCCCATCATGTAATCAGCCATGGCATTGATTGCCTGCTGACGCAGTTCAGGTGTCCAGTCCACCAGGTCATTGACCGAGATACCTTGAATATCGAATGGTGCTGGCTTGGTGGGGAAAGGCTGAGTTGGCGACAGCACTTCACCAGGCACTGTGGATTGTGGAACAGGGCGTTCTTCAATCGGCCAGATGGGCTCGCCAGTCAGTCGGTTAAACGCATACACAAAGCTTTGCTTGGTGACTTGCATTACGGCTGGAATTTCACCCTGTCCTGGAACGTTTACATCCAACAGGATAGGTGCCATTGGGTTGTCGTAGTTCCAGATGTCGTGATGCACCATCTGGAAGTGCCAGGCACGTTCACCGGTGTCTGCATCGAGAGCGATCAAGCTGGTACCAAACAGGTTGTCACCAGGGCGGAAACCACCGTAGTAATCGATAGTGGCGCCATTGGTTGGAACGTAGACCAGGTTAGCATCGTAATCGACGGAAAGTGGGGCCCAGGAAGAAACATCACCGGTCCATTCCCATGCGTCGTTTTCCCAGGTCTCATGCCCATACTCGCCAGGACGTGGAATCACGTTGAATTTCCATTTGAATTCACCGGTAGCTTTGTCATAGGCAAGAATGTCACCTGGCACGTTTTCAATACGTGACTGGTGGTAGCCTTGCTCCGCAGAGTTACCAACGATGACGGTATCATTCACCACTACAGGCGGAGAAGAGGAAGTGATGTAACCCACTTCAAGTGGAATACCTTCATCAGGATCGTAGGGATGACCTAGATCGGCTAGCAGATCCACTACACCGGAATCTGGAAAGCCATCAACGGGTACAGGATCGCCAAAGCCTTCCAGCGGAGTACCAGTTACTGCGTCCAGAGCCACCAGGAAGAAGCCAGGTGTCACGATGTAAATCACACCGCGCCCATCTACCTCACCATAGGCAACGCCCTTACCGTAATCGGCGCGCATAGAGTATTCCCAGCGGCCAGTATTCGGTAGGCGATAGCTCCACATTGTCTCACCAGTCTTGGGATCGATTGCTACCACATGGCGACGTGCACCGGCGACGGTGTACAACACGCCATTGATGTAACTTGGTGTGGCACGACCGCTGCTTGCGCCCATGCTGGCACCATCCCACTCCCAGACAACTTCTAGGTCGTCGAAATTATCGATGGTTATCTCACTGGCTGGCGAATAGCGGGTGTTGCCAAGGTCATTACCCAGGCTGAACCACTCAACGGAGTCCTGTGCCAGTAAGCTTCCCGAACAGGCAAAAACCAGCGCAGCAACTACGGCAGATTTGAGACCTTGCAGGGTGTTTACTCTTATTGTCATTTTGAGCCTCACTGAGAAAAATGAATTCAGTATTGCGGTACTGGATCAGGGGGACTGGGTTAGAAATAATTCTTGTAATTCAGTCAGTTAGCAATGAGCTTTTTTCGCGCGCAGAGCCACCAGTACAGCTTCGAGGCTAACTGATGGACTGGTCTTTGTCTACGAAGAAAAAGTTACCAATTTTTACAAAGTAAATTCGTAAAAATGGCTAGATATCAGGCATTTGGAAGGCTGCCTGTTCCAGCTCGGTACGCAGATTCTGTTGCTGCTCGTCGCTCAGTGGAAGCAGCGGCGGACGCACCCGCATCCAGCTCGACTCACCGCTGTAGATTCCTGTGGCCGCCTTGAGTGCTGAGATCATGGGGTAGCTCTGGAAAATGGCGCGGATTTGATTGAGTTTTTCTTGCTTCTGATCAGCGTCAGAAGAGTCCCAATACTCGTACAAGTCGTGAATGGCAGTTGGATTTACATTGGCTGTGGCGGAAATACAGCCGGCGCCACCTGCCTGCATGTTTTGCAACAGGAAGGTCTCGGAGCCACAGAATACGCGGAAATCCTCGATGTCCAGTTCATTGAGCTGTTGCGTATGATGCCAGTCCCCGGAACTGTCTTTGATGCCCACTACAGTGTCAGGATAGTCAGCGCAAAGCCGTTCGATTAGCGCCAGGCTGAGTCCAACCTGAGCCACTGGAGGAATGTGGTAAAGGTATATCTGCAGCCTGTCACTGGCTACGCCCTGGATCACTTCGCTATAAAATGCGTACAGACCATCGTCGGGAACACCTTTGTAATAAAACGGGGGTAGCATCAGTACCCCGGCGCAACCCAGTTGCACAGCATGGGCAGTCAGCTCTACGGCGTCGGAAAGGGCGCAGGCGCCGGTACCGGGCATGAGCCGATTCGGGTCGATGTCCGCTTCGCAGAGACTATCGAGAAGCTTTCGTTTCTCATTGATATTCAAAGAGTTAGCCTCACTGTTAGTGCCGAAGACTGCGAGTCCGGCACCCTGGCTTAGCAGCCATCGGCAGTGAGAGCTCAACAGCTCTGCAGAAGGAGAAAGGTCGTCCTTAAATGGCGTTATAACGGGAGCGAGAACGCCGGAAAATCTGGGTAAACTCAATTTTCTGTCCTGTGTATCACTAAATCTGTATTGCCTCGCACTCGCTCAGTATGAGAAGTCGAGACGGAGATCGAGATGTTAAAACTTGTCATCGGAAACAAAAACTATTCTTCCTGGTCGATGCGGCCCTGGGTGTTATTGAGCCATTTCAACATAGCCTTCGATGAGGTGCGCGTTCCGCTGTTCAGCGACGACTATCAGGAGAAGTTGGCTGAGTTTTCGCCAACACTGAAAGTGCCGGTGCTGATCGACGGCAACACAACTATCTGGGACTCTCTGGCAATCTGTGAGTACGTGTCGGAGAAATACCTGAGTGGCGCACCACTGCCTGCTACTGCCAAGGAAAGGGCCATTTGTCGGGCCTATTGTGCAGAAATGCATGCGGGGTTTTTCGCCATTCGAAATCAGTTGCCGATGAACTGCCGGGCCCGCAAAAAGCTCTCTCTGAATAGTGAGTTGGACGCTGAAATCGCCCGTATTCTGGGGCTTTGGGACGAGGCACGAGAAAAGTACCAGGATCAGGGACCCTATCTGTTTGGCGATTTCTCCATCGCCGATGCTTTCTACGCACCAGTGGTAATGCGCTTTCTCACTTACGGGGTTTCACTGTCCCCACTAAGCCAGGAATACGTCGCCAACATGGTGCAGAATGAGGCTGTTCAGGCCTGGGTGCAAGGAGCCAAATCAGAGACAGAAGTGCTCCCCGATTTCGAGCTGGGAGAGCCGCTGGAGTCTTAGTGGAAATCCTCTCCACAGCGCCCGTAAATACTGGCGAAAATCTGCAAAAAAACTTCCCAATTTCGTCAATTTTCAAACGCTTAGACCGATACCTAACAGTATAACTGGTGATCCCAGGCATCCGTGCTGGGCCACCGAAAAGAACTCTTACAATGCTGTAGGTAGCACTCATGTCTATGTATCTGGAATATTTTTCCCTGACGCGTCATCCGTTTCGCATCACTCCAGATACCTCCCTGTTTTATTCCGGTGGCGACGACGGTCGCGGTGTGGTGCTCGATGCCATGATGTATGCCATCGAAACTGGCGAAGGCATTCTCAAGGTCGTGGGTGAAGTTGGCAGTGGCAAAACTATGCTGTGCCGGATGCTGGAAGAGCGTATACCCGACACTACCGAACTGGTTTATCTGGCCAATCCTAATCTCAGCGCTGAAGACATTCTGTACGCCATCGCTTTCGAACTGAAGTTACCGATTCGACGCGACACTACCAAGCTGCTGGTGATGCAACAGTTGCAGAACTACTTGCTGAAGCAACACGCCGCTAACCGTAAGGTGCTGGTTGTCATTGAAGAAGCGCAGGGTATGCCATTGGAAACCCTGGAAGAGATTCGTTTGTTCAGCAATCTGGAAACTCATCGCGACAAGCTGATGCAAATCATTCTGTTTGGTCAGCCAGAGTTGGACAAAAACCTCAGTGCGAAACATATTCGCCAACTTCGCGAACGCATCACTCACAGTTTCTATTTGAATCCATTGACGCTGGAGCAGACTGGCGACTACATCCGCTTCCGTTTAGGTGCTGCCGGTTGTCCTTGCCCACACCTGTTTACTGAGCGCGCCGAATGGTTAATAGCCAAAGCTTCCGGTGGTCTCACTCGTCGCATTAATATCCTTGCTGACAAAGCCCTGCTGGCAGCCTTTGCAGAAAACGTTTTGGAGTCGCCGGAAAACCTGAGTCCTGATGTACCACCGGTTGTCACAGTGCGCCATGTGATTGCAGCAATTCGTGATAGCGAATATTTCTCTTTCGCGTTCAAGTCCTTGTTCTCTCCGTTACGTATGGCGGGTGCCAGCATGCTGGTGGCGGCAACTGTATTGGGCTTTGTCTTCTGGCCATTGTCCAGTGGTGAAGCCCGGCAGTATCAGCAAGAAGCAATTCCGGTCGAAGCACCGTTGTTCAGCATGCCATTGGAAGTCGAACCCGCTAATTCATCACCAGCCGAAGCCACACTTGTTCCTATTGCGATTGACGCGTCGACAGTTCCAGAGCCGCCAGAGGAAGAGCAGATAGAAGAAACTGCTACTGCTGATATTCCAGCGCAAGAAGCAGCAGGCGAGACGCCGGAATTAGCCGAGGCTGAAGTTGTGCAACTGGCAGCAGACTCTGGGCGTTTTGTGCCCAACAGAGTGTTGGCTTCTATCGATTGGTTACAGGGTGCAAATGCGCAGGGTTATACGGTGCAGTTCTTGTCCGGTGAAACTACCAACATGGATTTTGCCGAGTCGTTTCTTGCCATCCTCAACGAAGAAGGCCTGTTAGGGGAATCTTACATCTGCATGAGCATAGTCGAAGGCAATAGTTACTGGACGATTAAACACGGCACCTTCGATGGTTTGAGTGTTGCGCAGAATTTTATCGATCAATTGCCTGCACAGTTGTACGACTATGAGCCATTTGTCCAAAACATAAGCAGTGTTGAGTGCAATGCCAATTTTTCAGTGGCAGCACTCATTCTGGAGTAACTCTCAATGAAGCCTGAAGTCAGCAGCAAACTAATCTTGTCCGCCCTGATCTGCATGGGATTGGTTTCCTGCAACAACCTCCCATTCGATCCACCGTCGTCGAATGCAGAATTCGACGTGGATAATCGCCATCTTGCTGAAGAATCAATTGCGACACCTTCGGAAGGCATTCCTGACATCGTGCAAACAATTCCACTGGTAACACCACCGCAGGAGGAAGTGCCATTGGAGTTGTATTCAGTGGTTGTGCAGGACGTTGATGTGCGTGAATTATTGTTTGCCATGGCCCGGGATGCTGACATCAATATCGATGTGCCCCGCAACGTAAGCGGCTCGGTAAGCATCAATGCTATCGACCAGACTTTACCGCAGATTCTCGATCGAATTGCGCGACAAGTTGATATTACCTGGCGTTTCGATCGCTCAGACTATCTGATTGTACAAAGGGACCAACCTCACTGGCGAAACTACAGCATTGATTACGTCAACATACAACGCAGTGCACAATCTGCAGTCAATGTGTCATCTGCGGTGACCGGAGGCATTGGTGATGATGCCGGTGGCGAAGAAGGCAACAACTCAATCACCACACTCGCTCAGTCCACCGAGAATGCGTTTTGGGAAACGCTGACAGCCAATTTAAGGACATTGCTAGGGGAGGACGATTCTGAAGAGCTTGTCGCCAGCTCAATCATAATCAGTCCTGAAAGTGGTCTGGTGTCAGTCAGGGCTACATTCAGAGAGCACCTGTCAATTTCAGAATTCATCGAAAGTGTAAGGACCAGGGCTTTGTATCAGGTGATGATCGAAGCCACAGTAGTGGAAGTAAATCTGAACGATCGATATCAGGCCGGTGTGGACTGGTCTGCTTTGGCGAGAGACAACGGTCAGGTAAGTTTTAACCAAAGTCTTACCGGTTTAAATCTGGATACCGCACCAACCAATATTCTTACTATCGATAAAAGTGCTGGCCCCGATGCTATCACCGCTACTATCAGTGCGCTCAATGAGTTCGGAGACTTGCGCGTACTGTCCAGTCCGAAACTGATGGCATTGAACAATCAGACCGCCTTGCTGAGAGTTGTAGATAACCGCATTTACTTCACTATCGAGGTGGAACAGGGATTCCCTGCTACTGCCACCAGTCCGGCGATTCCTCCGACGTTTACCAGTGAGGTGCACACGGTACCGGTAGGCTTCACCATGGCAGTGACTCCACAAATCAGTGAAGACGATCAAATCACACTCAATGTGCGTCCAACCATCTCACGCATTTTACGGTTTGTGAATGACCCTAATCCGGCCCTGGCAGATGCAGAGGTGGTAAATTCTATTCCTGAGCTACAAATTCGCGAAATTGAGTCCGTGCTCAAAGTTGAGAGTGGAGAAATCGCTATACTGGGCGGACTGATGCAGGACACTATCGATTCTGATGTGGCTGGTATTCCAGGCGTAAATCGAATTCCTATCATCGGTGATGCGTTTAACTACCGTGATGACACCACCATCAAGACGGAATTGATTATCTTCATCCGTCCAATAGTGGTGAGGCAGCCCAGTATCAATGGAGATTTGCAACAGTTCAGAGAATTTTTGCCAACACCGACTACCGGTAACGCAAGATTACAACGCAGCATCTCTTCTCAATAATGGGCACTGGCTAGAGAGATAATTCCATGAGCCTATTAATGGACGCCCTGCGCAAAGCCGAGGAAGAGAAAAAGAAGGCTGAGCAGGAAACCGAACAGGGCGCTGAATCGACCGCAGCAGAAACGCCGCCCGCTGAGACTGCAGCTCCCGCCCAGGAGCAAGGGGTCGAGCCTGCAGTGGACGTTCCTCCAGTCGAACCTGAAAGTGAGCTTGCGGATGCAGATTCGGAAACCGTTGAAGAGCCTGCAGCTACTGACCTTCAACAGCTTGAGTCTCCCATTCCCGATGTCACACTGGAGTTTGATGAATCGGATGTAGAAGGGCAGATAGGGATAGAAGAAGCGCCCGTTGCAGCAAGCGAGGAATCACCGGATGCAACCGAAACCAGCTCTGACAGTCTGTCTGGAATAGATGCCGATTCACTCTCGCTGGAACCGATAGATCGTTCACTTTCGGGACTAACGCGCCAACCCTTTGACGACGACGTTACGCCTGACTACAGCGCAGAGTCACCGCTGGTTGCGCTCACTCGTCAGACGACAGAATCATCCGCAAGCTCAGATCAGTCAACGGTCTATCCCCCGGCCAAACCGCAGGCAAAAACTGAGCCCAGCACTGAACCAAAGTCAGCTCCAACACAAGAAGCTACGCCAGCAGATTTGCCGGAGTATGTGCCGCAACCACCTGATGCGCCTGAACCTGTTACTGAACCGGAGCCCAAGCCAACAGCCAAGCCGGACTTGAAACTTACGCCGAAGCGCTCAACTCTCAGCGAGCGCTCTGAACCCGAACGCAGAGCGGCACGTTCCATGTTTGCGGCCAAGCGCAAAGGTGGCGGTAAGCGTCGCTTCCGCATGCGTCGTTCGCAGCGCATTTGGCTATTGCAAATAGCAGCCGGACTAGTCGTGCTGGTAGGTGCTTCCTACTACTTTTTCTTTCTCGATGCTGGAGGCAATGATTTCAACATTCCGGAAGAATTTGTCGCTAATCAGAGCAGCTACTCAGAGCAATTCAATCAGTCTATCGACGAGACTGATACGGTACTGGCCCTGGATTCGTTCGTTGAGACTCCGGTAGAACCCCAGCAACTGGCGCCTCAGGAAAATGTCGTTGCTGAGTTGGAATCGCCTCTCGATCAGCTGGTCAGTGAAGTAACGGTAGCGGAAACAGTGGAAGTTCCAGTAGTGGTCGAGACTCCTGTCGACGCTGCAGCCGCAACGGTGGTTACAGAACTCGCAGAAACCGAGCAACCTGTGGCATCGGAAGTAGCAGTAGGACCTGCTGAGAGTGCCACTAACACTGCGCTGGAATCTGCTCTTGATGCCACGCCAGCAGTCGAACAACAGCCAGTAAACCTGATCAGTTTTACTCGAAGAGAAACGCCCACGGGAATCGATCCGGATTTACAACGCGCTTATCAGGCGTTTCAAAGAGATGACCTGACCGCAGCCCAGGCACTTTACCAACAAGTATTGGTGGAATCGCCCAGACAGCGCGATGCTCTGTTGGGGCTGGCTGCCATTGCCGTAAGGAACGGTGAAGCCGCATTGGCCATGGAACTTTATTCGAGATTGTTGGCTCGGGATCCCAGTGATTCGGTGGCGCAAGCAGGTCTGTTAGGCATTATTCCCGGCGGCAGTGCGGAGCAACAGGAACGAGCGTTGCGACGTTTGATCGAACAACAGCCGGAGGTGGCGCCGGTGATCTATGCGCTCGGGAACTTCTATGCGGCGCAGGGTCGCTGGAACGAGGCCCAGCGCAGTTATTTTGATGCCTTGCAGCAGGCTAAGAGCGATGCCTTGCAAGGTGTACCGGTAAATCCCGACTATGCTTTTAATCTTGCGGTAAGTCTGGAGCGTTTGAATCAGGTAAGCCCGGCCCAGACTTATTATCGCGAAGCGATTGCCTACGCGGAAAACGCGCCGGCCAGTTTCGATCTCAGTATTGCCAGAGGCAGATTGTCCATGCTGTCGGGGAATTCATCACAATGAGCGAAGCAAGCGCGGCACAGCCAAAGAAGCGTTTGGGTGAAGTCCTGATTGAGCGGGGGATGATCACCGAGGATCAGCTTCGTATCGCCCTGCATGAACAAAAGGTGCGCCAAAAGCGCATTGGCGCAGTGATGATCGAATTGGGATTTGTCACCGATTCCATAATCCGCGATGCGCTTAGTGAAAACACGGGTTACGCCAGTGTCGATCTTGCGAATGTGGTGATTGATGCCAATGCTATCGCCATGGTGCCCCAGGACATGGCGCGCCGCTTCAAGATCTTGCCTATCTCTTATGATGTGGATAAACACGAACTCACCCTGGCTATGTCAGACACCTTCAATATTGTCGCACTGGACCAGGTGCGTGGAATGCATGAGGGTGACCTGGAAATTGTGCCGGTGCTGGGTGGTGATGCGGAACTTAGTCGCATTACGGAAGAGATCTATGGCTTCGATCTTTCTATCGACGGCATCTTACAAGAGATCGAAACCGGCGAAGTGGACATGGATGCCATTCAGGCCGGTGAAGACCAGTACAATCATCCTATGGTGCGCCTGGTAAATGCCTTGCTGGCGGATGCGGTACAAAGAGATGCGTCTGATATTCATTTCGAGCCAGAAGAAGGTTTTCTACGTATTCGCTATCGCATCGACGGTGTTTTGCGTCAGGTACGTTCACTGCATGAGAGCTACTGGCCCGCCATGGTTGTGCGTTTGAAAGTGATAAGCGGAATGAACATCGCTGAATCCCGAGCACCACAAGACGGGCGTCTGACAATGTCTCTGATGGGACGACAGATCGATTTCCGCGTGGCATCACAACCTACCAGCTACGGTGAGAACGTAGTTTTACGTGTGTTGGATCGGCGCAAGGGTATCGTACCGTTGGAATCACTGGGGATGAGTGAAGCAAATCTGCATACAGTGAAGCTGATGTTGGCAAAACCAGAAGGCGTGATCCTGGTTACGGGTCCTACTGGTAGTGGTAAGACCACAACGCTGTATTCGGTGCTCAATCATATTAATACCGAAGCCATCAACATCATGACCATGGAAGATCCCGTGGAATATCCCATGCCTATGATTCGGCAGACATCTATCAATGAAGCAGCGAAGATGGGGTTTGCAGAAGGTATACGTTCCATGATGCGGCAGGACCCGGACGTGATTCTTGTTGGTGAGATTCGAGATGACATAACCGCAGAGATGGCATTTCGTGCCTCAATGACAGGGCACCAGGTTTTCTCTACCTTGCACACTAATTCTGCAGTGGGTTCCATGTCACGATTGTCGGACCTTGGAGTCCTGCCAGATATTTTGTCTGACAATTTGATTGGCATTGTAGCTCAACGCCTGTTGCGTAGGTTGTGCCCCCACTGCAAAGAACCTCAGGAAATAGGCGATCTGGAAAGAAAGCTATTGGGCCTGGATGAAGCGGTAGCGAACATGACAATCTATAAACCGAAAGGTTGTTCAGTGTGCGACCATACGGGTTACAAAGGTCGTACTGCTATTGTTGAGATTCTTCGTGTGAATGACTACATGAAGAAGCTGATTTCACAGAAGACCTCCGCCCATGAGATGTTAAAGGCAGCGGTGGCAACAGGATTCAAAACCCTGGCTGACGATGCCTGTCGCCGGGTGATTGAAGGCATCACAAGTCTTGATGAGATTACGCGAGTCGTCGACCTCACGAGTCGCGTGAGTCGCTAATAAACTGACTACCCTGACAGGCGTACTATGGCTCTGTTTGCATACAAATCGATCGACAGTCGTGGCCGCTATCAAACCGGCAGGCTGGATGCGGCCAACGAAAATGATCTGGAGAACAAGCTGGCTCGCATGGGTATGGACCTGGTGCGAGCGAAGTTTGTGCAAGACAAGCAAGGCTTGTTTCTCTCCACCAATAGTATTCGTCGTATCGATCTGATTAATTTTTGCTTCCACATGGAGCAGCTGACCCGTTCTGGTGTATCAATCATTGATGGGCTGGTGGATTTGCGCGACAGCGTGGAACAAGCCGCATTTCGCAGTGTGATAGCAAAGATTATCGAAGACATAGAAAATGGGCAGAAACTCTCGGATGCCATGGCATCCCACCCGGCCGTATTTGACGAGATGTTTGTAAACCTGATCTCCGCCGGGGAGGAGAGTGGGCAGTTACCCGACGTGTTCCTATCTTTGAATCGCATGATCAAGTGGCAGGACGAGTTAATCACTACTACCAAGAAGCTGCTGATCTTTCCCGCTTTCGTTGGTTTGGCAATCGTCTTTGTAATTGGTTTTCTAATGTTGTACCTGGTGCCGCAGCTAATTGCCTTCATCGAAGGTATTGGCTCCACGCTGCCGTTTCACACCCGTTTGTTGATTGCTACATCGAATTTCTTTGTGAGCTATTGGTACCTGTTTACAGTTGTGCCTATTGTCCTGACGGTGATCATTAGAATCCTGGCCTCTGTCAGTCACGATATCCGCTATCAAATTGATTCCCTGAAACTGCGCACCTGGCAGATCGGGCCGGTGCTCAAGAAAATTATATTGTCACGCTTCGCTAATTTCTTTGCCATGATGTACAAGGCGGGTATCCCGGTTCTGCAATGCATTGAGATTACTGAGCGCATTGTGGGTAACGTTGCCATTCGTAATGCCTTGTCCAAGGCCAGAGAAGATATTTCGGAAGGACAGGGTGTTTCCATCAGTTTTCAGAACACTGGTTTATTCCCACCCCTGGTAGTGCGAATGATCAGGGTGGGGGAGACCACTGGTCAGCTCGATGAAGCCTTACTCAATGTCAGCTATTTTTATGATCGTGATATCAAAGACTCCATCGACAAGGTTCAGGCTCTGATTCAGCCGACGATGACCGTTGTTCTGGGCGGCATTCTGGGCTGGGTGATGTTGTCTGTGATGGGCCCGGTTTATGATTCCATCAGCAATCTGAACATGTAGGGAAGCTGTGCTTAGCAGAATAGGCAGAAAACGCTCCAAGCGAATTGCTCTCATCGATGCTGAGGGCCTGTCTGTCTTTGTGCTACACAAAGGCGAGTTGGTGCACGACGCGAAATTTTCCGATGAAGACTTTGGGCACGAAAACTTTCGTAATTATTTGGCGGAGCGCGCTGCTACACCGATTACACTGCTCATCGATTCTGTGGCAGAGGACTTCCTGGTGGAGTCCTTACCCCATGTTAGCTACTACGACAGAGCAGGATTTCTTAATCGTAAGTCTGAACAACATTTTCGTGGCTTGGAGTATCGATCCTCCAGCATCGTGGGGCGGGAAACCAGCGGGCGTAAGAATGACAAGGTCTTGTTCAGTGCCTTAACCAAGAATCAGATCATCGAACCCTGGATCAGGGTTCTATTACAGGAAGAAATTCCCGTTCAGGGAATTACCACGCCTGCCTTTGCCTTGTGCAAAGTAGCGGAGCACTACAATTTACTTTCCAAACGGCCGGCACTCATTGTCAACTGGGAAGAGACAGGAATTCGCCAGACTTTTGTTACCAATAGAAAGATGATGTTTAGCCGTCTGACTCAAGTCTCTGGTACCGGCAGTCTTGCAGATGAAATCGTAGATAATTGCATGCAAACCAAGGACTATCTGGAGCGCATCGGTCTGTTGGGCTTCGACCAGAGTCTGGATCTGCACATTATTACTCCGCAGTTGGGAGATGATGATTTTGTCGGGTATGCGAAACGCGGCACCTTCTTTGTAGTTCGTCATCACCGTCCGGCGGATTTGTTGCCCATGGAGTCTTTCCATGGTGACGATGCCGACAAGACCGCGGTATTGCTGTGCCTGGATTGGGGAGTGCGTACGGGCCAACTGTCGAATCGTTATGCACCACCGCCGGTCAGGCGATTTTACGATCTCACCCAGGCGCGTCGGCTACTTGGTTTCACCAGTTTGGCCTCATTGTTGATCACTTTCGGTGTGTCTTTTCCGCTTTTGTTAGATGCACTTGAACGAGGCAATCGGGTCGCTGCGTTAGAAGCTGAAATTGCACCCATTCGGGTGCAATACGATGCTCTAACAGCGCAATTTCCCGAAACACCTATTCCTTCGGAAGCGATGAGTCTTGCGGTAAGCAACTATCGGCTATTGAACTCGCAAATGCAGAATCCGATTGACCTGATGCAACAGGTTAGCGCCGTTGTCGCGCGATTCCCCACGGTGACTATCACCCAATTGCGTTGGCAGTTATCGGGAGAGGAAGAACTAGATTCCTTGACTCAAACGCTGTTAGACGGTGATGCGCGGGCGAGCCTGGATCTTATCGGTACTGTCACCGGAGGCAGCAGTATTGCCAACTCGCAACGCCAGCTAAGTATTTTTCTGCAGGCGCTTAATGCTATTGAAGGTGCAACTGCTGCTCCCATAAGTCTGCCGGTGGAGTCAGGGCCCGATGGTGAGGTGAGTACGGTAATTGACGACGAAGCGGTAAACGCTGAATTTGCCATTAGCGTGAGTCTGGAAAGCTAATGGCATTGCGTAGAAGAAATTGGCGTGAAGATGTGCGATGGCTGCGATGGCCATTGACATTGTTGGCGGTGGTCATCGTCTCCTCCGTCGGTCTCTATGTCAGTGCCTCGGCCTTTCGCAATGATATGCAGCGGCAAGAGTTCAATGCGCTGAGTGATCTGGATCTGCTCAATGGGCAGGTCGATGAAATCGAGCAAGCAGAGCAGGTGATAGTTAACAATATTGGCCTGTACAACAGCATGGTGGCCAATGGCATTATGGCTGAAGAAGATCGGGTCAGTATGTTAGAGGCTATTACCCAGATTCGGGAGCGCTACTATCTGTTTCCAATCAATGTCACCATTGGTGAGCAGGACCGTCTGCTGCTGGAGTATCCGGAGAGTGTAGCCTTTCCCGATGATCAGATAACGCTTCGCAGCAGTCAGGTTCAGGTGCGCTATTCTCTTTTGCACGAAGAGGACCTAACACGTTTTCTACGGGACTATCTGGCAATGGGTAGTTTGGTTATACCAAGTCTGTGTACAGTGTCTGCCGCGCTGGAAGATCCGGCGGATCGATTTAATGTGGTGCAACACCAAATTGCAGACTGTCAGTTTCAGTGGTACTCCTTTCAACGCGAGCCTTATCTTGGTTTCTGAGTATGATTGGTAACAAACGTCACAAAATTGGCAAAACCAGGCTTGGGGTGGTGATTCTGCTCTTGCTCACTGCACCGCTGGTGCAGGCACAGACTGTGGTGAGACTGTTTTCTACGCCGGCCGAAAGAGCGGAGCTGGAGCGTCAGCGCCTGGCTCTGTATCGGCCCGATCTGGTCCAAGTGGCACCTCAGCAAGAAGAACCATTGATAGAACTGCCGGTGTCAGCGGAGCCTGAGTTACCCGATGTCATCTATCGACTTGATGGCAGCATGTTGCGATCGGACGGGCTCTATACGATCTGGCTTAATGGTGAGCCTATCAATCAGGAAGACCTGCCGGACAATATGGAGTTGATGCAACCCTTTGCACAAGGACGATTGCGAATACGCAATCCCGCCACTGGCATCAACTTCGAGCTAAAGCCTGGCCAGGTCCTGAATCTTACACAGGGCGAGCTTTTCGAGTCCTATGAATATCGTGGGTATGAAAGAATAATTGAAGCTGTTGATTCGGTCACAGATTCATTGGTAGAAGCTGTTAATCTGGAATCCCAGAATTCCGACTCCAATTAGCGGCAGCGCTTTTATGGCACACGCTCCAATTCCACATCGCAACGCCCAGCGAGGCGTTATTGTGTTGCTCATGTTTCTGGTTATCTTCCTGGCCGGAGCCAGTGCCTTTATCACTTTCTTTTCAAACAATTTGATTTCCCAAAAGTACAATGATGAAGCAATCGTTGCACTGCGTGATGCGAAAGAAGCGCTGATTGCTTATGCCGCCACTCACGGAGATTACTATGGTGATGCTGGCCCTGGTCCCGGCCATCTTCCTTGCCCTGACACCAATGGGGATGGGGTTGAGAACACGCCGTGTGGCAATAATGCATTGGGCCGGCTTCCGGACTCAATAACACTTCCATTGCCCGTCGCAGGTACTGTAATGGAACTATCCGACTATGGGGCTGGAACCGATGAGCGTCTGTGGTATGCCCTGGCGAATCCTGCCAGGCGCCTGCCGGTCGGTGCTTTCAATACCGATACTTCGACTACCCCTACTCTGAATGGGCAGAGCGAGATTGCTGCAGTCCTGTTTGCGCCGGGGTCAGCATTGGCATCACAAACTCGGCCCAGCAATGATGAAGAAGACTACCTCGAAGCAAACAACGCTCTGGGGACAGATTTCATCAGCAGCGATGGTACCGGGCCGGATTCATTTAATGACCGGGTTCTGGGTATTACAGTTTCCGAAATCATGACACCAGTAACGTCGCGAGTCGCTGATGTGTTAAGGACAGCTCTGGATAATTTTCATGATGCCAATGGCCGATATCCGCTGGACCCGAATCCACCTCTTGGCGACCCGGCCGAGATAACGGATTTATATACAAACAATACACCTGCATGGTTTCTGACTAATGATTGGGAAGTGGCCACGCAGTACACGCAGCTTACAGACGACACGGCGAGCATTTCTTTTACTGGTTGTGCAGGCATATCATATGCCCTTGATAGAGTCGCTGGTACCATGACTCGAACAGGAGGCCGTTGTTAAACGCTATGGGAACTACAGTGTTCTTTGACAAACGAAGCTTGCAGTCAGGCTTTAGTCTGATCGAAATGGCGATCGTCATGGTCATCGTCGGCGCTTTGCTCGGGGGCTTACTGGTTTCCCTGAGTTCTACACAAGAAATCAATGACCGGGATGACGCAACTGATCAGGTCAATGAGATTCTGGAAGCCTTGTATGGTTTTGCTCAGGCCAATGGACGACTGCCGTGTCCTGCAACTGCTGCCAGTGGTGGCATGGAAGTCCCAGCGGGAGGAGGTAATTGTGCACAGGAATATGGATTCGTTCCTTCAGCAACATTAGGCCTTAGCGGTACAACCAATAATGACTATTTACTGGTAGACCCCTGGCTAAGCCCATACAGATACAATGTGACCGCCGCTAATGGCAATGCATTTACCACAGCAGGAGGAATGCAGACAGCAGGCATTGCTGCTCTCGCTCCAGATTTTAGGGTATGTACTGATGCGGCTTGTGGGACAGTGTTGGCGTCAGCGCTTCCTGCTGTCGTGTTATCGCTTGGACCTGATTGGGAGAATTTTTCCAGCGCTGATGAGGTCGAAAACTCAGGCGAAGTCACTATCAACGGATATCGTCAGGCGAATAACGCAGACTTCGTCTCAGCCACTTATATCGTCGATGAGTTTGACGACACCATTCGCTGGATGTCCCCAAACATCCTCTATGCAAGACTGATTTCAGCCGGCCAACTTCCCTGATATCCTTCACCTCTGTTTAATCAGAGGCCAGCCTGGTCTGCAATGACTGACCAAGATCCCAATGCCGAGGCGGCAGAAGTGAATTCCGCTGCTGAAGAAGCAACCCGCATTCTGCTCGTTGAAGACGATCCGGCATTACGATTAGTGATGCGTAATGTCATGGAGAATAATGAGTACGAAGTGCTGGAAGCCGATAGTAAAGTCGCGGCGGAATCAGTGTTGCAGGAAAATCCGGACATTGCCGCCATCGTGCTGGATCTTGGCTTACCGCCTTCACCCCATACTACTGCTGAAGGCCTGGCCACAATCAAGCTCATTGTGGATGGTTTGTACCCGGCCAAGATTGTAGTGCTAACAGGCCAGGATGAAGAGAGTTCTGCACTGGCGGCTATCAAAGAAGGGGCTTTCGACTTTCTCTCCAAACCCTCAAGCTCGGAAGATATCCTCAATGCAGTGCAACGTGCGGTGCTGTTTTATAAAAAGGAAAAGACCTTGTCTGAGCAGGAAGGTCTGACCAAGTTGCAGATCAATGCCAAAGTGGCTGATGGCTTAAAAGCGGTAAGAGAAGAAGCGGAAGAGAAACTGGTGCGCAAGGTGTTGAAAGACACCGAATTTAACGTCTACCAGAGTGCGGCTAAACTGGGATTGAAACGAGAGAGTGTGTATTACTTTCTGAAGAAGTTTGGCATCAAACGAGATGACAATTAGTCCTTACCCGGCGGACGCTTGAGCGCATGGCAGACTTATATCCTTATCTCATCCTTATCGGCTTCAGCATCATTGTTGCTACTACCTGGCTATTGAGTCAGGCCCGACATCGAGCGTCAATTACCAATGAACTGGTTGCGCTCAACGAAGAGCTCAATTTCGATTTGCCGGATTTCCTGCGGCATTGTTGGAAGCCACTGTCCAAGGCTGGATTCAGAGGTATTAGTTGGGAACTGGATTGGTTCGGCTCCAAGATTTCCCAGCTGGAAGGGGTGAAAGGGGATGACTTTCTCGAGCGCAAGCTGGAGATTGATGACATCTCCCTGGTGGTGCATTTGTACGACGGCAAGCGCCGGTTTGAGCAGCGTTATTTTAGCCGTTTGGTTTCGGAGAGCTTCTTTCTGCTTCTATACACCGACATGTGGGTGAAGCTGGGAACCGTGCAGGGAGCCTTCGCGCAGACTGCCAAGATGAGTGTGTTCCTGCAGCACGATATGAAGAATATCGTGCAGCTGGTTTCCCTCATGGCTGAGCAACTGGAGTCTACTCCCGAGGGTAAACAGGACAAATTGCTGGAAAGTCTGCGGGCCGTCATGCCTACTTTACGGGAGAGATCGGAGCGATTCCTCAGCACCCTGAGCAGTGCTCCCCCCACGGGGGACGACCTGAAAGCCATAAATCTTTGTGATTTTCTTCACAAAACAGCAGAAATTCATGACCTTTCCATCAGGATTGAGGGAGACGGCTCAGTTCAGGCCAATGAGGAGTCTCTGAGCAGCGTTTTTGACAATCTTTTTGGCAACTACATCGATGAAACCCGCAGAAACCCTGGCTCTCCGCCCGACATCGAAGTTTCTATCGGTACCGAAGGCGCCAGCGTAGAAATCGCTCTGACCGATAAACTGGGGAAGCCCTGCCTCTGGCCGGAACGGCTTTTTGAGCCCTTTTGGAGCGAAAAAGGCGACGGTTTGGGTATTGGTCTCTACCACGCAAGGCAGCTGGTTACGGGGCTTGGAGGTACTTTGCAGGCGTCCACCCCAGTTGATGCCCCCATGACCTTCGTGGTTTCCCTTCCTAATTCACTGTAATTCCTTGTAAAAAAAACCTACATCTTGCTGCTATAGGGGTCGACTTATATAGTGGCGCCACATTGAGCGGTACCTAAGATTTATTGCAGTCTTTGAGACAAATTTAAAACAGGAGCAAAACAGATGAACAATTCAATCAAGGCAATCGGAAGTATGAAGCAACAGGGCTTCACCTTGATCGAGATTGCCATTGTCTTGGTAATCATCGGTCTGCTGGTTGGTGGCGTACTGCAGGGTCAGGAACTTATCGAGAACTCTCGTGTTAAGCAGGCGACAAAGGATATGAACGGGACAGCAGCAGCTGTATTCGCCTATCAAGACCGTTATGGTCGCACTCCAGGTGACGACGGTCCCACTGCTACAGTACAGGCGCGCGGTTCAAGCTGGAATAGCGCAAATATCGGTGGTGATGCCGATGGCCGTCTGGAAATCAACCGTAACCAGACTTTCAATGGCACCGGTGAAGGCGGTCCTTTCTGGCGTCAACTGATGGCCGCTGGCTTTATCTCCGGCGATCCATCTAACACTGGTGTAGCAGCGCTGCCGACTAATTCCTGGGGTGGTCTGATCGGTGTCACTTCTCAGGTCGCTAACGGCGGTCTGGGTGGTAACAAGGTTTGCCTGAGTCAGGTTCCAGGTTCTTCTGCCATCGCGATCGACAACGAACTCGATGACGGTAACGGCGCAACTGGTCGCCTGCGTGCTACCCAGGGTACTTCTGGTCAGAACACTGTACCTTCTAACAACGCACTTGGTGGTGGCGGTGTTTACTCAGAAGACAACGAGTACACGCTTTGCTATCGCATGTGATACGAAGTCGTTCGAAGCAAAAAGCCGGCTCTTTAGCCGGTTTTTTTATTGCGTCGAAAACACATTCTCGCATTAATGCACTCCCTAAGCTTGGAGCCCGACTGTCTATTGCTGCACAATCGCCGACGGGATGGAGGCGATTGTGCAGCAATAGACAGTCGGGCTCCAAGCGATTCGAAGCCACAAATTTAGAAGAACCGAATTTGAGGCTTTATTCAGCAGCCGAAGGTTTGTGAAAAAAGAAGCTGAGTATGAGTAATGGCCAAATACCCAAGTGAATCATTACGTCAGCGGTATTGAAAACGTAGTTCCAATAGGGAATGTGTTGGATATCAATAAAGTCGATGACACCGCCATGAAGCAAGCGATCCAGAATATTGCTGGCACCACCGCCCACCACGAATCCAAAACACACGTATTCATAGCGCTGCAGATTACCAGCAAGCCATAGGTAAGCGGCGACTCCACCCAGTATGACCAGGCTGACAATACCGAACAACATGCCAGACCCCTGGGCTAATCCGAATACGCCACCATAATTTCTGATATGAGTGAAATGAATGAAGCTATTGATTTCCAGGGTAGAGTTGAGATCAATGTTGCTGTTGACCCAAAACCCAATTCCCTGCGAAAGCAAAAGCACTGATGTTGCTGTCGCAAAAAAGACGATCATGTTGAGGGCTTTGGCGTTCACGTGGCTTGGGTCTGTCAGATTAATTTTTGGGGATTAGAATCGACGTTATACTAAATCAGTAGGTCGGCAAGAATAGCACATCCGATTAGTCTTACAGGATGAGGTCAATTGAGTGAACGATGAGAATCAGCAGAAATTGCGGGGAATACGCCGCCGTCGGCTGCTTACTGTCAATACCTATCTGATGTTGAAGCGTGGTGCACGTTACATCCCGCCTGTCGTCCGCGCAATCCTGGGTATCCTGTTGGTGATTCTCGGCATACTGGGTTTCTTGCCGATTCTCGGGTTCTGGATGATACCTTTGGGCCTGGCTCTCATCGCTACCGATATCCCTCCCATGGCACGCTGGATAAAACGCAAACTGGATGATTGGCGGCGCCGCCACTTAGCGGAACACCATGCTCATTCAAGTGGCCGCACCGATTCGAAAGATTGATCTGCATACAGGGTGATAGTGAATTCACCCGATTCTCGCATCTCGATGATGTTATGCGCACAGTTGTGCATCAGCGGCGGTTTCCACAGCTCTTCCATGGGAAGCTGTTCCACATGGGCCAACACACTCTTGATCAGTGCGCCGTGACTGATGATGGCTACCCGTTGACCCGATGAATGGCTGGCGATTTCCCGAATGGTTGTCATCGCTCGTTCCTGCATTTCATAAAAGGTTTCAGCACCAAGGACATTAAAGGCATGGGGTTCATGCCAGAAATGTCGAAACGAATCGGGGTCTTCCTCTTCGATTTCATCGTAGAGACGGCCTTCCCAGGGGCCGAGGAAAATTTCCCGCAGTGAATCCAGGTAAGTGACTTTCTGGGCGTGATGAGCGAAGGCATGGTCAGCCGTTTCCCGTGTACGTCGACTGCTGCTGCAATACAGTTTGTCAAAACTTAATCCGCGAATCTTCTCGCCAACGGTTTTGGCTTGTTGAATACCAAGTTCGGTGAGTTGTGATTCGCTTTGACCCTGCACCCGCCTTTCTTCATTCCAGTTGGTTTGTCCGTGCCGAATTAAATGCAGTTCCATTGTTACCTGGCTTACCCCTGTACTCGAGTGCGATTGACTGCATCCAGCCAGCCATCGTATTGCGCGGTGCGCCAGCTATCATCTTTTTCTGGTGAGAAGGCGCGGTCCAGTTGCCATTTATCTGCAATTTCATCCAACGAGCTGAAGATGCCTCGCTGCAAACCCGCCATATAGGCAGCACCAAGTGCGGTAGTTTCAGTGATAACCGGACGGTGGACATCAACATTTAACAAATCGGCAAGTTTCTGAAGTACATAGTCGTTGCGTACCATCCCTCCGTCGACGCGCAGGGTCTGCAATGAAGCTCCATCGGCAGCGATGGCCTGCACCAGGTCCTTGGTTTGGTAGCACACAGACATCAATCCAGCAGTGACGATTTCTTTAACACCCGTATCGCGGGTCATCCCAAATATGGCACCCCGTGCATCGGGGTCCCAGTAAGGGGCGCCCAGACCGGTGAAGGCTGGAACCAGATATACTCGGAGATCATCGCTGGTCTGTTCTGCCAGGCTTTCGGATTCGGCAGCGTCAGAAATCAACTGAATACCGTCTCGAATCCACTGCATGGTAGCGCCGGCCATGAAGATGCTGCCTTCGATGGCGTAGCGAGTTTCGCCATTCAGGCGGTAGGCAACAGTACCTAACAGTTTGTTTTGGGACTGCAAGATTTGATCACCGGTATTCATCAATAGAAAGCAACCAGTGCCATAGGTGCTCTTGGCCATGCCGGCTTGGAAACAGCCCTGTCCAAAGGCGGCA
>JANQJM010000160.1 GCA_028281635.1 Pseudomonadales bacterium | reverse complement strand
CCACACACCCTGATGCTGCGCTGCAACGGCATCAGCCCGGGACCAATCGCACACACCTTCCGGAAATACAGCCTCCAACTCGCGAAGCTCTTCAGCGGTCAGGAATGTTGAATAGTCAGCACGGCTGACCGGGCGCAGTCGGCAGGAAACAATATCATTGGCCAGCGGCGCACCGGCTACATGACGTGGTGTTGGGAATGCTGGATACAGTTCGTTGCAGACACCGGTGCCAGCAAACGTCTGGCGTTGTTCTATCTTCACCCGTTCGCCGCCACGGTTATCCCAGCAGGCATCGGTTAGGGAAACCGGTCGGTTGTTCAGAACTTTATCGGCGGCACTCAGTTCAGATCGATCAGCCTGAATAGCGAGAATCCAGCTATCCATTTCTCTGAACAGCTCACCAAGGTCAGGCTCTGCTTCCGTGTAGCCCCAACGACCACCAACCTGCATCACCTGATTGTCCGCATGCCCATTGGCCTCAATCAGCCGCTGCCGGGTCGAGAACTGATGCACAAGCATATGGATATCGCCATCTTCACGCAGATCCATATAGCTGCGGTAATCGATGATCGGCGTCACTGCCAGACCCGCTCCGCCAAACAGAATCCGGCCAGATTCAATGGCCCGTTTAGTTGCCTCTGAATCCGCGCGATGACGTTCCGGCACATGGTTGAGATCGCGATCGAAACCACCGATGTCCCGGTTTAAGTCGATGAACTGCTGGGTAGTAATTACGCCAGCGTTATAAGCCGCCAATCCGTATTGCACACCCACATTGTCCAGTGGGCGACGGGCGATTTGAGTGCCGGGCACCCGGCCATACACATTGACCGTGTGATCGTAGACGGTGGCGCGTACACCATTTTGATTAGTTGAATCGTAGCGCCGTGACTCCAGCCCAGGAACAGAAACCTCTCCACCCTGCTCTTCCAGGGCAATGTCCAGCTCGAAGATGGGATCGAGTCGCGCCGCACCCCGTGCCAGATTGGGAATCGACGCATGCACGGCGAAACCGGAAACAGCGCGCTGCTCCTCCTCGGAAAATCCTTCAGGATTGATCTCATTAAAGTAGTAGTGCAGCAGACGCGAATCAGCCAGGGTAAAGATCGTTGCCGAGGTTACGTCAGGAAAACTCAGGCCCACGATGATGCCATCGAACACACCGGGATAATTATCTGCGGTTTGATGAGATTGATAGGACCCGCCAGAGACGCCGGTAGCGACGGTATAGACTGGTTCTCCATAATGCTCGATGAAACGCTCCTTCACCATGATGTGCGTTTCGGAAGCCAACAGATCGTTGCAGTTCTGCCCGAACACATTCAGGGAAGAAGAGACCACGGCATAACCCTGGCTCAATAATCCATGGCGGAGTACGCCACCGGTAGCGTCGCCCTGATGGTACCAACCGTTGCGACAACCACCGCCGTGGGTATAAACAAGCTTGCCATTCCAGCCTGCGCTGGGATTCCAGGGTGTGGGCTCGGCTTCGCTCGGGTCATGCAGTATGGCTATCTCATAGATGCCGCGATTCACGACGCCGGTCTCAACTCGCACGATATAAGGAATGGGATCACCGAGCTCGTTAGTAAGCTGAGCAATATCTTCTGGTGGCAGGCTACCGAAGGCCAATACATAGGGTTTAAAAACTTCGTCTTCTGCGGACCAATAGAGGTAATCTATTCGCGTCTCGCGGAAACAGTTCTCATCTTGCGGTGGACCATAGAGTTCACCGTTGGCTAAAGCGAATTCGTTGGTTTGGCAGAAGAACGGATTTTCATGAGCACCGGAGATGATCGGTCCACTGATGGGATAGTTAGTCAGCGTGAGCGACCGCGAGAAGTTTCCATTACTGACCTGAAACTGGCTATCGCCCACGGGCAGATCGGTTACCAGTAGTTGTTGACGGGTTGCTCCCAGCCGCACGAGTTGAGAACCTACCTCTGCTCCATTCAGCGTCACCTGCAATTGCGAGGGAGCTGCTGACTCAGGGGATATTACTTCAAGCAGCACATCACCACCGGTAACCAGCCAGGGCTTAGTAGACACTGCACGAATGGAAACTTCAGTATCTGCAGTCGAAACAAGATGAGAACCGGCGGTGCTCACGGTTTCCTCTGTCGAACAGGCCACCAGCAGAATTAATGGAAGTGCAATTATCGTTCTAATTGTTTGTTGCATTGCTTTGTTACTAATTCTGACTCACTGGTATTTTCCTAGGCTGTTACCAAAGTGTAAAGATTAAAATACCAGGCGCAAGCTGTTCATTCATCTTGTAACAAAAGCAGTGTTAGAATGCCCGACTTGGTGGATAACTTTTTAGAAGTGGTAAGAGTGGTAAGGAAATGAATGCGAAGGATTCAATAAAGCTAGTTGATGCAACTAGTGCGGGCGATGTAAAGATCGACAAGAAATGCTCGAAATGTAAAAAATCAATTTGCTGTAATTCGATTAATCAAAAGATTCCCGCACCAAAAACTAAGGAAGATTTTGATCATCTCATCTGGCAGATATCCCATGAGAACATCAACGTATTCAAAGATGCCGATGGCTGGTTCCTTCATATAGAAACCCACTGCATGCATCTGCAGCCCGGCGGTATCTGCGGTATCTATGATTCACGCCCCTGGGTATGTCGGGAATACGACAATACCTTCTGTGAATACGACGAAACGATCGCCGAAGCCAGCGAATACTTCTTTACCAATCCCAAACAATTAGAGAAGCTAGCCAGAAAGCGATTCAAGAAATGGGACCGCCGTTTCGAACTCTATGAATAGATTACGCCTCTCAGTCCTCTCTCCTTCACTCCTGGCGTTGGTCCTGCTGGCGCTATCCGGCCTGGCTCGCGGGCAAGCGGAACCAGACCCTGAAATAGACGCTCATATCAACGCGGTTAAAAGCCTGTTTACCGAACTGGATGCAGCGGCAGAATCCTGTGTTAATGGAGACAGCACAAACGAAGACAGTTGCCGAGCATTCAGCGACAGCATTAATGGCGACACTATCGCGACGTATCTCGATCACTGCCAGGTCCTGAAGGGATGGCGTGATGAACTGGTTGATGAAACACAAACGGCCGGTGTAGAACCTTCAGATCAGCAACGCCTGTTAGATCTGTTGATCGACGTAGAATTCACATGCGGCGAAGAGGCGTTAACCAAACGCACCCGCTATGTCGTTTCAGCCTTCGAAAAGATTCGTGCGCCACGCTATTTGAATCCTGGTCCTTCCATCGCTGTATGCAATCAACGGCAGGCTGACAGCATCGAATACACCTTAAGAAATTCCTTGTTGGATGGCATCGAGAACCAACAACGACATATCGGCGGAGAA
>JANQJM010000224.1 GCA_028281635.1 Pseudomonadales bacterium | reverse complement strand
TTCAATCCCGGTGAGAGTATCTGAACCGTCTCGATCGGCTACAGTGTCGACAACCAGAAAGCTGCCATTGTCGCTGCTGATAGTATAGTCGGCCCGGTTGCCGGAATAGACCACGGTGTCAGTGCCGGTGCCGCCATCCAATTCATCATCGCTGGCACCCGCGAAAAGACCATCAGAGCCAGTTGTACCTGAGATAGTGTTGGCGCTGTCAAATACAGCAAAGGGGAAAGTTAGGGCTGAGGGGTAGTTGATGTCCCGGGCAAGGTCCCAGCCGATTACCGAAGACACCAGATCCAGATCGGTATATAGGTCATTAGACGCCGTGCCTCTGTTGTACGGACGGTCACCGAAGAAACTGCCATCGGCAGTGCGCGGGTCGATGGTAAAGCGTCCGGCTATAGGCGAGTCGCCCAGATTGCCCAGCAGATTGTCATGCAGCGTCTGTTGTCTGTCGTCGCTTATCTTCACGATATCCAGGCGGGCCTCATTGCCGTCCAATAAATAGTGGGCATAGTCATTACCCAGATAGACAAAAGAGGTATTGATAGCCAGGTTGTAAAAGTCATTCGCCCCCACATAAAGCTGGTCCAGTTGGATCCAGAAAGCGGCGATAGCATCAGTGTGGCTGCCATCTAAAGTCAATCGTTCAGGCACCAGAGATAGACTCGCCGCGTTTCCTTCAAATTCCAGGGCCAACAGGTTGGAAACAGTGGGGCTGCTGCCATCATTCGGCAAAGATAAGCCGCTATTAGTAATGTCGATACTAGCGCCGCCGCTGATTGTAAGCGTACTCCCAGCTTGGGAAAGGGTGTGCAATTCGGCACCATCCAGGCTAACTGACTGGCCATCGCTCGTGACAATCTGAGTGAGACTGCCGATGTTGGAGACTGTCACTGTGGTTTCGGAGGACGTCAAATCGAGAACGCCAGTAACCTGTGACGCATCCACGTTCTCCGCCGCCCAGGATTGGCAACAGATTAGTCCAGCTAATAACCCAATAACTTTAAAAAGTCGGCGTGCCATACAGATATCCCTTATTTGTTTCTTGCTCAAAAGAAAAAGCCGAGGTCAGACTTGATTTTCACAACCAGTTCAGGGTGAAAATTCGGCGCGTTCGAACAGCGCAGCGCGTGTCTGCAATCAACTCGGCATTTAGAACGGAATCAAAGTTGGCGCACTGTTAGTGCACCTTATTTTGCGGCGGGAGTTATAGTGAAAACCGGTGTCCACACTCTACGTGACGTTAGATAGCGTTAATTTCGTCACTTACTTTGTGTGCTCAGTATTGATTTCATTGAAAGCTCATAAGTTTCGCAACTGGCATTTCAATTTTGAAATTGCAATTTTGTCCTAGGATTTTCCGCTCGCAATGTTGATTCACCCGTATCAAAGAGGATCTTCGATCAGAGATCACTCAGTGGCGCGCGAAGATACACTGCTAGCTCACCAATAAAAATCCGGGCATCCCTTAATTGGCAATCGTATGTTCCTTAACAACGTTATGACTTGTTAATAAACAAAGAGGAGGGCTGTATTTTAGTACCTGCGAAATGTGCGGACAGTCACAGAATAGCTTTCTGATTAAGGGGTTCCCTCTATAGAGTTGAGGGATTCCCTGATACTGGGCCTTAAGGTATTTAGTTAATTTCGTTCGGCTCTAATCACAAGTCATCTTTCTGTCATAAATGGTCGAAAGACGATGCGTGAATGCTTTGAGTCTGGGTGCAAGAATCATTGGCGGAGTTGAGGGTGTTAGTTACTATTTCAAATGACCTGTCACATTTTGTGTCGGATAGGTCAGTAACAGGAGTTTGTAGGACTATGACTATGCAAGTGATTCTTGCAGACGATCATCGAATCGTGCGCGAAGGATTAGTCGCCATGCTAGCAGCCGATCCCGGCATTGAAGTCGTCGGCGAATGTGGGAATGGCCGCGATACGATCACCATGGCGCGTAAGTTACAGCCGGACCTGATTGTGATGGATGTTTCCATGCCGGATCTCAATGGCATCGACGCTACCCGTCGCATTGTGGAAATGAGAAACAATATAAAGGTTGTAGCGCTCTCCAGCCACTCCGATGAGCGCTTGGTCAAGGGGATGTTGCAAGCTGGTGCATCGGGTTATCTGTTAAAAGAGTGTGCAGGAAAAGAGCTTATACTTGCCATACGCACAATCAGGAGAGGGAAAGTTTACGTGAGTCCAGAGGTTGCTGGAGTCATCGTGAATGACTATGTATCTATGCTATCGGGAGACGCGAAACCGGAATCAGCGGTACTTTCTTCCCGGGAACGGGAAGTGCTACAACTAATCGCCGAAGGGCAGAGTACCAGTCAGATAGGCGAACGACTCCATCTCAGCGTGAAGACGGTGGAGAGCCACCGTAAGCGCATCATGGACAAGCTTGGGATTCGCAATGTGGCGGGACTGACCAAGTATGCGATTAGAGAGGGTATAACGTCATTAGACGATTGATTCAAAGCGGGCTCACATCGCCTACAGCATTTCGGCAAATCGGAACAGCATGACTTTTCATCCTGCCATACTCCCGTTCCTTCTTTCAGCGATCGTGATGATATCGCTGGCAGCCTATGGCTATTTTCGTCGCGACATTCCGGCTGCCAAAGAGCTGAGTTGGTTGATGATAGCGCAGTCTCTCTGGGTGCTCCTTTATATTATGGAGCTGGTAAGCCCTGCCCTGGAAGCAAAAATCTTTTGGTTAAAAGTAAAGTATCTTGTTGCTCCAATGACTGCGGTTCTCTGGATGGTGCTGTGCCTTGCCTTGACCGAGAACCGGCAATGGCTAACTCGTACGTTTTACTTGGTAGCGATTGGATGGAGTCTATCGGTCTTTGCCATTGCCGTGACTAATAGTTGGCATCAGCTTTATTGGACAGGATTCCTGGTGGAGCCTAATCAGGTGGACACAACAGTGTTCCATGGCCCCTTGTTTGCCCTATACAGCGTTCCCGCATTGTCTGTAGTCCCTGCGAGCGTCATATTCTTTGCTATCCATTCAAGAAAAGCCAGGTTCTATCGTAATCGAAGCATCGTTCTCATTCTTGCGGCCATGTTGCCTGCTGTCAGTTGGGCGGTAGCACAATCGGGAATCGTTGTTCCGTTACGGTTGGACCCAGTTGTACTGGGTTTATGTTTAACCTCCATGGTTTATGCTATCGCGGTATTTCAATTCCAGGTGCTTGACGTGCTTCGAATCGCACAACGCCTGGTTATCGAAAACATCAATGTGGGAATGATTGTTTTAAACCATGATCGGAAACTACTTGGGATTAACCCCCACGCTATGGCGATTTTTCCTACTGCCAGGATAGGTGATCAACTGGATAAGATTATTCCCGAGTCGAAAGAAACAGAGTTTGATGATGGGGATGAATGGGAATACTACATAGCTGAAGATTGCGGCAAAGGAGAGGAGCGCTACTACCTGGTCAGAATTTCTGAAATCGCAAATGATCGGGTGGGCAAATTGGGATACGCCTTGATGTTATTGGACATTTCCGAACGCAAAGCTGCCGAAAAAGCCACGCGAGAATCAATGGAAGCCAAGACCAGGTTTTTTGCGAATGTCAGCCATGAATTACGCACACCCCTGCATGGAATTTCAGGGCTGCTGGAATTGTTAAAGCGTACCGATCTCGACCAACAGCAGCAAGACTACGTCGACAAGGCGATAGCCTCTGCTGGACTGTTACAGACACTTATCGATGATGTGCTCGACATCTCAAGAATAGAGTCAGAACGACTTGAGTTTGAACTAGCGCCTTTTTCACTGTATGAAGTTGTCGAGAACATTCGATCGGTTATTGGAGTCAATGCCGCACAGAAAGGTCTGGACTTTATCGTTGAAGTTGATCCTCTGGATAAACTGATACTTGGCGATTCACTGCGACTTACTCAGGTATTAACCAATCTGACTGGAAACGCAGTCAAGTTCACGCGGGAAGGCCATATTAAGTTGGGCGCCCGCGTTGTGACGGTTGATGATTCAGAGGCTAAGGTAGAATTCTCTGTGGCAGATACTGGGATTGGCATTCCTGCAGAGCAACAAAAAACACTTTTCCACGCCTTTTCTCAAGTTGACTCTTCAACCACGAGACAGTTCGGTGGAACAGGCCTGGGACTCGCCATTTCCCAACAACTTGTGACACGGATGGGTGGCGAAATTCAGTTGATAAGCACCGAAGGCCAGGGGAGCCTGTTCTTATTCACACTCAGCTTTCAACTGGCCGATCAAAATGTGGCTGAAGAATCTATTATCGCAGAGCTCCCCGCGGACCTTTCCGGGCTTCGCGTTTTAGTAGTAGACGATTCACATGTTAATCAGCAAGTGGCGGAAGAGTTGCTTAAGAAAGTGCGTGTGGAAGTCCAGCTTGCTTCCAATGGTCGGGAAGCAATCGAAGCAGTGCGCGTAAATAAGTTTGATGCCGTGCTCATGGATGTACAGATGCCAATCATGGATGGTCACTCAGCCACAAGACTACTGCGTTACGATTATACTCCCGAACAACTTCCCATCATCGCCATGACTGCCAGTGCATTTGATGAGGACCGACAATTGGCGCGCGAAGCAGGCATGACTGACTTCATTGTTAAGCCGTTTCAACCTGGTAGTTTGTACACCGCGTTGCAGCAGTGTGCGGGCCAACGAGAGAATACGGAGTCGCTGCCTGTGATTGAGGCCAATGGTGCTGCTGAACGCTTCAACGGAAATGAAGAGCTCTACAAAAAGCTGCTTAAAGACCTGGCCAGTGAGGCTAGCACTCGTCTCTCCGAAGTAAATGGCTCAATCTCGGAAGATGAGTTTAAAGACATTGTTCATGGTATTAAGGGAAGTGCAGGTTTGGTTGGCGCCTGTGAATTAGCTGCTTGCGCTCAAGAAATCGAACGTGAAATGCAACAAGGCGAGGTTGATATCGGAGATTGTTTAAGCAGGCTGAGCTTTTCAGTTTCAAGGCTTATGCAATCAACCTGAGTTGGGTGAGATTAGAGTGCGGATATTATCGTGTTCGTATGAGCGTCAGTTCTGTTCTCCTGGTTTGCTGTATTTCCGAAGGTAGTTGGTCAGCCAGTCGCGCCATCGTTTTTGCGAAATAGCAAAACTGATCCAAAGGAATTTTTAACTGTGCAGTCTTCTCCCGACCAAATTGATCCTCAGCAGTAGACTTCAGGACAAACAGATCGATGAGTACATAGTCGTCCTCGAGTTTGAAGCTATGAACGCCTTCGAGTTTGAAGTTACGAACGCCATCAATGAACGTCGGGTACCTGTCGCCCAACTTCCTGACTAATTTTGAACCAACCTGCCCTTGCTTGCCTTGTTTGATCAGATTCACCTGCAATACTACCAAGAGTTCATTTGTTGTTTTTATGCTAGGCAAACGACTCATCGAAACACATCGGGCAAATCCTTAAATCTGTTGCTGGAATTCCTTAGGTCCGACTGTGTGGTGTAGAGTCGGAATCCCCAACAGGAGTATTGAATCTGTATGTCAATGCTACTTTAGCTGCTGGAATTGGCTTGCATGGGAATGATGGCGCTGAAGTCATCGACCTGAGGAAACTCGGCTGCTGCAACTGCGGGCTGTTGACTGTCTGGTTGCTTGATTGCCCATAGATGAGCAATCCCTTCTCTTTTCGCCTGCCGCAATACGTTCAAGTTGTCGTCGAACAGCACTGTGCGTTCCGGCTCGTAGGGTTCCTTGCCCTTCAGACTTTCCCAGAAGCCATGGTTTTCTTTGGCAAGCTGCAGGCTATGGGAACTGATTCGCTGGTGGAAGTAGCCTCCGATACCAGTATGCTGCATCTTTAGCTCGAGGCTCATGGGATGGGCATTGGTAATTAATAAAACTCGTTTGCCAATGGCATTCAGGCTTTTCAGCAGGCGTTCCACATTAGGCCTGATGATAATTTTGTCTGTAATGGAGTGTTTCAATTGAGGGATGTCGAGTTTGAGCTCATCCACCCAATAGTCAACACAATACCAATCTAATGTGCCATGAACTTCTGAATACTTTAACCGTACATGATCAAGCGCCTCAGCTTCCGACACACCATGTTTCTCACTGTAGTGCTTGGGAACCAGTTGCAACCAGAAATAGTTGTCGAAGTGCAGATCCAGCAAGGTGCCGTCCATATCGAACATGACGGTATCTATATTGGACCAAGGCAGCATCGAGTGTGACCCTTCTATATAATGGCCGGATTAGTTTTGGTACCAGAATGCAGGTCTCTGAATTGTAGCAACCTATGCATAGCTTACTCGACTCAGTTGTTGCAATTAGCAGGACGGCGGGAGAAGAAATCCTATCCGTCTACAATGATAATCGACCGATCGATGTCACAGTAAAGGATGACAACTCACCACTCACTTTAGCCGATAGCCGCGCCAATGCTGTGATTGTGGAGCAACTACAAGCATTGGATGATTCTATCCCCATTCTCAGTGAAGAGTCAGTTCGTCCCGACTTTTCTGTCCGAGAGACCTGGCAGCGATACTGGCTGGTTGATCCATTGGATGGCACGAAAGAATTTATCAATCGCAATGGCGAATTCACGGTCAATATTGCCCTGATCGATGCAGGTGATCCTGTATTGGGTATTGTACATGTCCCGGTTTCGTCGACTTCCTACTTCGGCGGCACCGCCGTATCTGCAGCATGGAAACGAGTCGGCGACGAGGAACCCGTGCGGCTCTCTACTAATGATCATCTTGCGAACGCAGACAAACTAAGGCTGGTCGCGAGTCGTCGTCATCGCGGGGAATTGTTAGACCGCTTGATCAAGCAGATTGAAACGCGCTTTTCTGATGTTGCTGTGGTCAGCATGGGCAGTTCACTAAAGCTGTGTTTGCTGGCAGAGGGTAGTGCTGATCTCTACCCGCGGTTGGCGCCTACCAGCGAATGGGACACGGCTGCCGCTCACGCCATACTGTGTGCTATAGGTGGTGATGTCTTAACCACCGAGTTTCAGCCACTTCGTTACAATCAGAAGGACGATATTCTCAACCCGCATTTTTTGGCAGTTGCCAATGTCAATTTCGACTGGTCGTCTTTGCTGGCACCGGGATTAATCTGATTCCCCATTTGTCTCTTATGGGCGACCGCTAAAAGCAGGTCTCTGGACAGGCCGAATCAAACACGATAGCGTCCTCATTGATTTTACTATGATTTAATCCTTGCCCTTCCTGATTCTTTGTAGCGGGTGAACTGATCTCTATGAACAAATTCAATAAGTACAGAACTTCACTCCTATTTATTGCAGCAATGTGCTTTGGCTCCATGACCAACGCACAGTCACTCGGTTTTGCTTCTCCGGAAAGTGTTGGATTATCGTCCGCTGGACTGGAAGCCGTGACTGAGCGACTGCAGCAGCATGTTGACGATGGTGATATTTCCGGCGTTGTGGCGGCCGTGGTAAGAGATGGCAAGATAGTGTACTTCGAAGCACTGGGGTTAATGGACATCGAGCAGGTAGTTCCCATGCGTGAGGACGCGTTGTTTCGTATCTACTCGATGACTCGTGAAGTAACCAGTCTCGCCGTACTGCAATTGTACGAGCAAGGCAAATTCCAACTCGACGATCCAATAACCAAATTTCTTCCTCAGTTCGAAGCGCAGAAAGTTCTGTTGGATGCAGACAGCACAGACGTCACTCAAACGAGATTACGAAACGGCGAGATAACGGTCGCACATTTACTTACCCACACATCCGGACTCGGTAGCAGGTCGTCCAGACTCTATCGGGAACAACGAGTGCGTGACAAAAACATCACACTGGATCAGATGGTGGATAACGCAGCACGTGTCCCACTTTTTCATGATCCTGGGACTGCATTTCGCTATGGTATTCACGCCACCATATTAGGCAAGCTGGTTGAAGTCTGGTCAGGTCAGCCATTCGAAGAGTACTTGCATGAGAATGTGTTTCTTCCATTGGAAATGAACAGCACCATGTTCTGGGCAGAAGGTGAGGACACAGAGCGTTTGGCGGAATTGTATCGTCCTACGGATGGTCGATTGCTACCGTATCGGATCGAAGCGGTGCCATGGACTATGCGCCCAAGGTTGATTGAGGGCGGAGTAGGATTACTCTCAACGGCAATGGATTTTGTTAATTTTTCCCAGATGATACTCAACATGGGGGAGTTCAACGGTCGCCAGGTAGTACAGCCTGAAACCGCAGAATTGATCTATCAAAACGGCGTGCCGGCTGCTGCTATGCCGATCGGCGAAAATGGCTATTGGCGCGGTTCCGGCTGGACTCTCGGTGGTTTCAATCTGGTCATGGATCCCGAAGCCTACAGTTGGCCAGTATCGGAAGGCACCATCTGGTGGGATGGATCGGCAGGCACCCGATATTTCATCGACCCACAGCAAAACACGATCACCGTTATCATGGGACAGGTCTCGCCTTCTAGAGGAGGTGGATTCAGGGAGAATTTCACGCAATTAGTTGATGCCGCCATAGTGGAGCGGCGTTAGTCAGGATCCACCGTAACCAACAGACTTACTTGATGTCTAATCAATGGGTGGCTAACTGTCTGTCAACAGGCCACCTTAGACTTCCAGCTTCAAGCAGTAGCTGACACACGAGCATTATTCGGGGTAGCTACCATGACAATTATCAAGAGACTCCTAAAGTTTCTGGCCATCGGCTTGCTCGGATTTGTGATCATGTTTTCGATCATCGGGCGAACCTATCAAGTCATAGCAGAGAACCAGGACCTAGAAAGATTTCCACCTCCCGGCAGGTTGCTCAACGTACGTGGAGCCAATATGCACATCGATTGCTACGGTGATGGTTCCCCCACTGTCGTATTTGAACAGGGCCTCGGAGCATTAAACGAAACCTGGGAGGAAATCTTCGCACCCATCGCGGCGATTACCCGAGTTTGTTATTACGATCGTGTCGGAATGGGATACAGTGATCCCGTGGATCATGGCACTCAAGCTCCCGAAGTCGCCAGCCGTTTGCAGGAGTTGCTAGTTGCCGCCGGCGAATACAATGAAATGGTTCTGGTCGGTTGGTCCGCAGGTGGGGTCTATATAAGGGAATTCTATAAGCAGTTTCCAGAACGAGTGCAAGGTATGGTGTTTGTGGATTCCAGTCATGAACAGCAACAATTGCGTTTTCCACCGTCAGAACCTGTAAGCAACACCTTAATGCAACTGGCACAATACGTGGCACCAATTGGAGCCCTGCGGATGTTTGGCCTGATTGAAGCGCGCGTCGGTCAGGCTGCCGACATGTCGGAGGAACTGCGGGCGCGAGTCGTCGCCCGCTATAACACCTCCCATGCTATTCGAACTCAATTAGAAGCATCGGATGCGTTTAATTTTGATACAACGCAAGCAGAGCCTCCTTCCTCCTTGGGTGATTTACCTGTAATCGTGTTAACCCAGGGCGAGCCAATCGAACCACCTGAAGGTGAAGAACCAAGCGAATCCTTGCTAAGGCAACGTGAAATTCGAGAAGTCTGGAATGAACTGCAGATAGAACTCGCCGAGCTGTCTACGAATAGTCGCCACATCATTGCGACCGAAAGCGGCCACGGTATACACGCTGACCAACCCGCACTTGTGATCGACTCAATCAAGGACCTGGTTTCATTAGCGCGCGAATCTCGCTAATGTCATCTTCGTTTCATATTTCATCGGCATGGTATTCCTGATGAGATTTACACCTGCATTTTTTCTTCGATCAGTTGTTTGCCTTGGTTGCTACCTGGTTCTTGCAGTCTTAGGCACAGTTCTCGCATCAGAAATCGATCGCCCGCTAACCCTTTCAGGAGTAACTGCTCATCGTGGTGATAGTGGTGCCTATGTTGAAAACACTATGCCTGCATTCCGAAGTGCGTTGGCTACCGATGCCGATTGGTTGGAATGCGATATCTTTCTCACGGCCGACAATCAGATTATGGTGACGCATGACTTGTCCACCACGCGACTCACAGGTGAAGCAGGCAATATTAACGAGCTGACCTATCAGCAGATCCTGCGTCTTGATACCGCCGTTGACTTCCGCAAGCGCAACAACCAAACCCTTGAGCAGTTACCTCCCCACCGTATGCCTCTATTGCGAGATGTCATTGAGTTAGTGATGCAACAGAACCGTGTGCGTCTTTCTATTCAGCCTAAAGACGGATCGACCGCCGCTGCAATTGCTCTCATTCGAGAGATGGGTGCGGAAGCCTGGATTGGCTTCAACGATGGCAATCTGCAGAAGATGAGTCTGGTAAAGGAACTGGCGCCGGAGATTCCTGTATTCTGGGATAGACCCAATACCGACTCTGTGCCTGATGATATCTCCATAGCTTTAGAGCAGGGATTTGAATCCCTGGTGTATAACCAGGGCAGTATTACTCAGCAGGCAATCGATCAGACACACGCAGCTGACCTGGAATTCGGAGTCTGGACTGTGAATGATCCCGATTTAATGGAGCAATTCATCGCCATGGGCGTAGATCGACTCTACACAGACTTTCCTGCAAAAGCTTTACGGTTGTTCCAGGCCAACAACTGAGTAAATCACCCCTGGCATCGGGTTTTCCAACGATGTTTCATCTTGAAACAGTAGTCTGTATCGGGATGGAACGGCAATATAGAGTTTAAGTCCTGCAGTCTTGATCAATCCTTCATCGGTAGAGATGTTAAGTTGGTATGTTCTTTGCGGAATAAACCTGGGAACAGACCAAATTGATCATTTTCCCTGAGTCTAGTCTCATAGCTGTCAATTAAAAAAAGTCCCAATTCCTGCTGCTGGGCTGAAAAGTCCGCAATCCTAGATACTTATCATGAATTACTTGTCCGGCCTATTCGTCATCACATTGCGTCGACTGACACGAGAGAAGTTCTATGCTCTTATTTGTGTTCTGAGCCTTGCTTTGGGGATAGCAGGTTCCATGATAATCGGACTCTATCTGCATCATGAGCTTACTTACGATCGATATCACGAAAACCACGAGCGAATTTATCGGGTAGAGACCTATTTTGGCACCTTTATCTCTGCTCCTCTTACCGGGTATCAAATTACCGAGCTACTTGTCAGGGACTATCCTCAGTTTTTAGACCATGTTCGTTTTATGGAAGCTGACGAGAGACAGTTTAGCTACGGCGACAACGAACAAATCTGGGATGAGACTTATCTGGCTGATGTATCAGCCTTCGAACACTTCACGTTCGATGTGAAATACGGAGACATCGATAGCGTATTTAATGACCCATACTCCATAGCGGTTAGCGACAGCTTCGCCCAGTACTATTTCGGTGATCGCGACCCTATTGGGGAAGTGGTCAGCACAGAACAATTTGAGTTTCGTGTGACCCTGGTCTTTGAAGACCTGCCGAGTAACACGTCATTCAAGTACGATGCACTAATACCCATGGCGATGCTCCCTGTGTATCGCACAAACTTTGCCAATGACTTTGCTGTGAACTTTATGGCGATGAGTGGCGCATCTTATCTCATCGTGGCCAACGACTTTGATCCAGCAACCATGGATGCTATTTCTCAGGATACGTTCGATAGTTATCTCGCAGAAGGATTTGCCAGAGCGACAGGGGGGGCTGATGTTGGTTTGTACCGACTCGCCTTGCAGAATCTGACCGACATTCATTTTGGGCCAAAGTTTAATATTGGTGGAACCGGAGGGTTTGGTGAATCGGGGGGCAACATTGTCAATGTCTATCTGTTTGCAGCAGTTGCTATCACACTTCTGATTATTGGCACTATTAACTATATCAATCTGGCAACAGCACGAGCTTCGGTCAGAGCCAAAGAGGTTGCTATGAGAAAGGTGCTGGGCGCACAAAAGGAAACACTGGTAAGACAATTTCTCTTGGAATCGTTTGTGTTCGTCGCAATCGCTGTCGGACTCGGCCTGTTCCTGGGCTCACTAGCGCTGGAGTTGGCTTATATAGAGTCATTCGTTGGCAATACTGCTTTAATTACTCCATTGACCTCTTTCTGGGGCATTGCCATTTTCCTGCTATCAATGGTCGCACTGGCAACAACAGCTGGGCTCTATCCAGCCTTCTATTTAACCAGACAATCTGCCCTGTCCAATCTAAGATCAGAACCACAGCCACAGCGAAAAGGTCTGCCAATCAGGCAGTTTCTGGTATTAACACAGATTACTGTCTCGTTGATTATCGTTGCGTGTGTGCTCTCAATGCTGAGACAGTCAGATTTTTTGCAGTCTTCCTCAATGGGATTCAAAAAATCCAATCAGCTGGTTGTGCAGCTTGTTGGTGCCGATGCAATAACGGCACGCGAAGCACTAACCAATGAACTCCTTCAGCATCCCGACATTCTGGGAGCTACCGAAATGAGCAGTGTATTTGGTCGGGGCATCAGTAATCTGGCCGTTTTTCCTGTGGACACTAACGAAGGTGGACGGCGCAATCAAAGAATGTACGGTTTCAATGTTGGAGACGAATTTCTGGATGTAATGGAGATCGAACTTGTCGATGGCATCATGTTTCGTCAGGAACAACTACTCGATGGCGAAAACCCTGTTGTGGTTAATGAAACCTTTGTTGATGCGATGGAGTGGGATCAGCCCCTCGGAAAATTGATTGGCAGAGCTCAGGTCATTGGAGTCATCAAGGACTTTCATTTCATGCCGCTGCACGAATCGATTGAACCCACCTATCTTGCACCTTATAACGATGAACGATTCAGCGGTATGTCACCCAGAGGCAGAGCTAGACAACGGGTCGATCTCGTCATTAGCGTTACCGGTAACAACTCAGCAGAAACTCGTTCCTATATAGAGGAAACAGTTCGCCAGTTTACAAATCAGTTTGTGGTTGAGGCTGAATCTCTTGAAAGCCTTTGGGAGAGGCTTTACGCGCGCGATACGCGAGCAATACAACTGGTTGGGTTTTTCAGTATCTTAAGCATTGCTATTTCTCTTCTCGGCTTGACAGGCCTCGCGGCCTATGGGGCCGAACAGCGTCGGAAAGAAATTGCCATTCGCAAGGTACTTGGAGCTTCCCTTAAAAATCTTTTAGCACTACTTACGCGAGATGTAGGCAAATTACTGGTTATATCGATCCTGCCTGGCATATTAGGGGCATACTATATTTCCACTCTTTGGCTAGAGCGATTTGCCTATCGTGTCGAATTCAGCGTAGTGCCATATCTTTTCGCTGTTCTTGTAGTAGGCGTATTCAGTATTTCTGTGTCAATTGCCCAAACGTATCGCACAGCGCAAGCCAATCCTGCTAAAAGATTAAAGTACGAGTAATTGAAGAGGTAAAAATGCTTTTCCACTATCTCAAATTGACCATCAGGAATTTGTGCCAGCTGCGCAGCTATACACTGGTAAACATCATTGGGCTGGCAATCGGACTAGCTTGCTGCATTCTTATATTGCAATATTTGCGTGCAGAATTCGGTTACGACCGCCATCACTCAGGCAGTATCTTTCGAGTAGCCACTGAGTACTCCTTCAGCGACGGTGATGAACGAACGGCAGCTGCTTCTCCGGCAATAGCCGCGGCGCTGAAGCGCGATTTTTTAGAGATCACAGAGAGCACACGAGTATTCAAGGCGCCAGCTGTAGAAAAATTCCTCGTCTCAGTCGGCGACGAGTCTTATCTGGAACA
Source organism: Pseudomonadales bacterium (assembly GCA_028281635.1). Lineage (GTDB taxonomy): Bacteria > Pseudomonadota > Gammaproteobacteria > Pseudomonadales > Pseudohongiellaceae > UBA9145. The sequence continues at coordinate 117,309 of JANQJM010000224.1, read as the reverse complement.
AGAAGTACTGTTTGCTGATCCGACTTTCTTCAACTTGTTTACTTATGACTTTTTCGCTGGAGATCCGGTTACGGCTCTGGATGAGCCTTTTTCTGTCGTTGTTTCGGCGGATGTGGCGACGAAGCTCTTCCCCGATGAAGATCCATTAGGAAAACTTCTGGAGATTGAAAGTACTATCTGGGGTACAGACCTTTACACGATCTCTGGTGTCTTCAACAAAGATACCTACAAATCTCATATAGAGGGTGACTATTACATTTCCGCAATGAGCGGCGCATTGGGTGATCGCTTCTATGAGCTGCAGGAATGGGGCGGTAACAACATCTTCTATACATACGTAAGACTTCAAGATGGTATCGACCAGAACCAGATTGAATCTCAATTGCCAGGTTGGCTCGAACCTTTTGCCACGGAAAGACTAGCTCAATTGGGGTTTTCGAAACGACTGTATTTTGAGGCTATTGAAGATGTATATCTGTATTCAGGACTTTCGACCACGATAGGACCTACTGGCAGCTCCTTTTACTTTTACACGCTGAGCATAATCGCCATATTCATACTGATTATCGCCTGTGTAAATTTTACCAATCTGGCTACGGCAAAGGCTTTACTCAGAGCGCGTGAAGTAGGGGTCAGAAAGGTTGTCGGTGCTTCTAGTTCTGTACTGGTGCGACAGTTTATGCTGGAAGCCTTTGTCTACACTGTAGTTGCCGTCACTATGGCTTACATATTAGCCGATTCTGCCATGCCATACTTGTCAGGATTAGTCGGGCTATCGCTTTCCACAAACATACTTGATTCTGGTGCCGACTCTGGTTTTCTTGCTGCATTCATCGTCATTACTACTCTTATGGTGGGAGCCTATCCAGCGCTCTATCTTGCCAGCTTTAAGCCAGTTGAAATTTTGCGAGGATACCTTAGTAGGAGATCATCCAGCCAAGCTCTACGCAAAGGATTGGTAGTATTGCAATTTATTGTTTCGATTTCATTGATCCAAGGAATTTTGATTATCACAGAGCAGATGGAGTTTATCGAAAATCAGAACTTGGGTTTCGACAAAAACAACAAGCTGGTAATCCCTAACAACAGTCGGGATTCGCAGAAAAATTTCGATGAACTTAAAAATGCATTATTGCAAAGCAGTGCGGTTATCAATGTTGGGGGCGCATCAACATACCCCAGTTCCGTAAATCTGGAGAATGGTCTGATCAACGCCCCGGGCCGGATTCAAGAAGAAGCTAAAGTTGGATACATCTCATATGTTGATACGGACTATATGGATGTAATGGGTTTCAACTTTATTGCAGGCAGGAACTTTGATCTGGACAGACCTGGCGATGCAGATGGCAAAACAGTTATCAATGAGACTCTGGCGCGAGGCATAGGCTACGATCCTCTCAATGCAGTCGGCAATAGCATACTCTACAGCATACCTTCTGGACGCACTGAGTTTGAAATAATAGGTGTTGTAAGTGATTTTCACTCGTTCTCTTTGCATAACGAAATAGACGGCCAGGCATTCTTTTGGGACAACGGCATTGGAATCTCAAGTAGTTATCTCATTGTGGATTTTGCAACTGAAGATATGTCGGCACTGATTTCTTTTATAGAGAACACCTGGCAAGCAATAAATCCAGGCGCGCCACTTGAATATTATTTCCTGGATGACGTAATTCAAGACGACTATTTGCCAGAGCGACGATTAGGCAGTCTGATTTATTCAGCGGCAGTGACAGCGATTCTGATTTCTTGTTTCGGACTACTTGGGCTAACTGCATTCGCTGCCGAGCGGCGCAGCAAAGAAATCGCGGTAAGAAAAACCTTAGGTGCCTCTATAGTGAGCATCGTAGCGGTTCTATGTCGCGACTTTTTAAATTTGATATTGCTGGCATTCCTGATTGCAACGCCCGCTGCCTGGTATGGAATGAACTACTGGCTCAACGGCTTCTATTATCGTATTGATATCGAATGGGTCGTGTTCTTCTATGGGGGAATCGTGGCACTAACTATCGCTTTACTTACTATGAGCTGGCAGGCGATACGAGCCGCTATAGTCAATCCAACATCTGGCCTGCGTGTGTCCTGACAATTTATAGTTAGCGATCTGGTTTCGCTGGAAGATGTTTTCCACTGCCAGGTCGCCATGCACAGTTGAATAAAAACGCTGAAGCAATGAAGGAGACCTGGAAGCAGTAACGAAATGGAACAAAGACTTGTTTCATTTTGATACGAGCGGATACAGATTTTCACTGTCTGCAACTATAACTGGCTGAAAAGCTTAACCATTCCGATTGGCACGTCAGTTGCACAATCCTAATGTTAGCCGTTCGCCTCCGGCTTTCGTCTAATTTCTGAGACCTAAAAAACAGAGTGTAGCGACTATGCCAACCAGCCTGAAATTTGCGATTCGCGGCCTCCAGAAATACAAGTTAAATACTTTAGTCAATCTGCTTGGCCTGACACTGGGGATTGCATCTACTCTGATAATCTTTCTCTATGTAGTCGATGAATTGCGTTATGACCGGCATCATGAAGATGCTGAACAAATATTCCAAATCGTTGCCGAGAGGCAGGTTCCAGGCCAAGGGTTGACTAAGTTCGTGAATTTGCCGGGGCCATTGGCAGCAGAACTCGAAGCAGGTTTTTCAGAAATCGAAGAATCCTTTCGGATGATAATGCTGGGTCGAGCTAATCTGGCTTATGAAAACAATGGTTACTATGAATTTGTAGTTTCTGTTGACCCAGAATTTTTCCAGATGCTCGACTACGATTTTATTCAGGGGGATGCTGCTACTGCACTCACTAATCCCGATGGTATAGTCATTACACAAAGTACTGCCACGAAGTATTTTGGTGATGAAGACCCTATCGGCAAAGTACTTACTGGCAGCAGAGGGCAAACCGTGGTGACTGCAGTCATCGAAGAAGCTCCTCCAAATTCTCACTTACAACTGGATGCCATATTCCCATTCCCCAGCTATTTGGACAGCTTCATACCTGATTGGCAAAGTAATTGGGGAAACAACGCATTTGCTACCTATTTGCGCCTTAGTGAAGGAGTTGAAGTCCAGCAGTTAGAAGAAGCAATCAGCGCGTATATTAGAAACCAATCTCCTCTGCCAGATGCCGAGTCGTACAGTTTCTCGTTGTTGGGTTTGCCGGACATTCATTTCCAATCGAATGATATTGTCAGCGGGCAAGTGAACTTCAATCCGGGAAATGTTTCCGTTATATATACTTTGGAGACCATCGCGCTATTCCTGGTTCTCATCGCAGCGATTAACTACACCAATCTTGCGACAGCACGGTCAACCAGCCGTGCCAACGAAATCAGCTTGCGGAAGATGATGGGAGCCAAGACGCCACAGTTGATCACTCAGTTTCTGGTGGAAGCGGTCGTATTGAGTTTTCTGGCTTTTATTCTGGCTCTCTCAATAGTGCAGATGCTGCTGCCTGTTATCAATGGCACCACTGGCAAGATGCTCACATTGAGCACCATTACAGAACCAGTGCTGCTGTCTCTGATAGTTTTTATGGTACTTGCTCTAGGGGTTATCTCAGGCGCTTATCCCGCGTTTGTCCTTTCCAGACAAACGATCGCAAAGGGGTTGTCAAATAGGCAGGCCTCAGTGCGGTCATCTGGCTTGTTAAGAAAGTTTCTGGTTGTCGTTCAATTCTCACAATCCGTTGTGCTGGTGTTTTGTACTTTGGTTGTCGCACAGCAGATGTCTTTTGTGCAAAACAAACCTTTGGGATTCGACCAGACTGATATTATCGCCATCGACATTAACAGCGGTCCGGTGCGAGATAATGTGACAGTGATTCGTAATGAGCTGCTGAATAATCCTAATGTGATTGAGGTAAGCAATAGCTCGCGCTTGCCAGGTGACTGGAAGCCGCATCAAAACTTCAGCGCCAACATTCCTGGGCGAGACGCCGAATTTGCTCAAGAAATCTACGCCATCAATATTGATGAAAACTTTGCTGATACTTTTGCCATTAACTTAATCGAGGGGCGAAATCTGACGGCTGTGGAACCGGCGGAGAATGTCGTCGTAAACCAGACTCTGGTTGACCGGATGAATTGGGAGTTTCCACTTGGTCAGCGACTTACGATTGCCGGCGTCCAGAGAGCGTCGGAAGTTCTAATGGAAGCCACGGTCGTGGGAGTGGTTGAGGACTTCCACTTTCAATCTCTGCACCAGACTATCCAGCCCTTGGTATTGGGCAGCAATACTGAATTTCAGCCGTTTGACTACTTTAGCGTCAAGGTGAATAGCAATGATACCGAGGAAACACTTGCCTACCTGAAAGCTGTGGTGGAGCGCCACGACCCGGAAACACCCTTTGAGTATAACTTCCTCGATGCCCGGATCGACACTTTCTATAACAGCGATCGGATAACAGCGATGTTGTTTACCGTTTCATCCGGCATGGCGATATTCATCGCCTGTATGGGATTGTTTGGCCTGGCATCATTCGCCATCCAGCAACGAACCAAAGAAGTGGGAATTCGCAAAGTACTCGGTGCCTCAATTACCGGTATTGTGCGACTACTGTCCGCAGATTTTATGAAACCTGTAGCCATAGCCGTCGCTGTTGGATTGCCGCTGGGATTTTATTTGATGCAGCAATGGCTGCAGACATTCGCCTACTATCAGCAAGTCGGGTTTGGCGTGTTTCTTCTTTCCGCAGTATTGGCGGTAGTTGTCTCTATGGCGACGGTCAGTGTTCAGTCAATGAAAGCAGCATTGCTTAATCCAGTAGAGAGCATTGGTTACGAGTAAAAAAGTTAACCGCGGATACTCTGTCTACCGTTGGTGCAAACTGATGAAAGGGGAATTGCTGCACAAGGCGCAATATGTTTAAAAACTACATAACAACCACACTAAGAATACTCTGGCGAGAGAAAGTCTACGGGCTAATAAACATTATCGGCCTGTCCCTTGGTGTCTCATGTAGCCTCATCATTGCACTCTACCTGAATAATGAATTCAGTTATGACAAGCACCACGAATCCCGCGACCAGATATTTCGAATTGCTGAAGAACAATATCGCAACGGTGAATTTTTCGAATTCAGTGCTAACGTTGGTGGCCTCGTAGGGCCTTATCTCAAACAGGACTATCCCGAAGTACTGGAATATGTCCGCTTTTCCGGATCTTTAACCGAGTTCTTCCGTTATGAAGATCAGATCACTTACGAGGACAATGTGCACTATGCAGATAATAGTGTCTTCGATGTATTTACCCACAACATCATTAGCGGTGATCCGGAATCGGCTTTACTAAATCCTGCTTCCATCGCAATCAGTCAGTCGTTTGCCGACCGTTACTTTGGGGATGAGGACCCCCTGGGAAAGGTACTCAGCACCGAAGCAGACGATTTTCTGGTAACCCTGGTTTTCCAGGATATTCCGCAGACCAGCCACTATCGCTATGACGCACTGATATCGATCGAATCACTATTCCAACAATTCGAGCCGAATCTAACAGCGAATGTGACTAACACCTATCTGAAGATGGTAGAGGGATACGAGGCTGAATCTTTCCAAGCTATCTGGGCAGAGTTTGAACAGCGCCACATGGAAGGATTGCGCGGAAGAGGGTATACGGGGGATCAACTATTTCTTGAGCCCTTGTCGGACATTTACTTGCAATCTGGCGTAGTGTCAGCGTCTACAAACACAGCCAATGTCTTTTCGCTTTATGCGTTTGCGGCAATCGGCATTCTCATACTGTTAGTTGCCTCAGTAAATTACATGAATCTGGCTACAGCCAGATCTATAAAACGCGTTAAGGAAATCGCAGTTAGAAAGTTGTTAGGCGCTGAGAAAAGGCAATTGATCATTCAGCTCCTGGGAGAATCAGCGTTTCTCTCTTTACTATCCGTATTGTTGTCTCTGGGTGTGGTTGAGTTTGTTCTGGCCATTGAATTTGTAAGTAATGCCATAGGACAAAACTTATCTCTGAGAGCCCTGAGCCCATTAGTGCTTGTATTAGGGACGGTAGCCCTTGTCGCTTTTCTGGGTGTGCTAGTCGGGTTGTACCCTGCCTATTACATCTCAACCAATTTGACAGTATTGAACGCACACAAAAACACATCCGTAGAAAAAGGCAATTACTCCCAGAATGCCCTTGTAGGTTTTCAGTTCACGATCTCAATTGCAGTGATTGCGATGACCCTGCTGATGTTTTCGCAGATTCGATTCATTCAGGATCGAGAGCTGGGTTTTGACAAAGAAGACAAAGTGCTGGTCAGCCTCTGGGGAGCAGACGCGATTGAAAATGGCGAACTGTTCTTTGACGAACTCTTGGCACAAGGGGCTATCTCCGGGGTCGCTTATACCGCAAGAGGTCGGCAGTCAGGAATTTTTGCTGGTGGTGAGTGGCCAGTGGGCATTCCAGGCACACCGTTTAATGAATGGAGGGAATTCAATCGCATATATGTTGACGAGAACTTCTTCGAATTGATGGGGGTCGAAGTTACCCGGGGGCGAAATTTTAATGCGGCTATTAGTACAGACAGAGAGGAAGCAGCCCTCATCAATGAAACGGCCTTGCGTGAGATGGGATGGAACGAACCATTAGGACAAAACATTGGCATTGCGTTTAATCCAGCCACTGTCGTTGGGGTTATCGATGACTTCCATGTTCGCGCGTTGCACCAGAGTTTAAGACCAACGGTCGTTAGCTTGCTGGATATGGAATTCGGAGGGTTATCTGACGAAGAACGAAAGTCCCTGGCACGCACCGCGGTTATTGACGTGGGAGGTGTCTCCGTTAGTGAATTCTTGTCAATACTGAGTGATAGCTGGCCGTCCATTGATCCGGCTCACCCGTTGGACTATCAGTTTCTTGAAGATCAACTTAATCGGCAGTACGCTGAAGAGCAAAAGCAATTGCAGTTATTCATCGCGTTTTCAGCCATCTGTATTTTCGTCTCCTGCCTGGGGCTTCTAGGGTTATCGTCCTACAGCACTGAGCGACGCACCAAGGAAATAGGAATTCGAAAAGTACTGGGTGCCTCTGTCCTCAACATAATCTTTCAGCTATTTAGAACCACGTTATTCCTTCTGATCGGTGCGGCCTTGCTGGCATCGATTGGATCGTTCTGGGCAAGCTCGCAATGGCTGCAGCGCTTCTACTATCAAATCGAAATAGATCCTTCGGTGTTCTTATTGGCGACTTGCATAACCACATTGATTGCGTTCGTAACGGTGAGCAGCCAGGCCTACAGAACTGCAATAACCAATCCAGTGGAGGCATTGCGCTACGAATGAAACAGCAGATTAAACGCGGACTAAGGCATTTTAGTCGATCTCCTGTTCATACGTTGATAAACCTCTTCGGTTTGTCTATCGGACTAACTTGTTGTCTTCTCATCAGCATGTTTGTGCGTTACGAATTCAGCTACGACTTCTTCTTTCCCAATGCTGAACGCATCTACCGACTGTCTCCCGACTTCTACGAAACATCGAATCGCCGTGAACGTCATCCGGCGAGCAATGTGGCTCCATTGGTACCTTTTATTGCCCAGAATGGTATTGGGGGGATACAGGAAACTGCCCGAATCGGTGGCATGCACGCGCTGGTAGCAAAAGATGAGATATTCTTTTATGAAGACGGCTTTCGCTGGGCTGATCCAGAAATTTTTGACATCTTCGAACTGGTCTGGATTTATGGCGAACCGGCGTCTGCACTATCTCAACCAGATTCCGTGGTCATCTCTCGCAGTGCCGCTGAGAGATACTTTGGAGCTGAAGACCCTGTTGGGCAGACTCTGCTGTTAGAAAACACCTGGCCCATCACGGTAAAAGGTGTTTTCGAAGACATCCCAGACAACTCCCATTTGTTCGTCGACTTGATCGTACCGATGGAAACGGCCTGGAAGATGCTGGACTTCGATTATGGCAACAACTGGGCCTACACCAATTTTCACAGTTATGTACTGTTAGAACCTGATGTAGATATTGGAGATGTCGTTCAACGAATTGAACAGGCAATCGCTGGCGCAGCGGAAGTAACCATTCCTGACTTCTGGGAGATATCACCCGAGACCTTCTCCCTGACGCCATATAAGGTCACAGATATTCATTTGTCGTCGAGTCGCGCTCTTGAATTCAAGCGCGCTGGCAATATGACGTTTGTCATTGGTTTCTCGGCGATTGCTGGCTGCCTGCTATTGATTGCCTGTTTTAATTTTATGAACTCCTTTACCGCAAGCGCTATGCGCCGAAGTAAAGAGGTTGGTATGCGAAAGGTCTTAGGCGCCAACAGATCGCATCTGATTCTGCTCTTCATGTTAGAAACTTTCGCCACTGTTGTGGTTGCCATGGTCATTGCCGTGGCCCTTGCCGAAGTGCTGCGACCAGCGTTTAGTGCGTTGATCGAGCGGCCGTTGACTTTTAGTCTGTTACTGCAACCAGAGTTACTCACGTTTTCTCTGGTAATAATGCTACTTACAACTCTGGTCGCAGGAAGCTACCCAGCAGTTTACCTCGCCAATTTCAAACCCACGAAAACTATCCGAGTTGGCAGTCGTGGAACTCATGAGAACACCTTGCTCAGGAATTTTCTGGTGACTGTCCAGTTTGTACTAGCTATCTCGCTAATCATTATTACGACTGTGATAAATCTGCAAATGCGTTATGTGAATAACACTGAGCTTGGATTCAACAAGGAAGAGGTTCTGGTGTTATGGGGTACGCATAATGATGGCCTTGGCAGACAATGGGATGTGCTTAAGCAGGAATTGCTACAGCATCCTGAGATCACTCACGTAACGAAAGCTGATATGTATCCCGGTTCAGTGGCCAATCGCCGCATTCGTGTTGAAGGCAGTTCACTGTCTTCCATGAACGTTCAGGTTAAAGAGGTAGGATTTGGCTTTCTGGAAATGTATGAGATCGATCTGATTGCCGGCCGCAGTTTCAATGAAGCTATTGCCAGCGATGTTTTCTATCCGCCAACCGGAGAGGCCGATGATCGACTTTCGGGGAGCTATGTTTTAAATGCCTCTGCGGTACGGGAACTGGGATTTACCCCCGATGAAGTCTTGGGCAAACAGCTGGATGTAGACTTTTCAGCAAGTTTTTCTCTAACAGTATCCGGGCCGGTTATTGGTGTCGTAGAAGATATCTACATTCAGTCGTTGCGTCAGGAGATACAGCCTCTGGTTTATTTCGTGCCAACCCTTTACTGGGGCGAGACCCCACGACTAAATATCGCCTCATTGCGTCTTACCGGAAACGATACGGAAAATACTGTGGAGTTCGTGCGCGAGAGATGGAATCAATTCATTCCGGAGATGCCGTTCAATTCTCATTTTCTTGATTCCCAGTTCGATTCTCTCTATCAGGATGAGGAACGACAAGGCCAACTATTTACCTTATTTGCGGTTCTTACCATAGTCGTTGCCTGTCTGGGATTGTACGGCCTGGTGTCATTCGCTGTGCAAAACCGCCGCAAGGAAATAGGTGTTCGTAAAGTAGTAGGTAGTAGTGCATGGAATATTCTTTTACTTCTCTCCAATGACTTCAGCAGGCTTGTGTTGATCGCAAATGTGATCGCCTGGCCTGCTGCTTATTGGATCGCAAGTCAGTGGCTGCAGAATTTTGCTTATCACATCGACCTGACGATACTGATTTTTCTTGGCAGTGGAGTAATCGCTCTGTGTATAGCTTGGGCAACGATTTGCAGCACTGCAATGAGAGCAGCATTTGAAAATCCGATAAACGCGCTGCGCTATGAGTGAGTCTGGACTCTAGTAGAGCTAGTTTAGAGCTAAGGTAATTTTGAATGAGTCAGTTAAATATAAGTTTGCGAAATTTCTACCGGGATAAGCTGTACTCAGTCATCAATATCATAGGCCTCTCCCTGGGCGTCGCCTGTTACTTGGTCATCAGCCTTTACCTTAACATGGAGCTGACTTATGACCGTTATAACGAGAATCGCGATCGTATATATCGTTTGGCGGAAACCTACAGCAACAGTGTGCTCAATGACAGCGTCAGTACAGGTGGAGCCTTGGGGCCATTGCTGGAGAGAGAATTTGGCGAAGTGGTCAGCAGTGTCAGCTTTCGCGAGTATTCTTACGATGCATCTGAATTTCTCTTTCGCTATGAAGACTCTGAGTACTATGAGAGCGAACTTATGTACGCCAGTAACTCAGTGTTTGATGTTTTTACTTTCAACGTTCTTGAGGGAGACCCGAGGACAGCATTGATGGAACCGGGAACAATCGCAATCAGCAGTTCCATGGCACAACGCTACTTTGGTGAATCAATTGCCCTAAATAAAATTCTGCAGACCGATACTTTTGATCTACGTGTGACCCTGGTATTCCAGGATTTACCACAAAATACTCATCTGCACTATGACGCTCTGGTCTCCGTGGCCACGAGAAACAGCATAGAACCCCGGGAATTGGAAAGTATTGGGGGAAACCAATATTACACCTACCTCTTGATGGAAGAAGGTTACGATCCAAATGAGTTCGTTGAAATCTCAGATCAATTGATTAGTCAATATGGTGACCGACTTGGCTTTGCTGATAGCCTGTCTCTCTTTCTGGAACCTCTGACCAGCATACGGCTCCAGTCCACCATCCCCCAGGGTGGGCGGCCGCAGGGGAACAGTTTCGTTGTAATTGCCTTCACCTTTACTGCTTTGTTGGTGCTCCTTATTGCGGGTATCAATTATGTCAACCTTGCGACAGCCCGGTCCATAAAACGAGCTAGGGAGGTGGGTGTTAGGAAAGTGCTGGGCGCGCAGAGATCAGAGCTGATTACGCAGTTTCTGGGTGAGTCGTTCCTATATACAGGTATCGCGTTCGTTGCAGGTTTGGGGATTGCGGAACTAGCTCTTTCGATGCCTAGCTTGCAACAGATTGTGGGCTACGATCTTTCGCTGTTATCCCTTGTGCAGGGTGATCAGATCTGGTTGCTGGGAATTATCACGACTTTCCTTTTGTTAAGTATAGTTGGGGGACTTTACCCAGCAATTTACCTGGCGAATTCACTGCCCGTCGAGAGTTTAAAAAACGGCAAGCACTCAAGTGTGGCAGGTGTGACGCTGCGACAATTCCTTGTGATGGTACAGTTTGCCATTTCCATTGCTGTGCTGGCGGTAACCCAGCTGATGTATTCACAACTAGAGTTTGTGAATAGCTATTCGCTGGGTTTCTCCAAGGACAATGTGGTGCTGATTCCGCTTCGGGGTGCAGATGCAGCCGAAAACGCGCAGCGAGTGCTCAATGAAGTCGTATCCAATCCGGGGTTTGTCAGTGGATCCATTATAGATACCGGTAGCGTCCCGGGGTCTCGGATGAGCGAAGGGTGGCCTACCGGTGCTGTGGGAAACAACCAGGAATATGAAATTCTGGATCGCCTCTACGTCGATTCGAACTATCTCTCGTTGCTCGACATAAATTTAGTCTCCGGTCGGGATTTTAGCGATGACATTCCGACGGACTACACGAGCGCTGTGATAATCAATGAGACAGCTGTACGGGAAATTGGGCTCATCGATCCCATCGGCAGTGCAATATGGTTGGGGGGGCCGCGGAACCCGGCACGAACGGTCATAGGCGTTGTTGAGGATTTTCATACACTGGGCCTCCAGAATGCGACGGCACCCACATTGATCACTCTGGTCAGCTCTGACTACACTAATCTGTCCGATATCGACAAAGCTGGCGTTCAACGCACCATGATGATTCGCGTTGCACCTGCCGCAATCGCACCTGCGCTGGAATACCTGGAATCCCGCTGGCCCGATATCGACCGGACTCACCCCTTCGAATATCAGTTTCTCGATGTGAATCTTAGTGAACAATATCTCAGCGAAAGCAGGCAGATGCAGTTAGTCACTATTTTTTCAATGGTCTGCATATTCCTGTCTTGCCTGGGGTTGCTTGGCCTGACTTCTCTCACGACACAACATCGCACCAAGGAGATCGGAATTCGAAAGGTACTCGGCGCAACGATCCAGAACATTCTGGTGCTGTTGTTTAGAAGTACGTTCTTCCTGATCCTGATCGCTTCGGTGATCGCTTCCATTGTTGCCTATTCAGCGGTAGATCGCTGGCTGGATAGCTTTTATTACCAGGTAGCCATAAATCCACTTGTTTTCGTGTATTCATCAACTCTAGTGTTGCTTGTAGCATTTTTGACAATGGCAGGACTGTCTTACAAGACCGCACGATCGAATCCGATTCAGGCGTTACGGTACGAGTAAGGAAAAAATATGTTTAGAAGTTTCCTGATAATGACAACCAGACGCCTGTTGAGCGAGAAGTATTACTCAGCACTGAATGTCATTGGTTTGGTCTTTGGCATCGCCTGCTTCATTGTATTGGCATTGTATCTCGAACATGAATTGACCTATGACCAGCATCATGAGCTGCATGATCGAATTTACCGAATAAATCACGAAACTGATTTTGGTACTGTTCGAAATCGTGATGCAAAGTCCTCGAAGTATCTGGCACCGATGCTTCAGCGGGACTATCCGGGAATAGAGAACTACGTCAGCTTCGAGCCAATGTATACACAAAGTGCAACTCTATTTGAGAGCGCTGATGATTCTGACTTCGTATCAGACGTCTACATTTCAAGTAATAGTGCTTTTGAAGTGTTCACACACGACGTCGTTTTTGGTAATCCCGAAGAAGCCTTAGTTCGGCCGTATACGATTGCCATAAACCAAACGGTGGCGCAACGGTTCTTTGGTAATAGCAACCCAGTTGGGGAAATACTCTCCAGTGGCGATTCGGACTATCTAGTCACTTTGGTTTTCGCAGATTTACCCGATAACTCCCATCTAAAATACAGTGCGCTACTGACTCTCACTGGCGCTCCCCCTGACTTGTCTGAAGAATCGGGATTTATGGTGGCACGTTTATGGAATCCGAGTTCTTTCAACTATCTATTAGTGAGTGAGGGGTATGAAGCTCCTGGCTTGGGAGAGGAAGCATTCGGCGACTTATTTGATCGCGTTATGGCTCCCATTACTAGAGCAGGTTACCGTGCATCGTTTTATCTTGAGCCCCTCGCTGATATTCATCTGAATTCTTTCACGAATAATGATCAGCCCCGAGGCAACCCTTATTACCTCTATGCTTTCACTCTGGTAGCTGTCTTTGTATTGGTGATCGCCTGTATAAACTACATTAATTTGGCGACGGCCAGAGCAACTAGAAGGGCCAGTGAGATTTCCATTCGAAAGTTGCTCGGTGCGAATCGAAACCTGCTCGTGACACAGTTCTTGTTTGAGTCAATTGCCTTTGCATTGATTGCATTGCTAGTAGCAGTGACTGCAGTGGAGTTTTTCCTGTCTGGAAACGCCGAAGTCAACTTGTTTGGAAAAGACCTGTCCCTTGGATTTTTTCAGGATCCAATAGTGTTTGTCAGCTTGGTTGCCTTGGGGCTGTTCGTTGGGGTGGCTGCAGGTGTATACCCGGCTTTCGTCCTCGCAATGACAGATCCCCAAAATAGACATAGTAAGGGGGTCAGTAGATCAGCGGGCACTACAGTTAGAAAGTGTCTCGTTCTATTCCAATTTACCATCTCCATGGCAGTTATTAGCGCCACTGTGCTGATGCTTCTACAGATGCGATACATCAATGAGAGGCCGCTAGGCTATGACAAATTCAACAAAATAGCGTTACAGGTTCAGAGTGTCCAAACCATAGAAAGAATTCAAAGTTTTATAGAGCAGTTGAAATCAAATCCTCGCATCGATGATGCGTCCTTGATAAGAACCAATCCTTTCACCACCTGGTCCAATAGCGCGCTGGACGCACATCTGGATGATGGAACGACATACAACCTGGATTTCCATGGCACACAGGTCGATGAGAATTTTTTTGACCTGATGGGCATAAACCTTATCGCTGGCAGAGTGTTCGATGGAGGTCCACAGCAATCAAGGTTCGAAGCGATTCTAAGCCGTACAGCGGTAGAAGAGATAGGTTGGGATGATCCAATCGGAAAAACTTTCAATACCACTGCGGCTACTCCGTTTACTGTAGTCGGAGTTGCTGAAGATTTTCATTTTGAGGCTCTGCACAAGGAAATCGGCCCGTTCGTTTTCTTTCCTGATGTCATAGATTATGAAAACTCGGCTCCTGACCTCAGGGCAAATGTTACTCGAGAGTTATTCCTTGATGTTTCAGCGGATTCCCTGAATGAAACGATCAGATTCATTGAACAACAATGGTCCGTTTTCGAACCATCATTCCCATTTCGGTATTCGATTCTAGAGGAAGACCTTGAGCAGCTTTACCAGTCTGACAGACAACAGATGCTACTCATTGGACTGTTCGCGGCAATAAGTCTCCTGATCTCTTGCCTGGGTCTGCTTGGGTTAACGGCATTTACAACCGGTCAGAGAACCAAGGAGATAGGCATTCGGAAAACTCTTGGTGCATCTATTCGTCATATTTTTTTCGTGTTGTTCAGCAATGTATTCGTGCTGCTAGTTGTAGCATCGATACTCGCGGCTGGAATTTCTTACATCGGGATCACAGGTTGGCTGGATAACTTCTACTACCGTAGGGACATCGACCCACTCGCATTTGTCTACTCTTCATTTGTGGTTACGGTGATTGCGATTGGTACGATGACTTTACAGTCCTATAAGACTGTAAGTGCGAATCCGATTGAGGCGCTACGTTACGAATAAGTGGCCATGTTTAAAAACTATTTCATCAGCGCGTACAGGAATCTAATAAAGTATAAGGTCTATACGGTCATCAACATACTTGGCCTGGTTTTGGGATTAACTGGCTGCATTCTCATCATGCTTTATGTGCAGGATGAACTGAGTTTTGATCGGTGGATCCCTGACGCTGATAATATCTACCGCTTCGAATCTGAGCGCATAAACCCCGCTGGTTCAATAAGCCCTGTCGTTAAAGCCGCACTACGTGCAAGAAGAGACTTGCTTGATTATTTTCCTGAGATAGAAGCGGCCTCACGATTGATTGACCATGATGTGGTGTTGAGCAATCAGCAGCAACGGTATTTTGAAACTGCGTGGTTTGTAGACGACAGTTTTCTCCAGGTATTCGATCTTCCGATTGTTGCCGGCGATAAGATGTCCGCGTTAAGCAATAAAAGCTCCATGCTCATATCTGCCTCTTCGGCATATAAGTACTTCGGCGATCAGTCGCCATTGGGAGAGGTCCTGCAACTTGACGATCAGCGGGACTATAGAATCACAGGAATCTTTCAGGACATCCCTCAGCGCAGCCATTTCGATTTCGATTTTCTTATTCCCTATGATGAGACCGACACATTGTACGGGTTTGGGTACTCTGAAAGTTGGGACGCAGTTGAAGGCTACACCTATTTGCGCCTGGCCGAGGGCGTAGATATCGCACAGCTCAGATCGCAGTTGCCTCAATTTCTCGAAAACTACTATCCCACTCAACTATTGCCCACCGGGCGCGAGCTGGCTGATGTTCGACGCCCGCTATTAAAAAACGTAAGAGACATTCATCTTGACCCTGGTGGGCTGGGAAATATCAAACCTCCTGGTAACCGACAAATGTTGGTTACTTTGTCTCTTATTGCTTTGTTAGTGCTCGGGATAGCCTGTGCAAATTTCGTCAATCTCTCCACTGTTAAGTCCCTCGGTCGAGCTGGCGAAATCTCGGTTCGTAAGGTTGTCGGTGCCCAACGAGGCCAACTGACTCTGCAGTTTCTCTGTGAAACAGTACTGGTCTCATTACTGGCAACAGCCGCGTCCATGGGACTGGTTGAACTGTTGTTACCCACCTATAACGATTTATTAGGAAAAGACATCGTCATTGCCTATTTCTCCGATCTGACATTCCTGATCAGTCTAGCGTTTATCATCGTTGCAGTGGGTATAGTAAGTGGCCTCTATCCAGCGCTTCGGCTGGCCTCTCATGAACCGGCTCAAGTGCTGAGATCAGGTCATGGTAGCTCAGGAAAACTCGGTTGGACCCAACCCATTCTTGTCACCTTGCAGTTTGCGGTTTCCGTAGGCTTGATAATCACCACTGCAGTGATCTTCTTTCAGCAGCTTTTTGTGAATGACATGGATTTGGGGTTTTCTCCAGGTAATAAATTGCTCATTCGCAATGTGAATGAAGAGTTTGCTCGTGAATACAGAGAACAACTGGCGCAAGAGATTCGCCAACTTCCCAGCGTCAATGACATAACCTTTTCTGTTGCAGCACCGTCTGACTTGGTAGGAACTGGGTTTAGTCGTCGTGTGTCGGCTCCTGGTTATCGGGACGAAAGCTTTGCGCTTTACCCGAAAAGTATTGCCACCAATTTCTTTGATGTTTATGACATCCCGCTTCAAACGGGCAGGAGTTTTTCCGAGCAGTTCGGTGTCGATCGGTTTACGTGGAATTCGTTTTCTAACGTCGACGGGGCTGATATCAGTGTTTCCTCTGTTGTCTTGAATACATCAGCGATTGATGCAGCAGGGTTTGCGAACGCAGAAGAGGCTATCGGAAAGACTATACAGATGGGCAATGTGCGCTTTGAGATCATCGGCGTGGTAGGAGATTTTCACTTCCAGTCACTGCGTAGTGCCGTAACGCCAAATATGTACATCTTTGCACCTGAGGATCACATTACCCTGACAGTCTCTTATATGGACGGAACAGATCCGCAGCAACTATCCAGTGCGATCAACGAGACTTGGAATCGTATGATTCCGGAGTTCCCCATTGCCATAGAATTCCTGGAAACCAATATTGAGGCGCAGTACCAACAGGACAGGCTGCAGTTTTTGTTGTTCACGCTGTTCGCCAGCCTGGCGATAGCCATTGCCTGTCTGGGTCTTTTTGCATTGGCTTCTCATTCTGTTCTACAGAAAACCAGAGAGATCGGCATCAGAAAGATTCATGGCGCTTTGAGTTTGGATATCGTGCAGATTCTTCTGACCCAGTTTTCCAAACCAGTGGTAGCTGCCAATTTTCTTGCCTGGCCAGTTGCTTTCTACGCCATCACACAATATCTCAATGGATTCCAGTATCGCGTGGAAGTGGGGCCGCTGACCTTTATTGTTTCCAGTCTGGCCGCGTTACTGGTCGCATGGCTGGCCATCGTGTTTCATGCCGTCAACGCGGCCAATGGCAATCCGGCCGATGCATTACGCGGAGATTTTTAAACGTGTATGTATTGCTGAATTATCTGAAAACAACATTGCGCGTTCTCTATCGTGACCGCACCTACGCGGTCATCAACGTTCTCGGTTTCTCCATCGCCATTGCCTGCTGCCTGATACTGGGTGCTTATCTTTATGGCGAACTCTCCTTCGATCGCCATCATGAGAACTCTGATCGAATACACCGTGTGGTACATCAGATAAGTAGCGAAGGCAGCAATGAAATAAGCCCATTCACCTCGCGTATGCTGGGCCCGTTGCTGGAAAGGGATTATCTGGAAGTTCAGGATTTCACCAGGCTAAGACCGGCCTTTTCCCTTCCCATGCTGCTGCGTTCTCAAGATACCGCCATCTACTGGGAAGAGGCGATGATCGCCGATGAAAATGTGTTCGAGATGTTTTCTTATGACGTGCTGGCTGGTGATCCTGATAATGCTTTGTTTGACTCCAATTCTATCGCCATTAGCGAATCTGTCGCTCGGACTTATTTCGACAGAGTAGATGTTGTCGGAGAAATGCTGGATAGCCCTAACGGAAGTTTCAGGATCAGCCTGGTGTATGCAGATTTGCCTGAGAATTCCCATCTCAGTCATGACATCCTGCTGCCTTATCGACGCTATAACCCCGCTACTGCTGATAATCCCAATGCCCAGGAAATCCTATGGGATCCCAGCGTCTACACCTATGCACTGCTGCCACAAAACGTTGACACTAATAGGTTCCGAGAAATGTCTGCTGAGTTCTGGCAGCGATATATGGCCGAGCAGGGGCGTGCAACTGGAACCACCATAGAATTTTTCCTGGAACCGCTTCCTTCTATCCACATGGAGTCGCGAACCCTGGGCAGTAGCGCCCTGGCAAATAAATACTACTTCTACACCTTCGCTGTCATAGGCATCTTCATCCTGTTGATTGCCTGCATCAACTATATAAATCTGGCTTCTGCTCGTGCCATCACCAGAGCGAAGGAAGTGGGGATACGAAAACTGGTCGGCGCAAGCAAACGACAACTCATAGCGATGTTCATGTCAGAGGCGATCTTTTTCGCGGTAGTAGGGCTGGCTCTGGGTATCGGGCTCGCCGAACTCCTGCTTAATGTCAGTCCGGTAAACGAATTGCTGGACAGGTCTCTTTCTCTAGCGACGTCTCTGACACCTGAAGTTGTTGGCATTCTAGTAGTGGCTGCACTATTGATCGGTGCGATCACTGGGCTTTACCCAGCGCTATTCGTTGTCAGAACACTGCCGGTGCAAGCGTTGTCAGGAAGTAGGAGTTCTTCAATGGAGACAGGTCTGTCACGGAGGGGGTTGATATTGTTGCAACTCACTATCTCCCTTGGCGTGATTGCTGCGACTCTATTGATGATGAACCAGATGCAATTTATCCAGTCCTATTCCATGGGCTTTGAGAAAGAGAACAAATTGGTGGTCCGATTGCAGGGAGCAGACCTGATCGAGCAGCTTCCGGTTATTGAGAACGAGCTCAACCAGCATCCGAGCATTCTGGGATCCACCATCGGTTTGGAAATTCCCGGACAGATGGAGGACTCGCTCTATCAGTACAACGTGGAAATGGAAAATGGAGAGTTTGGCCCGCAGTTGTTTCGCGGTTTCAGAATGGGAAATGGCTACCTGAACACCATGGGTATGCAACTGGTCGCAGGGCGGCAATTTGAATCTGCTGTCACTACTGATGCTGCTTTACCAGTGATGGTCAATGAAGAAACTGTCAGGCGACTAGGATGGAATGAGCCTATAGGCAAGACCTTGGAGCGAGGCGGACGCTTTCTGCGGGTGATAGGAGTTATAGAGGATTTTAATTTTCAGGACCTGCGAGTAGGGCTAGAGCCGCTTTTGATATCTCATGATGAGCCAGACTTCAGCAACTGGCCGCAGAACGAGCGGCCGCTGGCGTTCAGGTGGTTATTCGTCAGCTATGTTGAAGGAGAACTAGAAGAAACCATCCAGTTTCTAAACGGACTTTTTGCAGACCTTGATCCACTGCAACCGTTTCAATATGAGTTGCTGGAAGATTCTCTAGACGAAGTCTATGGCTCTCAGACAAATCAGCTAAAGCTGGTCGCCAGCTTTGCCGTCATCTGTATTTTTATTTCCTGTCTCGGCCTGTTGGGCCTGTCGGCTTTCACAACACAACAGCGTACCAAGGAGATTGGTATTCGCAAGGTACTGGGCGCCACTGTGACCCAGATCATCCTTCTTCTATATCGAAATATCTTCTCTCTGATAGTGGTTGCGGGCCTGGCAGGTTCCCTGCTGTCTTATCTTGCTATCGTGGAATGGTTGAGGAGCTTCGCCTATCAGGCTGCAATTGATCCTCTTGCATTCGTGTTGTCGACTCTCATTGTCTTGCTAGTGGCTTTCATGACGATAGCCAGCCAATCGTACCGGACGGCCCAGGCGAATCCCATTGAGGCTCTGCGCTATGAATAAGTCCATATGATGAATCTAATGTCTTTTGGGCACAATTATGATTAAGAACTATTTACTCATCGCATTGGTAAGTCTTCGTAAACAGCCAGTCCTCTCTCTAATAAAGATTCTGAGCCTTACTGTCGGTCTTGCGGGTGCTACATTAGTTTTAATGCATGTAGACTACGTGCAGAATTCGAACAAACACATCGACAACTGGCAAAACACCTATAGATTGGTCACTCACCAGGTAGTTCAAGGTACGAATGAACCCTATCGCACGGCCCATACAGCAGAACCTTATGCAGCCCAACTGCGGCTAGACTACCCTGAACGGATAATTCATGTTGCGAAGATTCGTCCTTCAAACGGAATCTTCAGTCGTAACAATGAACCGTCTGAAAACAGTTTTTCATGGGCAGAACCAGATGCTGTGCAAATATTTGACCTGGAGTTTCTAGATGGCGATGCGGTAAATGCTCTGACGCGCCCAAATTCCATGATCATCAATGAAACAACCGCAGAGAAATATTTTCCCAGAGAGGATCCGGTCGGACAAATTCTTACTCTGGATAACCAAGCCGACATTCAGGTTACGGGTGTATTCCGTGATATCCCTGAAAACTCGACCCATCCGTTTTCAATACTGGTCTCGAAGTCCACCGGACAACAAATGTTTGGTGACGAATTCATGAACAATCGAGGATGGGTTTCTTTTCAGGGTTCAAGTACTTTTTTGACATTGAGCCCCGAAACATCTGCTGCCCAGATTAACGCCGAACTGCCAGGGTTCATTGAGCGCAATTTGTCAGGAGGAGATATCGCCGATGCCGAACGACTGGGGTTTGGTCTATCGCTGCAATCAATCGACGATATTTATCTTAACCCTCTAAGTAACTTTGGTTCGGTGGAAAGTTCAACGAGTAAGACGGTTTTGTACAGCCTGATTACTTTTGCCTTCTTGATTCTGGTTACTTCATGCATCAACTATATTAATCTCTCGCTTGCCCAGATTTCGCAACGAACCAAAGAGATTGGCGTGAGAAAGGCGCTCGGGGCTAATCGTGGCCATATTATTTGGCAGTTTCTGATCGAGTCACTGCTACTTACCTCATTAGCATTTATGCTGGCGCTGCCTCTGCTCTCCGCAGCTATCCCAACATACACTAGCCTGACCGCTACGGGTTTTGTCTATGATGACATTTACCAGGTGAATATCATTTTATTATTGGCTTCCTTAGTCATATTAACGGGCATAACCGCAGGAATCCTTCCGGCAATGTCGGTTTCAAAACTTCAAGCTGCATCGGTATTCAGTGGATCTTACTCTTTGAGCCGGACCGGAAAGTTGATTAAGGCGGTGATAACGTCCGTTCAGTTTGTGGTTTCTGCCACGCTGATACTTTTGGCGATAGCCGTTTATCTGCAAACTGATCACATGCGAACACAGGATGTCGCCTTCGAGAAAGATAATCTGATTGTTGTGGATTCCCGGTACAACACTAGCGACCCTGAGGCATTTAACTATGCCGCACTGAGAAATGAATTGGCGCGTCACCAGGCAATTGCAGCTGTAGGGATGTCCAGTTTTAGTCCTCCTGCCCAACCGGGGGTCACATCGTGGCGTACCGAAGGAAGAGCAGAAAATGATCGCCTTGCAGTCGCTTTCGCGTTTGTCGATTCTCATTTTATGGATGCACTTGATTTAGAGCTT
The DNA here is from genome assembly GCA_028281635.1 of Pseudomonadales bacterium. Lineage (GTDB taxonomy): Bacteria > Pseudomonadota > Gammaproteobacteria > Pseudomonadales > Pseudohongiellaceae > UBA9145. Next base: position 96,013 of record JANQJM010000224.1, on the reverse strand, counting down.
GTTGCAGGAAGAGGCTTTTCCGATGCATTCCCCTCCGATTTTCTGCCAGTCAGTGGAGAGCCGCCTGATCTCGAAAATAACTATGGCGTGGTTATTACCGACCTGATGGCAAGACGGTTCGGCTTTGATTCACCGCAAGCCGCGGTGGGAGAGATACTTTTGTTAGGAACGTTGAGGATGCAGGTCATTGGAGTAGTAAGGCAGTTCCTTCTTCGAGGCGGTATAGAAACTGATGAAACATCGGTCAGTGCACTGCTTGGATCACCCAATCCGCAAAGGTATGTGCTGGTAAGAACGAACCCTAGTCAGACGGAAGCAGCCTTGCAGCACATCGACAATGTTTGGGCTCAGCATCGTCCAGACACACCGATAGATAGAGTATTTTTAAGCCAGGAATTTGATGGCCTCATAGAAGCCAGGACCAATGGCATTAGCAATGCTGCACTATTCGCAAGCATTATCACTATTTTTATAGCGGCTTGTGGCCTGTACGCGTTGGCGTCCTATTCGAGTCTTCGGCGAACAAAAGAGGTTGGCGTACGAAAGGTGCTAGGAGCAAGTACCAGTTCTGTTGTTGGTCTGCTGGCATGGGATTTCTTGAAGCCTGTATTAGTTGCCTGTGTTGTTTCATGGCCTATTGCCTATTACTTCATAGGTGATTTCTACGCGGATTTTTCATCCCAGGCAAACTTCCCAATTGGTATGTATCTATTGGTTGCTTCAGGAGTCGCTGCATTAGCTTTTGCTACCGTGTCGATTCAATGCTATGCGACATCGAGTTCCAATCCGGTTGAGGCTCTTCGTTATGAATAGGAAGGTTTAACTCACTGTGTTCAGAAGTTGATCTATTTGCAGTGTCTCCTGTCTAGCGTGATCTACTTTGGCCGCAAAAAGGGTAGGGAAAATCCCCACTTTAGCTTGCTAACATCATCTCGATGACAACTAAACGCGGTCGCCCACCACACAATGATGTTCTTACTCCAACGGAATGGCGTATTGTCGATGCAGTCCGGCACGGCCTGACCAATAAACAGATCGCCGCCCGGCGCGGCATCAGTGAAGACGCAGTGAAATACCATGTGGCCAATGCAATTGCCAAGTTAGGGCTCAAGAATAAGAAAGCGTTGAAATTCTGGGAGGGTGCGCCAATGGATAGCCAGCTGGCTAGAGGTGAAAGTGAGATGAGTACCGATTTTCAGATACAGGGGGTGGGGCAGATTGCCAGGACGGTCAGCGACGTCGAGCGATCCAAGTCCTGGTATTCAGAGGTGCTGGGATTGGAGTTACTGTATGCCTTCGACAAATTGGCATTTTTCAACTGTGGCGGTGTGAGGTTGATGTTGTCGGAGACAGAGGCCGCCGCTGCTGAGAAAGAGTCGATTGTCTATTTATGGGTGCCGAATGTGAACGCGGCATACGAGTCATTGTCTGATTGTGGCGTCGAGTTCGTCAGCGCACCTCATAGGGTGCACAAGCATGAAAATGGTGTGGAAGAGTGGATGGCATTTTTCAATGACCTCGAAGGACGGCCCCTAGCGATCATGTCCAATACCGGCAGCGATTGAATCATTCATATCGCAGAGCATCCACTGGGTTCGATCGCGCTGTCTTGCTGGATTGCAATGCGATTGTCAGAAACGCCACCGCAGCCACTCCTAGTCCGGAGACCAGGAAAGCCCACAGAGGCATCTCTGTGCGGTAAGCGAAATTAGACATCCAGTTATCCATTGTGACGTAGGACAGAATTGATGCGACAACGGCAGCAGCACCAACCAACAGCATCTGAAACCGCGTCAGAAACACTATGATCTGGGTAGTAGTTGCCCCCAGAACCTTGCGGATACCTATCTCTTTGGTGCGCTGTTGGGTAGTAAATGCAGTGAGACCAAACAAGCCTAGAGAGGAAATGATGATGCAAACCGCAGCGAACACGCCGGTTAGTGTCATCAATTGATTTTCGCTCGCATATTGCTCGGCGATAGCGCTATCGAAGAACTCATATTCGAAAGGGTGGTCAGGATCCAGATCTTGCATAACGGACTCAATATGTCGGATTGTGCGATCTATGTTCTCTGTGGAAATGCTTATGACAAGCTCACTCATCGCGATGTCGAGCGCTCTATAATCAACACTGTAGTCATACTGGATTGGAGAGATAATTGTCGGACGAATCGGGTCATGCAATGACGCCGAATGGAAATCGCTCACAACGCCGATGACATAACTTGTATTACTTGGAGTTGTTACTTGTTTGCCAATTGGGTTTTCCCAGCCCATTGCATCCACCAGGCTTTGGTTGACTAATATAGACTGTTGGTAGTCGGTGGGTATTTCTTCGGAAAAGTTCCTGCCTTGCTGTAGCTCGATACCCATAACATCAACGAATTCGAACCCGCCGTAGAGATAAGAAACGACCAATGAGATTGGTGGTTCCCCAGCTCTGCCTTCAAAAGTGCGAAATCCATTCCCAATATCTGTTCCCGGCACAAAGTAAGTGTCTACCACACCAAGCACACTTGCATCAGTCATCAACTCACTGCGAATAAGAGGAACTTTTTCAATCATCTCGATACCGCGAAGTTTCATGCGTATTTTGTCTTCAACACTGTAACCAAGCGGTTTACTGGCCATGTAATTCATTTGCAATAGCATGAGCAGAGTGCAAGCAACAACGCTTATGGAGACAAGAAACTGAATGAAAGTTAGCAGTTGGCGAATCTGGATAGTGGAACCCTTTGGTTGCTTGTTAGTGGTCACTGCGGAAAGAGGCTCAATAAAGGATAGATAAAATGCGGGATAGGACCCCGCAATTAGGCCGATCAAAACTGTCCCTACAGTGATCCAGCCGATTAGCGTAGTTTCTCTTCCTATATCTAAAAGCTGACTTTTGCCAAGCCAGTCCGCCATGGGCGTATACTGTTCTACAATCTCGACAAGTAAGATGCCAATTACCAGGGCGAGCAGGGCGTAGCCGACCGACTCTACAATAGACTGGCTTACCAACTGCCCACGACTTGCGCCAAGAATTTTGCGCATTCCGATTTCTTTCGCGCGTCTGGTTCCTCGCGCGATCGCCAGGTTTGCATAGTTGATACAGGCAACCAGCATGATAAAAATCGCAACCGCAATGAATCCGTAGACATAGAAGATGTTGCCGGTAGGCGGTCCCCGGGTAAAGCGATTGTCAAAGTGGACGTCTGTCAGCGGCACAGTGTGGTAGCGAATTTCTCTTCCCAGCTCCTCACCAATCTCTGCCATCAGGTTCTGATAAAACTCTTCCAGTAAGCTTTGCAGTTCTTGTCGGGAAATATCCGCTGTTACATGAAAGTAGGTATTGGGAGCTTGTCCAAACAGGGTCCTCTGTGCGCGGGATGAATCAGGCCGACCCACCGTATCGTTCAGATTCCAGGAGATCAAAGCGCTGTATTTCAAATGCACATTATCGGGAAAGTCCTTGAACACTGCCACCACCGTGTAGTCTGTGACATCAGTACTAAGGCGCTGCCCAACCGGATTTTCATCGCCAAAATACGCCCTGGAGAAAGACTCACTGATTACCATGCTGTACGGGTCAACCAGTGCATCCTCCAGGTCTCCATAAACGACTTCGTGAGTAAAGACATCGAAGACATTGTCGTCTGCCATCCAGACATCGTCCCAATAGAACTCCCTGTCTTCACTTCGAAAAAGCTCGTTGTCTACAAAGGTGTCACGGAGACGTACGAAGTCTCCAACATGGGGGTACTCACGAAAGAAATAGGGCCCAAGAGCTGCTGAGGTTATCGCGAAGGGGATCGAGCTCCCACCGAAAATGTGATCCTGAGAAATTCGGTAGATTTGCTCATGATTCTCATGATAGTGATCATAAGTCAGCTCACTGCGTACGTAGAGCACCAGAATCAAGCAACAAGCAATAGCAAGGGATAGACCGATCAGGTTAATTAAGGCATATACCTTCTCTTGAATCAGGGTGCGATAGGTGTGCAGAAGGTAGAGTCTAAACATCGAAACCTGCTTTTGATGTAATAACTATGGTCAGATTGAAGCAAGATTTGTTCCTCCGAATCAGAGCACACTCACCTGCCAAATACTGCAATCAACCAGTAAATCGAAAACAGAATGTTCCATATCGAAACACTGAGTGTTTCGATGTTGAACATTAGTCTCTTGGATTCCAAGTGCTAAAGAGAATGCTCTCCCAAAGACTAGAATGACAGGGTGAACTGTGTGCCTTCGCCCACTGAGCTGCTCACCGCAAGTGTACCTTTGTTAAGCCTGGCTAATTGTCTGGAAAGGCTGAGCCCAATTCCGCTACCTTTTTCTTTGGTCGTATAGAATGGTGTGAAGATGTTGTCGATTATGTCTTTACCAATTCCATGACCGTTGTCACTTACCTTGATTTTCGTCTTGCCATACATATTCTGTTCACAACGCATCTGTATTCTCTTCTCTGTGCGTTCGACTACTGCATCCATGGCATTGCTAATCAGGTTAATCAGGATTTGTTCTAAGAGTTTAACATCGGCGACTAGAACCGCAGTATCAGGAATAACTTCAGAGTCAAAGTGTATGGACTGCGTTTCCATCTGCTCTTTGAACATCAGTTCAATGCGTTCAAAGAGGGTGACTATCTTGATCTCATCGAATACCGGTTCAGGCAAGTTACTCAAACTTCGGTAAGAATCTACGAATTCCATTAATCCCTGACTTCGAGATGCGATAGCTTCTATGCTTTGACGAAGGTCTCTGTACTGCTCAGAACTACGATCTGTCAGCCGCTGGCTCAGTTCATTACTTCCAACTACACCACCGATGTATCTGCTTAGCGATACGATAGGTGTCATGGAGTTCATTATTTCATGCGTCAGCACGCGAATTAGCTTCTGCCAGCTTTCGATTTCTCTTTCGTCCAGAGCGCTCTTAATGTTCTGCAGTGAAACCAGTTTGTACTTTCGCTCCTGTAAGATGAATTCCGTTGCTGTCAGGATGAGCTGGTGCATCTCATTATTGATAACTAACTTGAGAACTCGGGTTTCGCCAGCCCGTATAGACCAGAAGGCATCGGCGAGCTCCTTGTTTATTTTTGCGACTATATTGAGACTGCTAATGTACTTTTTGTTCAGCAGCCGCTCGGCAGCCTTATTGATGATTTCAATCTTGCCTTCACTATCGAAGCAAATCAGAGCAGCATCCACGTGCTCTACAACCATTTGCAAGTACTCAGTTTGAATATTGCGATCCGCTTTGAGCTTGCGATATTTGCCCAGCAGAGTCTTCTGTGCATCTATAAAATCACGAGTGCTGAATCCCTGATTTGAAGAGCCGCTGGAGCTGGCGAAGTCATTGTGTGAAATGTTGTTTAGAAACTGAGCAAAATCACGATTGCTCTTTTCTACCAGCCGAACTATGTTGGCGATAATTATTGCGATAACGAAAAAACTTATGATGGGAGTCCCGATCCAATCAGTCTCCAACAGGCTGTAGCAAAACGCGAATATCGCCCCTATCAGTAACGCGACATGGAACATTAGCCGCCCATGCTGACTTTTCAAAAGGCTAGTCAGAGATTCCATACTTTTCCATTTTGCGATAGAGGGTAGTACGTCCCATGCCTAGTGCTTTTGCAACCTGGGTAAGATTGCCGGAGTATTGTTCGATGGCTTTTTCAATCGTTTGTTGTTCTAACTTTGCGATGTTTAACTCTGGAGAATTGTCCGTACTCGTACGTCTTCCTACCAGAATGTCCCGAAACTCAATCTGCGCATTCTCTGCAATGATTACACCACGCTCTATTGCATGCTGCAGCTCGCGAACATTCCCCGGCCAGCTGTAGTCTTGTAGCCTTGATATATCTGCTTTGCTTAGGTTTATCTCGGGTTTGTTGTATTTTCGGGCGTAGAGTTTTATGTAGTGACTTGCCAGCAACGGAATGTCTTCTACTCGTTGCCGTAAAGGTGGCAAAAATATCTCCACTGTGTTTATGCGATACAGAAGGTCGCGACGAAACTTCGACTCATCCTGCAGCTTATCTGGCTCCATATTGGTTGCACAAATTAACCGGATATCAACGGGTACTGCGATATCAGATCCAACTCGAGTCACCGTTCGGCTTTCCAGTGCTCCCAGCAATTTGGCTTGTAAAGTCAGAGAGAGGTTTCCAATTTCATCAAGAAACAGTGTGCCGCCGTTTGCCGCCTCAATGCGACCGGATCTGTCTTGACGTGCATCTGTAAAGGCACCTTTCTTGTGGCCAAACATCTCGGACTCAAACAGGCTTTCTGAGATGGCTCCGAGGTCGACACTAACGAGGGGGAATTGGTGTCGATTTGATTTGTTGTGGATAGCACGAGCAATCAGGTCTTTACCGGTGCCGTTTTCACCACGAATGAGAATACTGGCATCTGTGTCAGCAACTTTATCCACCAGGTCAAAAACCTGTTGCATAACGGCTGATTCGCCAATGATCTCACTGAACTGCGATTCAAGTTTCTCATCAATTGCCTGCTGCGAACGTTTTGAATTTCGATCCGGACTCCCGGACAGGCTCAGTTTGAGACAGGCATCAACTGTACTGACTAACTTTTCGTTGTCCCAAGGCTTTACCAGGAAATCCGCTGCGCCTTGCTTTATTGCTTCTACTGCCAGATCAATCTCTCCATAAGCAGTTGCCATGATGATCTGTGTTTGCGGCGACAATTCTCTGATTTTATGTAACCAGTAGAATCCTTCGTCACCGGCAGTGAAGCCACGTGTGAAGTTCATATCAAGTAAAACCACATTAACGTGATGCTGCTCCAGCAGAGCAGGCATATCGCTTGGATTTGTCAAGGCGTGTATGCTTTTCTGACCATCTTTCAAGACCAGTTCTGCAGTGAGCAACACGTCTCTGTCATCATCAACCAACAGAATTGTCGCGGGTGAAAAGTCGCTTTTTGTTGAATCTATTCCCATCTTTTCCTCGAAGGATCAGTACTCTGTACAGAGTATTGATTACTCCATCATTTAACTCAGCTTGGTTTGCTACCCGCACTGTTCCATATTGAAACAGTATCGGAATTCTCGGCACAGTTGGATTTTCAGCAGCAGCGTAACATGTTGAAAATTAAAGAAATATTCTTTGGTAACCAGCCGGGCGCGTTAACGTCTAAACAATAAACCAGCATTATTCGAGCAATTCATCGGATTTGAATCACAGTTTCAATTTCAAGAGCAAGAATAGAGCCATCACTTAAAAAAAAGAAGAAACGATTAGGCGCATATAATGAACTGAGAACAGCAACTCGTTTCCTGAATTCACACGACAAGAACTGTACTCAACTTGAAATCATTGTGTCTTTGTTCCAAATCGAAACAAGAATCTGGCTCACAATGAAACAGTTTAAAGAATAGTTCGTTTTGACTCGTGATAACTCGTTGGCTCTGGCGGAAATTTGTTGGTACGAGTATTGCGCATGCTTAAGAAGCTACTTTAACGCGGCGTTGTCGATGCATGAACTATGCTGGTGGTGCAGTGCAAATGATGACTCTGAGTTGGTAAAGAAGCTGGGGAAGGCCTTCGGGCCTTCTCAACTCATACTCAGAAAGGATTAGTAAGGAAAAACCTATGATTATAAAAACCGAAGGCCTGACCAAATTGTTTCGCACAGAGGAGGTGGAGACTACGGCATTGGACGAGGTAAATATCTCAGTTGCAGAAGGTGAATTCACTTCCATTATGGGTCCCTCTGGTTGCGGCAAATCCACGTTGCTGCATATCTTGGGTCTTATCGATAATCCTGATGGTGGCAAGTACTGGTTTCTTGACGAGGAGGTGGCCGGCTACTCTGAGCGACAACGGGCAAATTTGAGAAAAGAGAATATCGGATTCGTATTTCAGAGTTTTAACCTGATAGATGAATTGACAGTGTATGAAAATGTTGAGTTACCGCTGATCTATACCAAGGCTCCATCCCAGGAACGCAAATCCAAAGTTGAAAGCGTGTTGGAAAAAATGGATATGGCACATCGCAAGAATCACTTCCCGCAACAGTTGTCAGGGGGGCAGCAACAAAGGGTAGCAGTGGCAAGGGCAATCGTTAATCAACCCAATCTTATACTGGCAGATGAACCGACGGGTAATCTGGATAGTGAGCACGGAGAAGAGGTGATGAGAATCTTGTCCGGGCTTAATGATGAGGGAACAACGATCGTTATGGTGACTCACTCGCCTGAAGATGCAGCAGTAGGTAAACGCATCGTGCGCATGCTGGATGGAAAAGTCATTAGCGAATCCGACAATGTGGAACGTACCGCATTCGCATAACTGAGGCCTTGTCCCTTACTAGTTACTAGCTACTCGTCGTCATCATGTTAAGAAATTTCATTTTACTCACACTTCGTAATCTGGCCGCAAACCGGTTGTTTACTGCGATCAATATTGTTGGGCTGGCCGTGGGCCTTGCCTGTGTAATTCTTATCGCACTCTTCGTTCGCCACGAGATCAGCTATGACAAGCATTGGGCTAAGGCGGACCGTACCTACAAGGTTATGCGCACATTTATGAGTCTGGGCCGCAATGATGATCTGGAACTTGCCACCAACGCGCCCCAAACCGGGCCTTTGCTCGCACAGGACTTTCCGGAGTTTGAAAACGTAGTTCGTATTCTCAACGCTGGGCAACTCATCATTACTGATCCGGAGACCAATCGATCATTCTTTGAATCAGGCTTGCACTTTGCAGATGCAGATATCTATGAGGTATTCGACATTCCCCTCCTGGAGGGGCGGTGGGAGGGCGCGCTGGAAGGTCCATTTCGTATGGTCATCAATGAAACTCTGGCCAACAAATACTTTCCGGAGGGCAATGCTGTCGGCAACACGCTTATTGTTGCAGGACAGGCTCCGGTTCAAATCACCGGGGTGATGCCAGATCTGGCTGAGAATACTCATCTCGCCGCACAGGGATTCACATCGGCGGATACACTGGTGGCGATGTTTGGTGAGGGCTTCATGGAGAACTGGGGCAGCAACAACTTTCACACCTATGTCGTGGCTCCACCGAATTACAATATCGAAACTTTTCTCAATCAGATTCCCGCATTTCTGAACCGACATATTGACGAGAATGCCACCGATTTCACTCGTTTCGACGTATTGCCCGTTACTGAGATTCATCTGCGGTCACAACGTGACAATGAGCTGGAACCCAATGGCAACATAGTCACGGTTTACACCTTCAGCGCTATTGCTGTGGTGATCTTGATGATCGCCTGCTTTAACTTCATGAACCTTTCTACCGCGAAATCTGCCAGTCGAGCGCGTGAAGTAGGATTGAGGAAAACTCTGGGTGCGGATCGCAATCAAGTGATCTCGCAGTTTATTGGTGAGTCAGTCTTGCTGTCTTTGATTGCCGTGCTGCTAGCCATCTTACTTGTCTCCCTGACAGCAGGCTGGTTTAACGCTCTGATCGGACTGCAGCTGCAATTCAATCCATTTCAGGATCCTCAGTTACTCGTTGGCTTGCTGGTCCTGGGACTGATAGTTGGGGTGATCGCAGGCAGCTATCCGGCATTCTATCTGTCTGCGTTTGCGGCCTCCGACATACTGCGCGGAGAGCTAAATCGGGGCAAAGGCGGTGCTGCTTTTCGTCGTCTTCTCGTGCTTGCCCAGTTTTCTATTTCCATTGCCCTGGTAATTGCATCGGGCATAGCGCTCGCGCAACTTCGTTATGCCATGACCATGGATCCGGGATTCAATCGAGATCAGATAGTGGTGTTGCGGGGCAATAATCTGGACGGATTGGGATCAAACTATCGGACTATGAAACAAGAGCTAATTGCTCACCCAGAAATCGTTTCTGCCACTGCCGCAAATCTGATGCCCGGTGATCAAAACACCAATGCGGATGGGGTCAGGTATGAAGGCTATGACAGCAGTTCCGATCCGTTTATTGGGATGCCTTACCTCAATGTTGACTACGACTTCTTTGAAACTTTTGACATCGATGTAGTTGCTGGCCGCACTTTTTCTGAACAGCGAGGGACAGATATTTTCGTAGAGCCATCCACTGACAATCCGCAGACTACCGGTGCGTTCATGCTCAATGTTATGGCAGCAGAGTTAATCGGCTACACACCTGAAGAAGCGATAAACAAATGGTTTGAAGTTGGGCGTGGCAGTCAAAGCGGCTTCACAGTGCGCGGACCCATTATTGGCGTCGTAGACAATATTTATTTTTCATCGATTCGGGAAGTTGTAAATCCTGTGTACTACCGGGTTATGGAAAACGACAATCCGAATTCTCAGTTTGCCAACTTCAGCCAGATGGGCATCAGGCTGACGGGTAACAATTTGCAGGAAACTTTGCAATTTATTGAGGCGACATGGAACCAGTTTCGCCCAGAAACGCCGTATCGGCAGGAATTCATGGACCAGAAGTTTGAAGCCCTCTATCAATCTGAACGACGTCAGGGCCAGATATTTACCGCATTTTCCATCATGGCTATTTTTATTGCCGGCTTGGGCCTGTTCGGTCTCGCCTCCTATATGACTGAACAGCGAACACGGGAAATAGGGATTCGTAAGGTGCTGGGCAGCAGCGTGCTGGGTATTGTCACGCTATTAACCAAGGACTTCAGCAAGCTGGTATTACTGGCCAATCTCATAGCCTGGCCTGCTGCCTGGTATTTTATGAACAACTGGCTGGAGAACTTCGCCTATCGCATAGAGATGGGAGTCAGTGTATTCCTGTTTGCTGCCATATTAGCGTGGTTAATTGCTGCAATTACTGTCGGAGGATTGTCAGCAGTGACCGCAAACATCAACCCTACTCGTTCACTGCGGCATGAGTAGATCAGGAGAACGAAAGGTCGGAGCGGCATATTATGTTTTCCTTCCAGCTTAAGACAGTAGTGCGCAGTATCATGCAGCGAAAGTTCTATTCGTTCATCGGCATGGTAAGTCTCGCCATCGGACTTACTGTCAGTATGTTGATTCTCTCGTTTATTCGCTACGAGAGTCGGTTTGACACCATGCACCCCGATGCTGATCGCGTGTATCGCTTTAACTGGATCTCTAGCGCCGGTTCACATTTTGCGACGTTTTTTAATCCGGTATCACCAGTGTTGGAAACCGCGTTGCCCGAAATTGAGAGTGTGACCAGAATCGCCGGCAATCAGAGATTGTTTACCATTGACGGTGAGAATCAATTCCGGACACTTTCCATGGTCGATGACAGTTTTTTCGAGTTCTTCAACTATCAGACACTGGCCGGAGACCCCATCAGTGCGATCCGGGATATGGGAAGTGCGGTCGTTACTGAAGCCGCTGCGATGGAGCTATTTGGAGAATCTCGACCGCTAGGCAGAGTGTTTACCGTCGATCAAGCCCATGACTTCAGAGTGGCAGCGATAGTGAGTAACAATCCGGGGAACAGTCACCTGGTTTCGAATATCTATATCAACATTGAAAATTTAACCACAGTCTGGAATTCCCCTAATTTCTGGGACAACGCTGGGTCGGACGTGATGTACCACTATGCGCGATTGGCTCCAGGTATCGATCCCTTGGCAGTGGAAAGAAATGCAGAAGCTTTCTATTCAGAAAACATTGTGCCTGGGTCTACTGCTCGTATCGTCCTGCAGCCAATGCTCGATATTCATTTCAACACAGACTTGCAAAATGAGATGTCAACACGAGACGACATTACCGGCCTGGTTAAAGGACAAAGACAACGCTCCGACATTTTCATCTTCGGTGGTGTTGCAGTGCTTACGCTGGTAATCGCGGCATTTAATTTCATGAATCTACAGGCTGTGCAGCTTTCTCGACGATCCAGAGAAATCGGTGTGAAGCGAATTGCTGGTTCTTCCAGAGTCCAACTTATTGCACAGTTCCAAATGGAGACATTGTTTATTGCACTGGCAGCGTTTGTGATCTCATTGATTTTATGTGAATTGTTTATGCCACTTTTCGACTCCTTGGTTGCCAGTACGGTGGGGGCAGGATCATTCTTCACAGGTTTCAACGTTGTAGTACTGCTGATAGCAGCGCTGACTGTCGGATTAGTTGCAGGAGCCTACCCTTCAATTACGGCAGCTCGACTTTCTCCCTCAAGCGTTCTGCATGGCGATACCGTTAACAACGGTGCCGTTAGTCGGTTTCGATCTGGATTGATAGTCGCTCAATTCAGTATATCGATTGGACTTATCGTCGCCGCCGGGATTGTCAATACACAGATTCAATATGCCATGACCAAATCTCTTGGTTTTAATCCGGAAAACGTCGTCACAGTAGAACTGCCTAACCTCCAATCTCGGATTGCTTATGCCCGGATGAGAGATGAAATATCGGGTTTACCTGGCGTGGTTTCGGTCTCTTCGGGCTCGGTTATTCCAACTCGCGATCTATCTGATGGTCGAACCTGGGTAAGAGACGGAGGGGACCCTGATAATGGGCTGCCAACTCGTTGGATTAGAGTGTATGACGATTACTTCGAAACACTAGGCATGGAGTTTGTCGCTGGCAGGCCCCTGAATGATGATTTTCCAAGTGATCGGACAGTACCCTGGTCACAAACAGTAACGTCAAACTCAGGCGGCATTGTACTCAATGAAACAGCGGTCAGACTCGGCGGCTGGGGAAGTCCCGCGGAGGCAATTGGTGATCGGTTTGTCACAGAAGGACAATTCCGGGGACTAAACTATAGAAATGAATCTACAATTGTCGGTGTTGTCGCAGATACTCACTACCAGTCAGTAAGATCGGACATCGTGCCTCTGTCATATACTTTAGAAATTGGTACTAACATTATGATGGTTAAACTGACAGAAGGAAATCAAGCAGCCACGCTTGCGCAATTGGATAGAATTTGGCAAGAGCAAATTCCAGAATACCCGATTCAGCGCTCATTCCTGGCTGACAGTTACACTGCGTTTTACGCCGGGGAAAACCGTGCCTTCGCCCTCTTTATTGGACTCTCGATTGTGGCAATCACTATTGCCTGCCTGGGTCTGTATGCACTGGCTTCATTTGTAACTGAGAGGCGCACCAAGGAGATAAGTATTCGCAAGGTGTTAGGCGCTACCGTTCGCAGCATAGCGGGTATGTTAGCCTGGGATTTCTCGAAGCTAGTTGTTGTTGCCAATGTAATTGCCTGGCCCCTGGCCTGGTGGTCCATGCAGCAATGGCTCTCCAATTTCGCCTATCGGACAGAGATAAATCTGACCATCTTTTTACTGGCGGGCCTGGCAACCTTCGTCCTGGCCATGATTACAACGTTTCAAAAAACCTACAGTGTCGCATCGGTGAATCCGGTACTTGCGTTAAAGACTGAGTAGATACCTTCTCAGATACAGTGGAGTTATAATTTCGGTATGGCAATGGATAAAGTCTTAGAAAAGAAGAGGCGACCACTTTGGCAAGTGGGAGCCATGCTCGTGGGTGCAGGAGCCATAGTTTATGGCGCCTATCAGCTTCTCTCCGATGCTTCCATTCGCACTTATCGAGTCTCTGCGGATCAGCTAATTGTATCGACCGTTCAACAAGGTGCATTCGAAGACCTCATACCTATTCGAGGCACCATCCAGCCGTTCGAAAGTGTGTTTCTTGATGCGGTGATTGGTGGTTCAGTCGACGAAGTGTTTGTGGAAGAAGGGGCTTTCGTTGAATTTGGTCAGCCTTTGGTGCAGCTGTCCAATACGGCCACGCGACTCAATGCAGCGCAAGCAGATGCACAAACAACTGAGCAACTTAACAACCTGACAAACATTACCAATAACTTCGAATATCAGAGGCTGGCTACTGCGCGGCAGATTATCGATACAGAATTCAGAATCGTTACTCTTGAAAGACAAAAAGGTCGATTTGAACAATTGGTGGGAGACAGCCTCATATCTGAGGAGGAGTACGAGGCAATTATTGATGAGTTGGATTATCAGAAGAAAGTGCTGAGTAACCTGAAAGCTCGTCAGATAGTGGAGGACAGAGAACGGGAAGCCAGACTTGAACAGATTGCAAATCAGATTGACATGCTTTCAGAGAATTTGGAAATTTCTCAAGCGAGTTTTGAAAGCCTTCTCGTTAAAGCACCTATCTCGGGCCAGCTTACTTCCTTTCCAGTAGAGATCGGCGAAAGTAAGCAGACCGGGCAGCGACTCGGTCAGATCGATGTAGTAGACCAATATAAAATAGTCGCCCAAATCGATGAGTTTTACGTGTCGCGGGTCGCACCGTTCCAATCAGCCACATTCACTCTCGCTGGCCAGGAGTATCAAGCTCGCGTGGATAAAGTGTATCCGGAGATCACGGCAGGTACGTTTGAAGTGGATCTAATCTTCGAAGGTGCAACGCCCACTAATATTCGCCGTGGGCAGACTCTGCAAATGGAGCTGACACTGGGCAATCCGGTCGAGTCTCTGTTGCTGCCAGTTGGTGGTTTCATTCAGGATACCGGTGGCAACTGGGTCTTTGTGCTAGATGAATCGGGTGAGACCGCTATCCGTCGGGACATCCGGGTTGGGCGTCGCAATAATCGTTTCGTTGAGGTACAGGAAGGTCTGTTTGAAGGCGAGCGCGTGATCACTTCTGGTTATGGTCAAATGGAAGATGTAGAGCGCGTGCAGTTAATTCTCTGACCCGGTGATCGCAGCGGCAACACCGCTATTAATTCCGAAGTTCTAGCATTACACTCGTCAATCCCCGTCGAGTGTTTTACCCATCATGTCACTTGAGTTTCAAAATCTTGCGCACAGGCCGGAGTTCGTCCCCTTGATTATTCGTTGGTGGCACAGCGTTTGGCATGATCGCATGGGATCTGATTTCCCAAGTCTTGAAAACCAACTCAGACAATCCCTGGCGCAGAAAGATTTCCCGGTTCATATGCTGGCGATCAGTGACGGTGAACCGGTAGCGGTGGCTGCCTTAAAACTGCATGAGTTAGAGGATCTGTTTCCAGAGAAACTGTATTGGTTAGGCAGCGTTTTCGTTAATGAGGAACAACGAGGGCACAAGCTGGGTTCGCAGATAACGCAATGTATTGTGGATTTGGCATCGGAACGAAAACTGCCCCATCTGTATCTACAAACGCAGAATCCAACTGGTGGTCTTTATGCCAAACTTGGTTGGGAGCCATTGCAGACATTGACTGTTCATGGTGAGCAGACCTTACTGATGATCAAACATTTAGAGGGAGTTTCCTGAGTAGTCGTGGGCAAACAAGGACTAAAAGTAATCAGAGCGAAACCTGGTCATGAAACTATCATGGCAAACTACTTCGCGGTGAATGCGAAACATTTAAAACCATGGAGCCCTCTGGTACCACGGGACCATCACTCGGAAGAGTCATGGCGGCGTCGCCTGGAGGAGCGGGAGATAGAATTTGAGAATGGCTTGTCAGCACATTTTATAGGCACCGATAATTCAGAGTCCCATGTGATTGGAAGTTGCTCACTAAGTAATATCGTTCGCGGCGTATTTCAGGCATGTCATATGGGCTATTCCATCGCCGAACGTTATCAAGGCCAGGGCTACATGAAAGCTATATCGAATCACGTGGTAAAGTACGCGTTCAAGGAATTGAAAATGCATCGCATTATGGCGAATCATATGCCAGATAACGAACGATCAGCGGCGCTATTGAAGTCGCTGGGTTTCGAGCGCGAAGGGTATGCCAAGGAATACATTTTAATTAACGGGAAATGGGAAGATCATGTTCTCAATTCGCTGATCAATCCACACTATTCGAGGTGAGCCAATGACAACACAAGCAGATAAGAAGAAAGTAGACGCCTATATAAAGAAGCACGAACAGTGGCAACAGGTAATGAGTGTCGCACGCAAAGCTCTGCTTGAATCGGGATTGGAAGAAACGGTGAAGTGGGGTGCTCCTGCCTACACCCTGGAAGGCAAAAATCTGGTTGGCATGGCGGGATTCAAGAATCATTGCGCGCTATGGTTCCACAATGGAGTTTATTTGAAGGATCCGGACAAGCGTCTCGTCAATGCTCAGGAAGGGCGAACCCGAGGGCTAAGGCAATGGCGCTTCGAAACCGGCGACAAACTACCTGTGCGACCACTCAAGGCCTTTATTAAGGAGACCATTGCCAATCAGAAATCGGGCAAGGAAATAAAACCGAAAAAGCAGCGCCTGAATGTTCCTGATGAACTTGCCGCAGCGATGAAAAAGAGCAAGAAACTACAAAAGGCGTTTACCGGATTAACTCCTGGTCGTCAGCGTGAATACGCAGATCATATAGGTTCTGCAAAACAGGAAGCGACTCGCCTGAAGCGGCTGGAAAAAGCGAAACCCCTTATCGAGGCTGGGGTTGGACTGAATGACAAGTATAAGAATTGCTAAAACTGTTAAGGTTTAGCTAACGCTGCCGTAAAAATCACGCTGTACCGTGCACCCCCCGGCAGAGTATCGGATCGAAACAAGGAGATTTCCTCTGCGCAAAAGAATCCCCATTGTTGATGCCCATA
The DNA here is from genome assembly GCA_028281635.1 of Pseudomonadales bacterium. Taxonomy (GTDB): domain Bacteria; phylum Pseudomonadota; class Gammaproteobacteria; order Pseudomonadales; family Pseudohongiellaceae; genus UBA9145. The sequence goes on along the minus strand of JANQJM010000224.1, from coordinate 79,555 downwards.
TTTGTCGGTCAGTTGGCTTAAGGGCAGTTTGGCATTGCTGTCAAATCGAGCGACGGTAATGTGCGGGAGGTACTGACTATCTATACTGCCCAGGCCAATGGCACTAAACGCCAGTTTACATTCTTCGGCCATGACCAGGAGCGCGGGGTCAGGTTTAACGCCAATCCAGATCGCATTCCTAAAAAACCCAATTCCCTGCATGTGTAAACGAATTGCCGGGTGCCGGGAAGCAATCTGCTCAGCGATTGATTGAATAGATCCCAAGCGTTCCTGATTAACTGAACCGAAAAACTGCAATGTAAGATGGAGGTTCTGATCTGTTGTAGGGCGAAGTTTGCTCTCTGCTTTGTTTGCCAGGGAGTTCAGCTCTTCACGAAGTGATGATAAGGAGTCCCTTGCGTCAACTTTGAATCCCAGGAAGCAGCGAATTTTGGTGGCTGTATTGCCACTGTTCCCGTCGATAGATTTATCTGCGGATTTCATAATCCTACTGTAGCCAATCCCCTCCAATCTGTCCCGCGTCGCTTTCCGATGGCATATCCATTAGAATCTGCGCTGCTGTAAATCAGGCCACCCCGATCTTTCGCTGACTTCACTCCAGATGAGCAATACCGAACTTCAGAATGGACCCTCCGTCGATCACCTATTGTCGGGGGTTCCAGCTCTCCTGGATCGAGTTGAACATCAGATACAGGTTGTGATTCATAGTACTAAGAGTTCTGTTTACCGGGACGGTAAACTCGACGAACAACTGTTCGATCAGTTTCAGCATCGTTGTTATCTCATTGCCGTAGCCAAAGCGGAGCTGGAAGCGGCGAAGTCTTTGTTGCGACACGCTGCGGCGTATCCCAACGCAGTCTTGCTGAAAGACTGCACGATTTATTTTTGTTCGCAATCCATCAAATCCATTTTGAGTTGTTTTACCAATGAGGCAATTGCTCTTGGCCTCGATAGAAAGGCAGTCATCGCTTTGCTCGGTGACGAAGAGATGGACAACTGGTTAACTCTGGCCAGTAGCTATGGGAATCTTGCAGAGTATTGTCTGAATACGGGAAACAGTCGTTTAGAGTCTGGGTTAAGCGAAGAGCAGGAGTTGGTTCGATCTACGTTTCAGCGCTTTGCCGATGATGTGGTGGCTCCCCGGGCCGAAGAGATTCATCGACAGGACAAGGATATTCCCGAGGAGATCATTGGGCCGGCTGCAGAACTTGGTTGCTTTGGTACTTGCATCCCGGAACGTTTTGGAGGTCTGCAACCCGATGATAAGCCCGACAGTTTGGGCATGATTATCGTCACCGAAGAGTTATCCCGCGGTTCGCTCGGCGCTGCAGGTAGCCTCATTACCCGACCTGAAATCGCAGCCCGTGCCTTGTTGGCGGGTGGAACTGAAGCACAACAACAAAAATGGTTGCCGCAACTCGCAACCGGTGAAAAATTGTGCGCCATTTCCATTACAGAACCGAATACCGGTTCTGATGTGGCGGCCGTTGCCTTAAGGGCTTCCCCTTGTGAAGGTGGTTGGCGACTTAATGGCAGCAAGACCTGGTGCACATTTGCTGGTCGTTCTGAACTTGTGGTGGTGTTAGCCAGAACCAATAGTGATACGGAGCTGGGCCATAAAGGGCTCAGTCTCTTTGTGGTCGAGAAACCAGTCTTCTCTGGGCACGAATTCGAGCATAAACAGAAAGACGGCGGATCATTTAGTGGAAAGGCAATCTCCACGTTAGGTTATCGGGGGATGCATTCGTATCAACTTTTCTTTGACGATTACTTTGTAGCCAATGATTGTTTGATTGGTGAAAAAGAGGGGGAAGGCAAAGGCTTTTACTACACGATGTCAGGATTCGCTGGTGGCCGCTTGCAAACAGCTGCCCGTGCTACCGGAGTCATGCAGGCTGCTTTCGAAGCCGCATTGAGCTATGCGTCAGATCGAAAAATCTTCGAAAAGGCACTTGCCGAGTTTCAGTTAACCCAAACAAAGCTGACACGCATGTTGGCGACGGTCACTGCTTCACGACAGTTCAGTTACGCCGTGGCTAGACTAATGGATGATGGCGGCGGGCAAATGGAAGCCAGCTTGGTAAAACTTTTCTCTTGCCGTGCAGCGGAGTGGATTGCTCGTGAAGCGATGCAAATTCATGGCGGCATGGGATACGCTGAAGAATCTGCAGTGAGCCGGTACTTTGTCGATGCTCGTGTGCTCTCGATATTTGAAGGGGCCGAAGAGGTTCTTGCAATTAGAGTGATCGCCAGAGGTTTGATGGAACAACACGATAGTGAGAACTTCGCAGCAGAACATCAACAGCGATAAGAAGCAAAATAGGATATTGAGTTAAGGAATTATGAAGATCAATCCCGACTACCTGTTGCAGCGGGAATTTCCCAAAGTAACCGAATCTTATTCGGAGAAGGATTGCATACTCTATGCCCTGGGCGTGGGTATGGGATTGGATCCTGAAGACGAGGAAGCACTGCGTTTTGTCTATGAAGACGGGCTCAAGGTTATGCCAAGTCAGCCTGTAGTAATGGCTCATCCGGGTTTTTGGGCAAGCGAAAATGACATTGGTTTGGACTGGGTCAAGATTCTCCATCTGGGCCAGGAACTCATTTTCCACAAGCCGCTACCCACTGCGGGCACCGTTGAAGCGACGACTCGATTCACTGATATCATCGACCGAGGTGAGCGACTGGGGGCTTTGTTAATCACCGAGCGTGTAGTGCGGGATTCTGCTTCCGGGGAAGATATTTGTACCATCATTACTGACGTGCTTGCCCGTGGCGATGGGGGGTTTGGCGGTGAACGAAAATCGAAAAAGAAGACTGACATTATCCCATCCCGGGATGCTGATAAAGTGTGCGACCTGGAGACTTCAACACAACAAGCACTGATCTACCGCCTTTCCGGTGATCACAATCCCTTGCATGTTATGCCTCAAATCGCTCGCGATGCTGGCTTTAAATCGCCCATTCTACATGGGCTTAGCACTATGGGAGTCATGACACATGCCTTACTAAAGTCCTGTTGTGACTACCAACCTGAAAGATTTAAACGATTACGTCTGCGCTTCTCTGCGCCGGTCTATCCGGGCGAAACGATACGCACTGAAATTTGGGAAGAAGCAGAACATATTGCCTTTCGCTGCAAATCACTGGAACAAGATAAGGTAGTCATCAATAATGGCTATCTTTCATTAGCCTAGACAATAAGTCACACAGAACGTGCAAGAACTCCTAAAAGGCTTAAGGATAGTTGAAGGCAGTGCTTTTATCGCTGCCCCATCCGGTGGAATGACTTTGGCTCAATTGGGTGCTGATGTTATTCGCTTCGATCAGATTGGCGGTGGTATCGACTATCGACGCTGGCCTATAACCAAACAAGGCAAGAGTCTGTATTGGCATAGCCTTAACAAAGGCAAGCGTTCGATTGCTGTGGATTTCCGACAGCAAGCTGGCCGTGATTTGCTGACCGAACTCATCACTGCTTCCGGAGAGGATGCCGGAATATTTGTTACCAACTTTCCTGCGAAAGGCTGGCTTGCCGATGAAGCCCTGCGCAGTAGACGTGAGGACCTGATCTTTCTCAATTTAGTAGGTGATCGCCACGGTGGCACAGCCCTGGATTACACTGTGAACAGTCGTGTTGGTCTGCCCTTTCTCAGTGGCGACGGCGGTGAGCCAGTAAACAATCCATTCCCTGCCTGGGACGTTATCGCCGGTCAGCAAATCGCGCTGGGAATTCTCGTTGCAGAACGCCACCGCCGAATAACTGGTGAAGGGCAGTTTGTGCGATTGGCACTCGCCGATGTGGCCTTGGCGACTATGGGCCATCTTGGCTATGTGGCCGAGGCTGAGGTGAATCAAACATCGCGTCCACCTATGGGAAATCATGTATTCGGCACCTTTGGCCATGACTTCCAGTGTAAAGACGGTGGCCGGGTGATGGTTGTAGGAGTAAGCCCCAATCAGTGGCAGTCGCTGGTGGATGTGACTGAATCAGAAGCAGCAATTGCCAGGCTGGAAAACGAGTTAGCACTCAATTTCAAAAAGGAGAGTGATCGCTTCCAGGCCAGAGAAGAAATCCGCCTTCTCTTCGCAGAGTGGTTTCGTGGGCGCGATTTCGACACAGTGTGCAGTGCCCTGGATGCGGGCGGCGTGTGCTGGGGGCCTTATCAAACGATTCAGGAGCTTGTTGAGAACGATGTGGACTGCTCTGAGGAAAACCCGCTCTTTCAGAGAATAGAGCAACCCGGTATTGGCAGTTATCTGGTACCGGGTCAGGCTTTAGACTTTGCTGCCCTCGGCCGAGAAACGAATAAACCGGCTCCGTTATTGGGACAGCACACGGATGAGATCCTACATGAGTTGTTAGGCCTCAGCTCGGAAGCCATTGGCGTGCTGCATGATCAGGGAATAGTTGCAGGGCCAGAATCGGGATAGACCTCATGCGAACGAGCGAGAATGCAATCTTACTGACCGGCGCCTCTTCCGGTATCGGTTATGCATTATTGAAGCGCTTACATGAACTTGGCAACACACTTCTGGTGACCTCGCGCAGTGATGCCAGTTTGCAAAAACTGCAGGCAGAGTTCTCTGGCATACAAACTTTTCGTTGCGATCTATCGAATCCTACCGCCGTGGAGTTGCTGATCGATTATTGTCGCAGTGAGTTTAGTGATTTGAATGTGCTCATTAATAATGCGGGCATGCAGTTGGAGTATCAGATCGCTGAAGAGAAAGGCAGGGCAAAGCTGGAATCAGAGATTCGGACCAATTTCGTTACACCACTGCAACTTATTCAGGATTTGCTACCCTTGTTGGTGAGCAATGAACCGGCGGCTGTGGTAAATGTCACTTCAGCGTTGGCCATTACCCCCAAGAAATCAGCACCAGTTTATTGCGCAACCAAGGCAGGTCTTAGTAACTACAGTGATGCCTTGCGCTATCAACTTGAAGCAACCAGGATAAAACTCTTCGAAGTCATCCCACCGTTGGTAGATACAGCGATGACGGCTGGTCGGGGTGGCGCCAAGATTAGTCCAGAACAGTTAGTGGAAGAATTTCTCCGTGGCTTCGCTCGCGATAAAGAAAAAATCTACGTAGGTAAGGCCAAACTGTTACGTATTATCAATCAGCTTGCCCCGGGTATCGCCAGGAACATTCTCAAAAATTCCTAGGCCCAGGATTAAGTTACCCAACCCCCAGCTAAGGGAACGATCTGTCCTATCATGTGATTACAGTTTTCACTGGCGAGATAGGCGGCCAGCTCAGCGGTTTCATCGGCAGCACCTACTTTGTTAGTTGGCACATTGCGTTTTACATGATCGAGGAACTTCTCGTTGTCCAGGATATCGTCGGGATAGTAGGTGTTGTTATTGATATAATTTTGCGCAATGGCATTAACCTGCACATTCGAGCGCGCTAACTCCAATCCCACTGCCTTGATAAATCCGTTCTGTGCGCCACGAGCTGCGCAATAGGCAGCATTGTTTGGTATGCCCTTTAACGGGGCTGCACTGGTCACTGCGATGATTTTTCCTGACCGACGCTCAATCATTTGTGGAGTCACTGCCCGCACCAGATACATTAGCGGATGCACCAGCGAATCAAACAGAATATTCCAATCGACGTTTTCTATCTTCTGCACAGGACCGGTCATCGGTGGTTCCGCGAGGTTTGCAACCAGTATATCTACATCACCAGCAGACTTAACAAGTTCTTCGCATTCGGTTTGTGAGTGCATCGGGTAACTGCCAGTAACAACACGAATGCCCAGCGATTCAAATTTGTTTTTGATCGAATTGCCCATGTAGCGTTCTACGCAAGTGATCAATGCTGTGCGTTGGCTCATGACTCATCGCTCCCTTTCTGTTCGATTAAGTATTTAACGAAACGCTCCAATGTTTCATAGGGCTGGCAACCTACTACCACCAGATCATCCTTATAGAAAGTCGGCACACCGGTAATACCGTGTTGATAGGCTCGTTGCCAATCGTCATCAACCGCCTGTTTGAAAGTTCGCTGTTCCAGCACTTCTCTGGCTACGGCACTATCCAGGCCTGCTTTTTCGGCAATTCCCACCAACAGCTCTATGTCATACAGATTAATGTTGTCAACGAAGTAAGCTCGATAGAGTGCGTCATGAATCGCTTCCCCGCCATCCTGGGTGTCGGCCCATTTGCCAAGTTCCTGGGCCAGGCGACTATTATAGGTATGGGTACGATCGCCATAGGGCAGCCCGGCTTCTGCCATCAACTCCTTCATGCGCTGGCGCATCGGTTCGATGTCGCGGCCCGCGAAGAGTTCTTCCAGCGATTTGCCTTCGGCTGGAGTTTCCGGATGCAAGGGAAAGGGTATCCAACGTATTGACACCGGATAGTTCTGTTTCAGTTTTTCAATACTCACGGTACTGAGATAACACCAGGGTCAGACGTAGTCGGTGAAAACGTCCAGCTGTAGTTCGGTCATTAGTATTGATCTCTCTGGGGGGTCAGTCGATTCGCTATGCGTCTGACTTGCATTGATGCGGCACTGCCGTTTCGCCTCACGGATTCTGCATAAAGCACCAATTAAGATAGGCAAGCTACGCTACAGAGCACTCCTGGAACTGTGGGTGAGCTTGTGGCCCAGAGTAGTTCGATTGGTCAGTGGAATCAAATCAGCGCTCGTGCTTTTCCTGGTTGTAGCAAAACGTATCTGCAAGTCAGATTTTATGTGACTTGAGGTATACTGACTGGAGGTTCGCTGTAGGCTTAGAGCATCTAGTGTCAGATAGCCATGCGGCGACACAGCATCTATAAAAAACGACGACTCAGGAGAGTGCCATGCGCAAGTTGTTAGCACTGGGGACCGTAGCGACTGTTCTGTTCACTTCAAGCATGTTCAGCGTTGCACAAGACGAACCCCTGGCAATTATTATTCCGGGTGGGGGTACTTACAGCTATCCCATTTCCACCGACTCCGAGGAAGCACAAGCCTTCTTCGATCAGGGCCTGAGAATGGCCTGGAGTTTTTACTTTCCGGAATCCATTGCTTCCTATCAGGAAGCCTCCAGACTGGATCCCGATCATCCTATGCCCTATTGGGGAATGGCCCATGCCATTGGTCCCAATCCCAATAGCCGCTATCAGGGCTTGCCAGATGATCCCCAGGGCACCGGATTGGCAGCTATCCGTAGAGCCCTCGAACTGGCAAATAACGGCACTGAAAAAGAGCGCGATCTAATCAACGCCATGTTTGTACTCTACAACAAGGACGCGATTCCAGATGATCGAGAGCGTGACTTCGCCTACCTCGATGCCATGCGCGAGCTGCATGCGAAGTACCCCGATGATGCCGACATTGCGTCGGTGTTTGGTGAGTCCTATATGAATACAACCCGCTGGGATTACTGGAATGCTGACGGTTCAGCCAAACCAGGCACAGCAGAAGCCAAAGCCGCATTTGAAGCGGCCATGGCGGTTGAACACGATCACCCCGGCGCCAACCATCTGTATATTCACTTGATGGAGATGTCGGATCAGCCGGAATTGGCAATGCCTTCTGCCCAGAAGCTGGAAGCGTCAGTTCCCATCTCTGGCCATATGGTGCACATGCCAGGCCACATCTACCTGCGTGTGGGAGAGTACGAAAAAGCTATCGATATCAACGAACGTTCTCAGATTGTGGATGATCAGTTCGCCGAAATCTGGGGCGACACGAACTTCCCCATGATTGGTACTTATCCTCTCTCTCATAAGATTCATAAACCCCATGCTTTGGACTTCGTGCGCTATGCCAATATGTTGCAGGGCAACTATGAGGCGTCTTACGAGGCAGCGTCCCGCAATGCATCGACTATCGATCCCAATGGTCGTCGCGGCGCCAAAACCATTGCCCACGAATGGGTGATGGACAAAGTCTTCGGCAAGTGGGACAAGATACACGCCGACAATGCTGCCAACAGGGAAAAAGCAACCAATCCCTACCTGTCTGGCATGTTGAGCTACGTCATGGGTTCTGCTCACGTTGCCAAGGGCCACATGGGTCCAGCTCAAGCTGAGCTGCAAAATATTCGTGATCAGATTGCGGCCGATGATGTGGACGAGTACAACGTTGGTCCAACACCTGCATCACACGTACTTAACCTCGCTATGCACGCGCTGCTGGGTGAGATTGAAGAGGCCAATGGCAATCTGGACGCCGCAATCATGCACTATGGCCACGCTGTGGATTATGAAGACAATCTGAACTATACCGAGCCGCCGGATTGGAATCAGTCTATGCGCTTGTATCAGGGTGCTGCATTGCTCGATGCTGGCCGCGCTGCTGAAGCGGAAGAAGTGTATCGGGAAGACCTGGAGTGGAATCAGCAAAACGGCTGGTCAACTTTTGGTTTGTACCAGGCACAGGAAGCCCAAGGTAAAGAACAGGAAGCGATCATCACCAAGCGACAGTTTGATTCGCTGTGGCGTAATGCTGATGTAGAGTTGACCCGGTCACGTATTTAATCGAAAGTTGACTCATCGAAACATAAAAATGCAGGGCATTGCCCTGCATTTTTTTGCCTGCGCTTTTCGTTTAACTTGTTTAGAGGGTGATTGAGCACAAGCTAAATTTCATTTAGCTTTGTATCTATTAAGAATTCGTCGGGGTGTAGCTCAGCCTGGTAGAGCACTGTCTTCGGGAGGCAGGGGTCGGAGGTACACAAATTTGTCTGGAACAAATTTGGACGCACTCGCAAAGCGAGGGCGCCCGCTAGGGGCGCGCACAGGACGTGCGCGATCAATTCCTCTCATCACTCCCCGCAAGGGGAGCGATTTGAGCAAGGACCAAAATTGAATTAGCTTTAAACTCATCAAGAATTCGTCGGGGTGTAGCTCAGCCTGGTAGAGCACTGTCTTCGGGAGGCAGGGGTCGGAGGTTCAAATCCTCTCATCCCGACCAATTTACAGAACCAGGGTCAATCACATGACTGGAAAATCTGTTCTTTCTATCGCATCTATCAATGTACTTGTTTGTGCAGTTCTTTCTGGCAGTTTGGGCTACGCAGCCGAATTGCAATTCACCGCCGTACAACCAGAACTATTCTCCGACCCTTACGGTCAGTCCAATGCCTGGGGTGACTTTGACAACGACCAGGATCTGGATCTGATTGTGGTGTTTCTCGAGCGTCCGGTACGCCTGTACGAGAATCTTGGTGACGGAACATTCGTCGATATCGCAGCAGATCTAAATTTGCCAGCAGGAGGTAATCCCCGTTCCGTGGCCTGGGGAGACTTCGATAGCGACGGAGACCAGGACATCTATATCGGTTACGCCGACGGTGAGACGGCCAACAAGCTATTGGAAAACCAGCTCAATCTCGGAGAGATTGGTTTCAGAGAAGTTGCAGCGGAGCGTGGTGTTAATTTTGTTGGCAATGTACGGCAATTGAACTTCATCGATTTCGACAACGATCGTGATCTCGATCTGCATATTGCGCTACGCAATGCTTCGAACATTCTTTATGAAAATCAAAATGGCATGTTTAGTAACCAGGCGCGTAGTAGAGGGTTTTTCGAGCCTCGTCGCACGGTTGGGACTTGTTGGTTCGACATGGATGAAGATGGGGATCTGGATGCCTTCACCACCAATCAAAATGGTGATCGGGATGGTCTGTACCGCAACGATGGGGACCGCTTCACAGACGTGGCAATGGAGTTAGATATGGATCAGTCGCGGCGGCCACTGATTGATGGTGGTGTCGGCTGTGCTATTACAGATTTCGATAACGATGGTGATCTGGACCTCTATGTCGCAGAGTATGGAGATGATTCGCTCTTTCGCAATAACGGAGATGGTACTTTTACCGATGTCGCAGCAGCGATGGGTGTCGCCGTCCATGATCATATCGTAACCGGAGTCTGGGGAGACGTTAATAATGATGGCTTGCCAGACCTGTATACTGTTGGCTATGTAAACGGTCAACCTGGCATGCCCGATTACCTGTTCATTAACAAGGGAAGCCATTTCGAAAATCAGATTCCTGACAATATCCGCCGCGGTGATTCTGATCATGGTATTCAGATCGCTGATTTCGACAACGATGGTGATTTGGATATCTCACTGGCTGCCAATGATCCAGCGGCCTCTCATTACTTGTATCGAAACGAGTTGACTACCAACACTCGCCAATCTATCCAGGTACAGGTACTGGATGAGCATGGAAACTATGTATTGGCGGGTGCCGAAGTGCGTGTGTACAGAGCAGGGACCAGCGAGCTTCTGGGCACTCGATTAGTGGATACTGGCAGTGGTTACAATGCGCAAAACGCGATGCCCGTGCACGTAGCAACTCTCGATTCCGACCAGGTCGATATAATAGTAACGACTATGTCTAAAAACGGCCGGGTAGATCACAGCTTTCACGGTGTCGATGTGGCGGCACTGGAAAACAAGCCCTTTATCGCCCGCGTTGCAAATTAAGCTTCGCTCTTAACAACACCCGGGAGCACAAACTTGCTGCAACAGAACACTTTCATCTATGCCACGGTTATGCTCATGGCTGGTATCGGTATCCCCACCATGGCGGCGCTTAATGCTGGACTGAGTACGAAATTGCAGAGTCCCGGATTAGCCGCCACTATTCTGTTTATTGTGGCGACCTTGTTATCAATCGCTTACATGCTGACATTCGAAGGCGTACCACGAGCTTTGGTTGCCGATAACACGCCACTGTATTTTTACTTCGGTGGATTCTTCGTTGTGTTCTATATCTTTAGCATCACCTGGGTTGCGCCAAATTTTGGTATCGGCAACGCTGTTTCCTTTGTATTACTGGGTCAGCTGATTTCGATGATGTTGATTGACCAGTTCGGGCTGATGGGATCACCCCAGGTCTCCATTAGTTTACAGAGAATCGTTGGTATCGTTTTCATGGCAATTGGCGTATTTTTGGTGGTGCGAAAGTAGCAAGCGATAGTCGATAGTGACCCGGGAGTCGATTGAAGCCATGAGTGCTGGTGCCAATACTTATCTCCGTTATCCGCTCACCACGCGTATTCTGCACTGGCTAGCCGCTGCCTCCATCTTTGTTCTGCTGTGGAGCGGAATCTGGATATTGAATATCCATCCCCGATTGTATTGGGGAGATGTGGGTTATTTTGGCGCCCCGGCCATTGCTGAAATTGCCGGTGATACATCCACCGACCCACCTACCATGACGCTCAAGATTGGCGAAGCATCGTTCAATGTCACAGGCATCATTGGTCGGGTAAACCGTCTACCCTATGTGCGAATCGCCAACTATCCGGAAGGTTTCCAGTTTGGAGGCAATCGCGCCTTACATTTTACGGCGGCATGGGTCTTTGTTATCGCCTGGATTTATTACATCTCTCATTTGTTAAGCAGTGGAAGATTACGCAACACCTGGTTACCCAACCTCGATGAGTTAAAGCCTGCCAATCTCGCTCAGGACATACTTAATCACCTGAAGTTTAAACGGGCGCATGGAGAGGAAGTAAAACGTTACAACAGCTTACAAAAGCTTAGTTACCTTAGCGTTATGTTTGTCCTGATCCCTCTGATAATTCTAACCGGTTTGACCATGTCTAATAGCATTACCACAGCATGGCCCTTCCTGTTTGATGTGTTTGGAGGGAGGCAGTCAGCAAGAACCCTGCACTTCGTGTTCATCTCTTTGCTCATGCTTTTCGTCATCATTCACGTTGTGCAGTTGTTTGTTGCCGGCTTTATCAATCATTTCCGCAGCATGATTACAGGCCGTTACAAGCTGGAGAGTGACTAACATGGTAAAGCGAAAGTTCAAACGCCGGGAAATTCTTCATGCAGCGTTAGTAAGTGCAGGTGTAGGTGGAGCCGCGCTGGCTTGTTATCGCCATCCTGCGTCGATCAGAAATCTCTACGACGTAGCGGATGCGTTGAATTACAGCGTTCATGATTTACTCTTGCGTGGGCAGCCGCTGGTTAGGGAGTATTCCCTTGCTGACCGCACTCTGGACTTTCCAACTAGTGGAGTGACGTCCCCTCGTGACGAGAACTATCAACGACACCTGGCGACCAATTTCACAGGGTGGACGTTTACTGTCGATGGCTTAGTCGACAGACCACTTTCGTTTACCTTACCTGAACTGCAGTCTCAACCATCACAGACCCAGATTACGTTACACACTTGTGATGAAGGATGGAGTGCGATTGGGGAATGGACGGGTGTACGTTTATCCCATTTACTTTCTATGGCAGGTGTAAAGCCTGAAGCACGTTACGTGGTTTTTCATTGCATGGATACCCAATCCAATGGCGTACCCTACTATGAAAGCATCGATCTGTTTGCTGCCAATCATCCACAGACGATACTCGCTTACGGATTAAATGGTAGCCCTGTACCTGAGAAGAATGGTGCACCGCTGCGGCTCAGAATCGAAACTCAAATCGGCTATAAACATGCGAAGTATGTTGAGCGTGTTGAAGTCGTGGATAGTTTGCAGTCCATCTATGAGGGTCGCGGTGGCTGGTGGGAGGATGTTAATGCAGCAGTCTGGTATGCAGGGTTGTAGGTGAATGGAACGGGAAATTCTGTCCACCGCCCTCGATGAGCTGCTGCCTGATGTTCGGGATGGTTTAAATAAACGCGAGCGAATAGTTCTCTATTGCTTACAGCAGGCACAGAAGGAATTTGGTGACCGTAACGTCCCGACCATCACCCTCTATGGTCGAGTGGTTGAGCATATCGATATCAGTCCGGAAGAATTTCAGCACATCCTGAACAAGATGGTAGGAATGACTCGAAACTCCGATGGCGCTCACTCAGGCATCTGATTGCAGCCAGCATTCAGGCTCTTGATCCTCTTACCTGTATCCTTTCTATCCCCTGGAACATCTTTGGTTAGCGCAATTTGTGTGTAGAAATTTCCCACTTTTGAGAGCAATTGGGACACCGCGAAAAAGAGCTGCGAATAATGCTTAAAAACGCCTTGCCAAGCACGATAGTAGTATGTGATAACCTGCAAAGAGTAGGCATTAGGCATGCACGGAAGCCCGAATTCCTGAGGCTCTACTGTAAGAATTTGCACGGAATTGGCAGCATATAGTTGGAGAAATAAAGACTAGATACTATTTGGCTCAATCGAGCTTAGCTCAATCCAGCGCTAAGAAAGCACCGTCACTTAAAAGAACGCTTTAGGAACAATAACAATGAAAACTAAAGATTACGTGTTCTACGCTATATCTATTCTTTCCATAACGCTTTTTATGGCGGTACCATTCGCAGGTGGCTATACCCCAGGAATCGATATGCCCGGGACCAGCTTCTGCCAGGAGCTACTGACTTCTGTCGAGCAGTTTGTCGCCGTCAGGTAGATTTTTCCCGCCTAAAAAGTAAAAATCAGAGATTCTCTTGACTGTTCGCGGTTGTCAGAATGATGAATCCACTCCGTATCCTATTGGTTTCCCTGTGCGTCACAGGGCTTGTGGCTTGTAACTCTAACTCTAGTCAGCCCCGCTTTGAGAGCATGACGCCTGCTGAATTGACTAACTACAATCAGAGCGTGGGATTGTGGGATCAGGTCGTCTGTAGAAAAGAATCAACCACAGCATCCTTCGTTCGTAAGCGTCGCTGTCAGACCTTGGGAGAGATGACTCCCGGCACCTACGGTACTCTGGATGCCGCGAGTCCGAGTACGGTAATTTACGCCCCTCAATAATTAGAACTCTAATCTATTCGTAACGTAGTACCATGGCCGGTCGCACTCGAGCGCTCTTCAAGCTCTGGGAAAACACCGCAGCGAACGCTATAGCCGCAGATAATCCCAGGCTTACCAAAAAGGGCATAAAGTTGATGTTCACCTGTGCCGCAAAAAATGATGTGTAGGCTTGTCCAATAAAGAAGCCGAGCGGCCAGGCGAGGGCATTGGCTACTAATATCGGTTTTGCGAAATCCAGCAGCAACATGCGCAGTAAACGATTACTGCTCGCTCCCATTACTTTTCGAATGCCTACTTCTCGCTGCCGAATATTCGTGATGAAGGTCGCGTTGCCAAGCAGACCAATACTCGCAACGAAGAAACCAAAGAGTGACAAGATACCAATAGAGGCGCTGATGCCAAAAAACATACCGTAGGTTTGGTAGAAAAGATCATCGACGAAAGTGCGCTTTAGTGGGATCTCCGGCATGAGCTGACTCCAGGTCGAATCGATATGCTGTAATCCTTCGTTAAGACGATCACGATCTACTTTAACGATGAGATACTCAGCATTCTGCGGCTGTAGCATATAGATGTCTCCCTCGGCGCCGAAGCTCGAAAAATCGAGAAACTCATACTTACGATCGCTCATAGCACCAACCACAACCAGCTCGACGGCTATCTCGCCGCGATTGTTGTTAGCGTCATATCGACGATAGATAGATTCGCCGATAGCTGCGGTTGCGTTCTCCCAACCAAGGCTCTGTGCAGCCAGGTCATCGATGATGACGTTAAATGGACCGCTGGCAGAAGACAGTTCGCCAGAATTAGGAAGTACATCGCTGGATCTTTCCCGCGAGAAATCTCTCCCGGCAATGAGTGGTTGGGACATGGTTTCAGTAAATTCATAACCGACGGAGTGACGAGATAGCTCAGCGGTGTAACTGTTGAGATCCCGATCTCTACTAAAGCTGGAAGAAGAATTGCTAATCTCCCAGGGCAATATATCCACTCGAGTAACAGACATAACTGCAGGGTTTCGCTTGAGTTCGGTCGCCAGAAGTTCTGGTTCGACTTCGAAAGTATCAGCAGGAACGTTGATAGCGACTTTTGGATCCAACAAATCTCCGTCCAGCTGCTGTGTCATGGCCTGGTTCTGCATAAACATGACAGTAGCGAGAATCATCAATGTCCCTGAGATGAAGAACTGTAACCCAACCATGAGATTACGCATGCGTGAAGAGTAACCGCTGGATCCTTTTGGACGCATCATCGTCACTAAGGGCACGAGGGCGGTACGAAGTGCTGGGTATCCTCCTGCAATTGCCACGATGATCACCATCACAATGATCAATGTCGACCACAGGGAAGGTGAAAGCAGCAATACAGGGCTAATACCGGTAACGTCGGCGGCCTGCAGTTGAATCAGAATAAAAATCAGAATCAGCAGAGTAGCCAGTAAGGCAAGCATCAAAAACAGAAATGTTTCATAACAGTACTGCACCAGCAGGGAGCTCCGTTTCGCTCCCAGAATCTTCTGCACGCCGACTTCCTGACTCCTGAGTGACAGTTGGGCGATAACAAGATTGGAATAGTTGAGGCAACCGATGAGCAGTACCAAAGCTCCCGCAGCAATCAGAATATCCGGCAAGTCGAATCCACCTGTCACAAATGACAGTTGCGTTGGCACAAGCTCGTTAACCGGCAGTAACTCATAAGTCTGAATCTCTACACGTTCTTCAGGTAATGTGTTTTTGACAAATTCATCCAGTTGCGCATTGAAATCTTCAACATCCAGGTCATAGTCCTCTGGAAATTCGATATAAACGAAATCAGATTGGTTACCCCACCGATCCTCATTAGGATCGCCCCCGTTTTCCAGAATACTCTGGCGAACTAATTCGTCAGGCATTGCGATCGGTAGGTAAAGATCTGTATTGAAAAAGGCGACACCGGAAGATAGGTGTGAGGGGAAGTCCGGTTGCCGAACTACGGCTGAAATAGTGACGTCGTATTCGTTCTCGACAATTATCCGTTCACCTACCACATTGGTGCGACCAAAAATTAGCTGGGCACCTTCTTCAGTAACAGCAGCCGTGTTGGGGGGTAGATCTTCACCTTGTTCGATACCAAACACCGTTTCCAGTGGAAAAATGTCAAAGAATCGGGGTTCAATGTATTTCGTATCGAGCGTTATCGATTGGCCGTTGTAACTTACTGCCTGAGGGAAACCACTGCTGCCACGTACAATATTTGGCACATCAGGAAAGGCCGTGCGAAGGTATCTTGCTGCAGGCTGATTAACGATAGGAAATCGATCCGGTAGCGGGCTATCGCCGACTGATCTGATCATCAGGTTGAATATCTTGTCTGAGTTTTCGAATCCCCGATCGAAACTGTCTGCATAGTTGGACAATAAAATTGCGGACAGAAAACACATAAAACCAATAGTCAGACTGCTTAAACTAATTGCAGAATGCAGCTTGAATCGCATAAGCGCTTTCAGCGCCATTTTTGTGTAGTGAGCAAACATGCTAGGAGTCCTGAGTGATCAAGCGTGAACTTCTTGTTGTTCTGTTGAGCCATTATCGGCGACGACTGACAAGCTGGTTGCACTGTCACCGTTGACTACTTCACCGTCGAGCATCTGAATAATGCGGTCCGCGCGTTCGCCATGTTCCGGTGAGTGGGTCACCATAAGAATGGTTACGCCCTTTTCTTTAAGTCGATCGAGCATGGCCATCACTTCGTCACCATTTTTCGTATCCAGGTTACCGGTCGGCTCGTCAGCGAGAATGAGCTTAGGTTGGCTGACTACCGAGCGAGCGACAGCGACCCGTTGTTGCTGACCACCAGACAGTTCCTGTGGCTTGTGTCGCGAGCGTGCTTCCAGCCCTACCAGTTCCAAGGCTTCCTGCACGCGCGCTTGCCGCTCCTTCTTGGCGATACCCAAATACAACAAAGGCAGGTCAACATTTTCCGCAACTGATAGATCATCGATCAGATTGAAGTTCTGGAAAATAAAGCCAATGTTCTGCTTGCGCAGCTCCACCAGATCGTTCTCGGAACGGTGGCCGACCTCGGTGCCGTCGAAGAAATACTCGCCGCTGGAAGGACTGTCGATCATGCCAACCACATTCAACAGTGTGGATTTGCCGCAGCCGGAAGGCCCCATGACAGCGACAAACTCACCCTTGGCAATATTGATATTGATGTTATGGAGCGCAGTAGTCTCCATATAGGCTGTTCGATAAACCTTGCTTAGGTTGTTTAGCTTAATCACTTCTACTAATCCTCTGGAGAATGGGGCAGCCCCAATGTCCCCTTGTGTGCCTGCCGAAAACGGCGGCTGTTTTTTGTGTGAGCCGTGCTAGTAAGACGCCGCCGGGACTATTTGGTTACTTCGCCGTTCTGTGTCATCAGTGCTATCAACTTGCGAGAACCGTGCCAAGACAAAACTCTAATAATTACAATAGGTTAGAGAAAAGCGCCTGGAGCCGCCCCTGAATCATAAGTATGCTTAGCTTAACTATTGGTGAATCTCACCAGCTCGATTGCAAGCGGCTCAGTCAATTGAGACTGTTCGATATAATCAGTAGGGAGCTGTGTGGATTCAGCAAGCGGCTCATTACAAGCAAACAGGAATTGGTGCAGTAGAAGGAAATCCCGCGGTACTTCTTCAGTTGGCTTCGATTCTGACGACATTCAATCTAGGATTTGAAGTACCCCCAGGAGCCTTGCAATAAGCAGGATCTATGTTTGTCGTAAAAAATAAACTAGCTTGTGTTATACCGGACTAGCAAAATTTTTGGTCAACGTTGGGCAGTTTGAATGCGTGCAGCGCCATTAAAGAATGTAGAACCCTTGCTCAGCAATGAAGTGCCTGAGGCAAACATTGGTGAACTGCAAGCGTTTATAGCTGATCATCCAAAACTCTTCGTAATCACTGGCGCTGGCATAAGTCGCGCCTCGGGCATACCAACCTACCGCGATGAAGTAGGAACCTGGAAAACCAACACACCCATCCAGCACGGCGATTTCCTACAGGACCCTGCCATTCGTCAACGCTATTGGGCGAGGAGCTTTGGTGGGTGGCCCAATGTGGGTAATGCGCAGCCAAACCAGGCTCATCGTGCCCTGGCAAAACTGGAAAAACTGGGTTACATCCATACTCTGGTCACCCAGAACATAGATCGCCTGCATCAGAAAGCCGGCCACAAGCGGGTCATTGATTTGCACGGCCGCCTGGATCAGGTGGTGTGCATGGACTGTGGGTCGGTGGTCCCCAGAGATGAGATTCAACAGTGGCTATGGCAACAGAATCCTCATATGGAAGACATCAAGATTGAGCTTGCTCCTGACGGTGATGCCCATGTGCGGGATGAGCTGATTCGCCAGGTTCGCATACCCAGCTGCCAACGCTGCGATGGCTTACTAAAACCGAATGTGGTGTTTTATGGCGGCTCAGTTGGGAAGGAGATTGTTAACTACCTTTGCGACAAGCTTAGGCAGGCGGATGCCTTGCTGGTAACAGGCACGTCGCTAATGGTCTACTCCAGTTTTAGATTCTGCAAGCTTGCCCAACAACAAGACATACCGATGGTATGTATCAATCAGGGACTCACTCGCGCTGATAATTTGTTTACTATGAAACTAACTGAAGACTGCGCCGATGTGCTGACCCAGCTCACCGAGATGCTTCCCCATCGCATCTAGTCAGCGGCACTGACAATCCGGTTAAACTTAAATTTCAAATCCCAGATGTGCGGGCGGTAGTAGACGCTAGAGCACTGAAAACCTGCCAGCAACCGATAGCTCCCTTCATTCGTTTTCCTGGTCACTACGTTTGAATTTAATTACCTGGAAGGTAATTGTATTACTCGGAGGGGTGGGGAGAATAAGCTCCAGGCCTCTGTTTATCGTTTATCCAAGGAGGCAGGAGAGAACCTATGAAAACCCTTTACCTGATGTTAGCTATTGCCGGGGCCGTGGTGCCTTATTTATTCTTCATCAACTTCTTCAACAGTGAAGGCTTCGATCTGTTCGGGTTCATAGGGGGGCTCTTTGCGAATGGCGCTGCGGGAGGATTCACTGCCGACCTGCTAATTAGCTCTTTTGTGTTTTGGCTGTTTATGTTTAATCGGCAGAATGAAGGGCTCAAACCCTGGGTATTCATCGCCCTCAATCTGACTATTGGTCTGTCCTGTGCACTGCCTGCCTATTTATGGGCAAATGAGAAAAGCTAGTGATGTTAACTGACAGATAGGTCAGCGTTGGATTGCTAGGCGAATTCTTCGGGAAAAATCTTTCGCCATTTGATGGAGATACGGGCCAGACCAATTATTGCGTTGGTAAATACCCGCAGTGGTCCTGGCATATGGGCGCGGTAGACATCCAGCAATAGCGCTATGCGCCACTGGTCGGTGTTGTTTTGCACACTATGGGGATAAGTATCATCCCACAGCAGGGCTTCGCCATTACCGAGACGATAGGTTTCATCATCAATTGTCAGTACCACGCCAGGTTTTCCAGTCGCATCTGTCGGAACTTCCAAACCCATATAGAAGCGAGTGATACCTCTAAAAGGTCCGGTGTGTGTAGGCACTTGTTTGCCAGGCGCCAGGAATGACAGAGAAGCCGATTTGATTAATGGATTAGCGCTAACCAGTTCCCGTAACCTGGGGCACTTGTTCAGGTTTTCCTGAATATTCAGACCATAGGCGCGCAGCACAAACATACGCCATTCTTTCTCGCCATGGGCAGAGAGTTTGTATTGTTCCGGCATCAGGTCATGAAAGCGCGGTACGCGATCCAGTTCACCGGTCAGCGACAGTGCTTCCTCGCGTAAGGTCTCCCAGTTGTCTACAAAGGCTTGCGCTCCAGGGAAGAAATCCTGCTCTGACAACACAGACGGAGTCTTGACGAAGGTGTTATAGACCTTGGTCATTCCGGCACGGGCTATGCTGTAGGCGACTGACATGGAGCTATCCTGACAGAGTGAAAGGGTGGAAACTTTGCCCTAAATCACAGGAGATTTCAAAAGTTGTTGGCGGGGTGTATCGACCTAAGCGCTAATGAGGATAATCTTTCCAGTTCTCAATTCGATAGCGCAAAGGGTCGGCTAGAATTTCTTTACGCGCCGCTGAAACCTCATCCAGCGTCAACGCGTTGAAATTCTCTGGCAGAGTATCGGAATTCCATTGTTCCAATACCCAGTTAATTACAGCTGTCAATTCTTCATCATCAATTGGTGCCTGGGCTGCACCAGGCACCTGCACCAGATAGTCTCGCATTGCCGGGACCGTCATCATTCTCCCAAGCTCACCGTGCAATGTAGGCACGTTAGGGTGGTTGCCCTCACCGTTCACTAAATGGCAACCGCTGCAGTACAGCAAATAGTTTGTGCGTGGCGTGGCGGCTTGCGAGGCAGCGCTGAAAGCCAGTAGCAGAATAATGACACTAAAGTTTCTAATGCTGAGCATGACCGCAAGCGAGCTGTTTCTTTTATCTAATTGAATCTCTTTAGTCGTCAGCGGCGCCGAGCACCAGCGAAACCGTGCAATGGTAACTGGTATCTTCGGTGCCGAAACACCACAGTACTGTGTTGCTGTTGCTGTTGAAGTAAACCGGCTTATCACCTTCGGTGTTGTGGCAACCACAACGAGAACACACTGCCTTTCCACAGCAATCATTGTACGACATCAGATAGTCCCGACCGTCTACTGGATTACGACAGGTACCCACCCAGGTGATCGGTGATGGTTGCGAACCCGGTGGGCAAGAGGTGTAAGAGCCACCGCAACAGGAGCAAAGTGTTCCGCTCATCGCACAATAGCGCCAGTAGTCACAACTCTGTGGATCCCCCACTTCCTGCACTGAGTCTTGGGCAAAGGAACGAGCCACGGGAAGAAGAGGGAAGGAAGCAGCACCGGCGAGAAACACCCCCAGTCGAGAGAGGAAGTTTCTACGGGACAATCTGCGGGCGAATGCCAGACTGGTATTTCGTGCTTTTTCGTCTACCCAGTAATAGGTTCGATCAACTAACTTATCGAGCATCATGGGGTTTGTTCCATTGCATTATCAGTTTGAATTTTTCCAACGAACTCCTGCACAGTGCCAATACCACTGTCCATGGATTCAATCAGGCTCTCCATATGTTCTCTGGTATTAACCAGTCCTTTGCTCTTTAGAGTGCCATCGGCACCGATCAACAGAGCAAAGGGAAGTTTGCTGACCTGGTAGTGCATACCAAGAGCCTGGGAAATGATGTAGGGATAGGCCGTGATTTCTAATTCGTCAACGTAATCCCGGTGCCGCTGTAAATCTGCTTCAGTCTCCGCGCCATCACTCGCAAACACTAGACGCATGCGGTTTTTTTCTGAATGAATAAGTGATTGTGCGGTAGGCACCAAAGATTTACATACCGGACAGGTGGGCGAAATAAACAGGACAAAGTTTGCCAGGCCTGTTGAGTCCTCACCGCCAATTGTGACATCGCTACCATCCACACTGCGCAGTTCCATGGCAGTGGTGAGTTCACCTACTTTCGGACCATTAGTGGGTTGTAGAGCGCCTGCCGGTGCAACGCGTTCATGCAGGATGCCAACCTGACGAGTAAGAGCAAATACTAGTAGCGCCAGTACTACTACAACGATCCACAAGACGATATTGGAGACGACTAGAGCTTCAACCATGCGCCTCACCATTGCTGACCAGGTCCTTGCGCCAGCTATCAATGATCTGCTTGTTTGCGAGCAGTTGATTAAATGCTGCGTACATCAAGACCAATCCTAAGCAGGCCAAGCCCACGCTAAAGTAATCTACTAGTCCTAACAAGCGTTCATTGGAAGGAATAAGCGCAGCAAAGGCGGCACAGATAAGAATTACATTGCGTACCAAGAGTCCGGTAGACAGACGCTGATAACCCGCGGTCTTGTGCTTGGCACTACTCAAGCCGCAGCCACAGTCGATTTCCGTATTGCCACGAACGATATTGATACCCATGGCGAAGGTATAGGCCGACAGCAGTGCTGCAGTTGCCAGTGCGACGACAGTGCCTTGCATACCTGTGAGCCAGGCCAGTCCCAGGCCAAGTTCGATTATGGGAATAGTCACTGTAAATAAAGGCAGCAGCGCAGCAGGCAATAGTCGATAGGCCGCCAGGATTCCGTGAAACTGCAGGCGATCAGAAAACTTGTGAATAGATGCCCACAACAACAGCAGCATGAAGATCATGCTAATTAGACTGTGTATGGCGGCATCAATGATCATTATCAGTTCACTATGGTTGTTAGAAGTCTTCGAAGTGTGAAGCACCAGGCGTGACGATGTGACGTTCGTGCTTGAAGCTGACGGCATCATAGACATCGATGCCACCGTCCGCGCCGTTCAAGATAAGTTTCGGATTTATTTCCTGTGTCACCATGACACTCTGCGCAGTACCTTCCAGTTCGAGGCGGAAGATTCGATTTTGAGTCGCCATGTCATACACCCAAACCTCTTCGCCGGGTTCATGATGGGTATCGATCTCTCCCTGATGCATTAGTACATAAAGCAATCCGTAGTCTTCATGGGCCGTGATGAACTCTTCACCGCCAGGTCGCCAGTTCTCTTCGCCTTCCTGCACCAGGTTCCAGCCGTCTTCGATATTGATCTCATCATCATCGGTGCTGACTTCAAATATGACACCGGCATGGGTGACTAATATCCAGCCATCGGCACTGGGTGTGGCGCGATCAAATACCGCATCTTCTATAACGTCGAAGAAAATCTCACTACGAACGCGGTTTTCCTCAAAGCCACTGAGATCTAACTGAATCAGTTGCAAAGTTCCGTCACCGCAGACTTGCAGAAAATCGCTCTGGGCGACTGGCATGATCACCGCACAACCCGGAGTGGATACTTCATAGATGAATACCCGGTCTTCCACGTCCACAATGGAAACTGAATGACCGGGATTCATGTTGAGTACGGCCAGGTGCCGTCCGTTGTTCATCAGGCCCAGGTGACGACGGACCTGCAGGCGCGCCATATGATTGGGGATGATTACTTCTGCAACCGGACTGAGGTTGTCAAAGTCGTAGACGGCTACCAGGTCTGTGCGTTCGCCGCGCACTTCCCGTGCCATATAGGATTCGGCAGCGTAGAATTCCTGGCGCGGGGAATACGCAGTTACGGCTGGGCTGCGGCGCGAGAGAGAAAGCAGTCCCTGCATCTCGCCCGATTCGGCATCGAATATATAGGCGCCATTGTTAGTTTTAGAAATAAACCAATTCGCGCCAGGCTCTGGCATGGTTTCCACAGAGATTTCTTCTGGCGTAATCTGTGCTGAAACGGCTGACATGAGCGAGAGGCTGGCGATTGCCAATGTCAGACGCGAAAAGCACTTACCCATGCTTAGTCTTCGCATTCTACATTCTCCAAATCCGGGATAGCTTGAGGCGAGGCCCGAGGGAAAGTGGTGTTGTTCTTATTAGCTAGTGTAATGAATACAGAAGGTGCTGTAAAAGCCGGAATGCCGCGTGATAAGGCCGCTTCGCTCTAGCGGATGCGGCGCACACCAATGCTGCGACCCTCGGAAACGACCTCCATTTCCCAGGCGCCCATGAAGTTCTGGCTGAGGCGGACTTCGGGGCTGTCCAGGGTTATTTTCCAGCGTCTGCCACGGCGCTGTTCCCAAACCTGACCATTCTGCATGACGAAGCGGGTTCTGCCGGTCCAACCATTGAATTCACCATCGATTCTGGTATTGATGATGATCCTTTCCCTGGGGGGAGGATAAACGTCGACCGGCTGTTGCCGCGCCACACTATCCGAGTCTGTAGAATTTGTGTCAACTGGCACTTCGGCAATTGCAGCGGTGACTTCGCCTTCCCGATAACGCTCGAGCCAGGCATTGAGAGCCTCGATTTGTGTCTCTGAAAGTTCACCCACACCGGTGGCTCTTAATTCCTCGCTAGTCATTAAGGTTTCAATGTTGGGTTGGTCTTCCGCTGCTAAAAGCGGCAGGCTAAATACAGTGACCACACAATAAATGAAGCTTTTATTCATAGGTTCTAAATTGCTCAGAGCCAAGCGTCTGCTTTGCTCAGTTAAACAGATCGGAAAGTCCGAAAATTATTGCATGAATAGTGCTGTGAGAGTAGGGATGCACTATTCAATCAAGCGAGGAACGGGGTTGCTTCTGGATATGGAAATTTCAGAATAGCCCAGATTCTCCGGGCGTGGGTGAGAAACGATAAGATCGTCTTCAGTCTGTCTGATCACCAGAGGGGCGGGGCTATCTGGACATGCTGTTAACGGATCAATCGCCGTACCAGCAATCAAGGCCTCACTCACTCCCTGAAACACAAACATGCACTGAGCCAGTAAGGTGAGAGTTTGCAGTTGTGCCGCTTCCTCAGGTGAGGTCGTTGGGGGTGGCTGTGCATCAGGCCCTGAAAAGAAAACAGCCCTGACAATGAGAATGACCGCACAGGCTGCAATGGTCAGGATCTGCAGAACCGGGCCAATCGAGTCTTTCTTCTGAGCAGCCTTAAGTATCTCCTCATCGTACTCCTGGGCTATGGACTCGGGTTCGGGCTGCTCCAGTTTTTTTGTTTGTGCAGCTACTGCTTTTTCGTTCTCCCGAATTTCAACACAGGGTTCGCAGAGAACTTCAGAATCAGTAAAGGTCGCACACATTCCACAGAGTGGAATATCGCATCGAGCGCACTTCTCAATGGCAGTGGCGTTTGGATGATTCTGACATTTCATGGTGGTGCAGGCCCTGGTGCTGACGGCGTGTTTACTTAAACCAGCTAAGCTAACAAATCCCCATACTCAATGAATAGAAGTAGTTCGCATTCGCGGGAGAAACGACCCAGCTTTAGTCCCAGCCCAGCATCACAGCCGTTCTATAGCGTTGGAAAAGCACGTGCTCCCCGCAGGGATCATTCGCGATAGCTAAGAAAATTAAGCTTTTACTATTTTACGCAATAGAGTAAGAATCAGGATTCCGGCGACACAAACTGATACAAATATGCGTCGATTCGTTCCCCAGATTTGCCCGCAATGCCTCACACTGCTGATGTTGGTCGTTGTTTTGTGTGATGTTCCGTCCGCTAATGCGCAATCCCTCCCAGACTATCGGCTGGACCGAGACTGGCCTAAGCTGCCACTGGGAGATAACTGGTTGACCGGCGGCTTGGGTGGCATGTGCGTCGATCAGCGCGACCATGTGTTTTTATTGAATCGCCAGAATGTGGTCGAGGATGATCTGGATGCTGCCAATCTGGCGCCGCCGGTAATCGAATTAGATCCAGCAGGCCAGGTGGTAAATGCCTGGGGAAATCCGGAGTTATTGGGCGGCAGACTGCATGATTGCCATGTCGACAATGACGGCAACGTTTGGATTGTTGCCGCCGCCACAGGCTATGTTCAAAAGTACTCTCCTGATGGCAGCGACTTGTTGCTACAAGTTGGCAGGCCCGATTTATATGATTCCTCGGATGGAACCAGGCAGGGCAGGGCCCTGAATTCGAATCGAGCACAGTTCTTTTTGCCGGCTGCCATCGATGTCGACCCCGACAACGGGGATATCTATGTAGCGGATGGAGAGTTGCCAGGTGGGAACTCTCGTATCGCCGTGGTGAATCGCCACGGAGAGTTTCTGCGACAGTGGCGACTACGACGTTATTCCGAAGAGAGGAGTCTTGTTGAACTTCCGCATTGTCTGCGCCTTTCGGATGATGGATTGGTCTATGTGTGTGACCGCCGCGCGGATCGTATCCAGGTGTTCGATAAACAAGGTAACCATAGACAGGATATAGAGGTGGGCTTTACTTCTGTAAGTCCTGTACAAGGACGGAGCAGTGGCGCTCGCGGTAGCGCAGTAGTGCTGGACTTTTCTGCTGATCCACAACAGGAACATCTGTTCGTCATCAATCAGAATTCAGTTAAGGTGGAAGTATTAGATCGACAGTCTGGAGAGTTTGTTCAAAGTTTCGGGCTGGGCCCCGGTCGCTATCCCGGGCAATTTACGTTACCTCACGGCATTGGCGTAGACTCTCAGGGCAATGTTTATGTTGCTGAACAAGAAGGGCGACGTGTGCAAAAATTTGTTCCAACTGACCCTAATTAAAAGTCACAATAGAGCAATTCAAAGCGACTGGTTATTCGCTTTTGATTGTTTATGCGAACACTTAAGAATGAGAAATATCCGATGACTCTAAAAGATTCAGAAGTTCAGGATGTTGTTATCGTAGGAGCAGGCATATCGGGTATTTCCGCCGCTTGCCACTTGCACGAACAGTGCCCGGACAAACGTTACACCATACTCGAAGCAAGAGACTCTATTGGCGGCACCTGGGACCTGTTTCGCTACCCTGGTATTCGATCCGATAGTGACATGCATACCTTCGGATTCAGCTTTAAACCCTGGACTAATCCAAAAGCGCTGGCAGACGGCCCCTCCATACTTAGCTACCTGCAAGAAGCGGTGACTGAATACTCGGTACAAGAGCATATACAGTTTGGTGTGAAGGTCACCGCCGCCAGTTGGGATAGTAAGGAAGCTTTGTGGACGGTTAGTGCGCTGGATAGCGATGGAAAGGCGAAACAAATCCGCGGCCGGCTGCTGTTTATGTGCAGTGGCTACTACAACTACGAGACTGGTTATACGCCAGAGTTTCCGGGCTTGGAAAACTTTTCGGGTACGCTAGTGCACCCGCAGCATTGGCCAGAAGATTTGGACTATCAGGGTAAGCGCGTAGCCGTTATTGGTAGTGGAGCAACAGCCGTGACGATCGTTCCTGCTATGGCGGACGCCGTTGAGCACATCACGATGATTCAGCGTTCGCCTACTTACATCGTCTCTATGCCGGGTAAAGATGTCATATACAATTTCTTGCGCAGGATACTTCCCGATACCTGGGCCTATGCCCTGGTTCGGTGGCGTAATATCCGCTTTCAGAGCCTGATTTACAAACGCTCACGCAACAAGCCACAAAAAATGAAAGAGTGGATACTGCGTCGTGTGCACAAAGCGCTCAAGCAGGACATTGATGTCGATAAACACTTCACTCCCAGCTATGACCCGTGGACACAGCGGCTTTGTCTGGTGCCAGACTCAGATCTATTTCATGCACTGAATTCTGGTAAGGCGGAGGTACGCACCGCTCAAATTGAGCGCATCACGGAAACCGGCGTACAACTGGACGACGGCACCAGTGTGGAGTGTGACATCCTGGTCACTGCCACCGGTTTGCAGCTGGAGGTACTCGGTGGTGTTCAATTTACCCAGGACGGTGAGGCGATCGATTTTCCGGATCACTATATGTATCAGGGTATGATGTTTTCAGAGGTTCCAAATCTGATACAGACATTCGGATACATCAATGCATCCTGGACCTTGCGTGCAGATCTCAATTCACAGTTTGTTTGTGATGTCTTGAAGAAGATGGATGCGACCAATACTACCCGTGTGATTCCGGTGCTCCGAGAGCATGAACAAAACATGCAGAAGCGCGATTGGGTAACGGATTTTAATCCGGGCTATTTCAAACGCGCTTTGCATCTTTTCCCGCGACAGGGTGATCATGCTCCCTGGCATAATACTCAGAACTATCTGTTGGACAAAAAGTTGTTAAGACATGGTCCGATGGACGATGGCATCCTGCAATTCCTGGGCAGTGCAATAGACAGTATCGATACACCTGCAACTGAAAGCGACGACACCACAGAGCGAGCAGCTTAGCTACAGCAGCGTTCATCTGCCGCTCCTGTTTCTGGTTTGGGTTGGTCGTTATAGTAGGTCGGTATTTCGCCTAAAGTGTGGAAGCTCTCCCATGGAATGTCTGCGGGATCTTTGGTCCAGTATTTGTTGGAGTGTGCGTAGCAACACTTTGCGTCTTCTTCGGGATTGCCGCCAAAACCTGCGCTCTGCAAACGTGAGGAAATTTCCCCCAGTTGTTCATCACTGTCCACCTGAAATCCCAGATGATTGAGGCCGGGTGGATGACCTCGATTTGAAATAGCAAAATTTATGGCTGGATCGTCGAGCATCCACTTTGCGTAGTCATCCTTTATGACGGCCGCCTTGGCAGCAAACAGCGTGTTGTAAAACGTGATGGCTTGGTCGAGATCGGTAACTGATACATGAAGATGAAGTCGTTTCATTGGCATTGTCCTCCTGCACATGAACTGGCATCGAAGTTTCCCTGGCAACAATCCTCCACCAGAAACGCCAGGGTTGCGTTAATGTGGTCAAAGTTAGGTGAGTAAATGAGGGAGCGTCCTTCTCTTCGCACCTGAATGAGATTGGCCTGCTTCAGGTTACGCAGATGAAAGGAGAGGGTGGCTCCGGGCAGATCAAACGCATCCCCGATCACCCCAACGGCCTCGCCCTGCGGACCCTTTCGGATCAGATAGCGAAAAATCTCCAATCGAGTCTCATGGGCCAGAGCCCCAAGCGATTCTGTTGCCTCAAATATTTCCATATTTCCAATATAGTGGAAATATAAACTCAAGCCAAGCATTTTTTCACATATTTAAAGGACACCCATTTGAATTTAGGCAAAATCAGCAGCGTCCTTGGTCGCATAAGCTGCTGATTTTCCGGTCATTTACTGGAAAACTCTGGAAATCCGCGAGCACGAAGAAGTCCCGCTGCGGCGGGTGATTTAGATGGGTGTCCTTTAAATGGGGTGCTTAGCCGGTGGCGAAGGTGCTCAGGAAGAGGAGGACCAGGCCTTCGAAGGCCTGTGCTACAGGTGGGACAAACAGCATGCAGAGTGCGGTAACCACGGCTACTGCGCCGCAGGCGATTAGATAATTTTTGGTAGTCATGCTGGCTATCCTCTTGGTAAGACGGCGAAGGCCCAGGTGGCACCAGACTCAATTGCTGCACGGAACCCGGCAATGGATTCGGGTGTGGGGTTGCCGCCAGCGTACTTGCGAATCACGCTTTCGGCGATACCATCTAACTCATCTCCTTGGTGGATGCGCACCAATTGCCGTTCATAGCGCGTATCTCCAATTCTCAGTACGGCACGGCCACTACCTTCGTCGGCTTCAACCGCCCAGTGCTTCCAGAGACGTCCCAGCCAGTTGTTCATATAGCCAGACACTACATAGGCTTTGCCATCAGCGTTCTGAATCCAGATCAGGCGCGAGCTGTCGGAATCATCCAGCTCCAATTCCACTGTTTGCACATCTGCGGTGAAGTCCCAATTGGGTTCAGGGCCCGTGTGCAATTCACCGGAGACCAGCGCACCACCAGGAAATAAAATAGATGGGCCATCGTCATTGCGATGATTGAATCTCAAAGTTGCCATGGCGACCGCGATAAATATTGCCACCAGACTAAGCATCTGCAGGGAAAGTTTCACCATCTTCATGTCGTGTTCTCCATCGATTGCAAACAGAATACGAGTTGGGCTTACGAATGTCCATTTAGCCAGCCTCGTGACATGGGGGCTGTGGCGAGTCTAGAATCCAATCAGGCTACAGGTGCAGCTAAGGAGTGAATACTCATGATCTTTCCCCACGGTGATGTTGAATCCATAGCCCCGGATCTTTTTATGGTGCGCGGCAGTATTCAAATGAATGCCGTGCTGCGTATCTCAAGAAACATGGGAATCATCAGGCACGACAAGGAACTCACTCTAATCAACCCCATCAGGCTGCAGCCCGCCACCGAAGCGAAGCTGCAGGAACTTGGCAAGATTAAAAACATTCTCCGACTTGGCGCCTTTCACGGCCTGGATGATCCCTACTATGTCGAAAAATTCGGCGCCAGTCATTGGTGCCAGGCCGGCGGTACTACCTATACTGAACCTGCAATTGATCACCCTATATCTGATGATACGAATCTGCCTTTTCCTGATGCGCGCTTGTTCTTGTTCAAGAAAACAGTGCAACCAGAATGCGTGCTACTGATTGAGAGAGATGGCGGTGTGTTGTTCACCTGCGATGCCATTCAAAACTACGGCGACTATAGTTTTAACAATCTGCCTGCACGGCTGATCATGCCCTTCATCGGTTTCCCCAAGAGGACAATCCTTGGCCCATTCTGGCTGAAACTGATGACTCCGGAAGGAGAGAGTCTTGAATCGGAGTTCAGGGAGATGCTGTCTCTGGATTTCAACAAACTACTCTCTGCGCATGGCACGTTACTGGAAAGTGGCGCACATGCTGCGGTAACAGCAGCGATAAATAAGGCTTTCGATAAGTGAGAACGAAAACTAACTAAAGCCTTGGGCGAGTTCGTTTGTAATTTCTGCTGCAGAACACATTTTGCACCCGATTCTATTAGTGCCGCTCCACAGTGACATAAAGTCTCCCGAATCTGAAGCAGCGGTTGCGGCCCGCAATGGTGCTATCGCATTCGCCGCCAATGGAAACTTCGGCACTGCAGAATGCATTGGGCCAAGCTCCTTCATCAATCGATTCACAATGCCCCTGGCAGGTTTTCCCGTAAACAAATTCGTGATTGCAGTCTCTGGTGGCTCGGTTTGCAGCAGCAAGGATTGATGTACCTTTGTCGTAGTGGCTTCATGACAGCATAAATAGCTGGTACCTACTTGTACCGCACTGGCGCCTGACTGCATGCATGATTTCACATCTGCAGCCGTGGCTATTCCACCAGCTGCAATCACCGGTATGTTTACACTCGCAACGATATCCTCAAGTAAAGACACAGTACTCGATTGCGTCTCAAGGTCTTCAGTCAGGAACATCCCGCGATGACCTCCGGCTTCGATGCCCTGGGCGATCACTCCATCCGCACCATTGGCTTCCAGCCATTCTGCCTCCTCGCGGGTTGTTGCCGAAGAAATAATCTTACTTCCCCAAGACTTAACTCTTGTAAGGAGCTCTTCATCTGGTAGTCCAAAATGAAAACTAATCAGTTGAGGACAGAACGGTTCGATAAGCTCTGCAATTTCTTCTGAGAATGGAATCCTTGCTGCGCCATGTTCTATCAGGCTCTGAGCTAGGCCATATTTCTTATAGTATGGTTTGAGCAATTCCCTCCAGCATTGCTCTGCTACTGCATCGACTATAGGAGATTCATGACAGAAAAAATTGAGATTGATCGGTGTATTTGTTTCCTGTTGCAGAATTGACAATTCCGAGCGCAACTTTTCGTTGGACAACATAGCGCAAGGAAGTGAACCGATACCTCCAGCTTTGGCAACAGCGATTGCCAACCGGCTGTCTTGCACACCGGCCATGGGTGCCTGAATGATTGGATACTCGTAATCCAATTGCAAAAGCTGTTGTGCACTTGCCATCGGTGGTAGGGTGGTTAAGGGTTTGGTGATAAGAATAAATGGAGACCACCGTGAAGACCATCCAGATATCAATTGCCTCGTTGCTGTGTGCCATTGTGTCAACGCCCATTGTAGTTGCCCAAGACTCCGAACCACGTCTGATAACTCCTGAGGATTTTTTCGCACTCAAGCAAGTGGGCAGTCCAGTGCTGAGTCCAGATGGCAACTGGGTGGCTTACACTGTGCGCGAAACGTCGTTGGAGGAAAACTCGTCTGAAACGCGCCTATTTATGGCGTCTACCTCGGATGAGGAAATTTTACCAATGACAGGAGTCGGCACTTCCGCCACTAATCCTGCCTGGAGCCCGGATGGCAAATACTTAAGTTTTCTGGCTTCCCGTAATGACGGAGAAACGCAGGTTTGGGCCCTGGATCGACGCGGAGGTGAAGCCGTACAACTCACTGAGATTGAACAGGGCGTATCAGATTATGTCTGGTCGCCTGATGCTTCCAAGCTGGCTTTGCTCATTACTGATGCAGAGGAAGATTCCGATGAGGACGAGGACGAACCTGAGCCCTGGGTCATCGATCGACTTCAATTTAAGCGGGACTATGCAGGTTATCTGGATCGACTTCGCACACATCTTTATGTGCAGGATCTGGCCACTGATGAAGTCACCCAGCTCACTTCCGGCGACTACGATGATTCGCAACCTGCCTGGAGTCCTGATGGACAACTCATTGCATTCACCAGCAATAGGACGGATGAACCCGATAGCAATAGCAACAGCGATATCTGGGTGGTGTCGGTTGAAAACCCGGACGCGGGTGCAACGCTACTGCAGGTAACCACAAATCCTGGTTCTGATTCCTCTCCCGCCTGGAGCCCCGATGGTAACTACATCACTTACGTCACAGTCACCGAACCAGAACTGATTTGGTATGCCACAGGGCATCTCGCAGTATCGCCAGCGACTGGCGGTCAGGCTCGCGTGCTGACTTCCAGAATAGATAGGAACGTGAGTTCTCCTCAGTTCGCTGAGAACAGCGATGACATCTTGTTTATCCTGGAAGACAGCGGTGAGCGCCACCTGGCAAGTATCGATCGCAGCGGTGAAAATTTTGAGCGTCTGATCGATGGTAGTATAAGTCTGCGCGATTACTCCATTAATGACGAAGGTGATATTGCCACGCTAATCGGTACTGCCGAACAACCGACCGAAGTTTATTTCGGTTCCGGGCGCAACCTGCGACAGCTTACCTTCACCAATAAACCGTTCCTCGACAAAGTAAAAATAGCAGCTGTTGAAAATGTGCAGTTCCAGAGTGAAGATGGCACTGAGATAGAAGGCTTCATCTATAAGCCACCGGGCTTCAATGAAAATTTTCAGTACCCGACTCTGCTACGTATTCATGGGGGCCCGGTGTCACAGTATGATTTCAATTTCAATTTCGATGCACAACTGTTTGCAGCTAATGGCTATGTAGTGGTGATGACGAACCCGAGAGGATCATCAGGCTATGGCCAGGATTTTTCCAAACAGCTGTGGGCGGCCTGGGGTGTTAAGGACTTCGAAGATGTGATGGCGGGAGTGGACTATGCTATTGCCCAAGGCTATGCGGATCCACAACGACTCGGTGTCGGTGGCTGGAGTTATGGTGGCATCCTCACCAACTATGTCATTACCAAGAGCGATCGTTTCGCTGCTGCCATTACTGGGGCCAGCGAGGTGCTGTATCGCAGCAACTATGGTCACGACCACTATCAACGCCAGTGGGAAGCTGAATTGGGGCTGCCATGGGAGACTCCAGAAAACTGGGAAAGAATTTCTCCGTTCAATGATGTGGCCAACATCGTGACTCCTACCTTGATAATGGGTGGTGAGCACGACTGGAATGTCCCTATCCTGAATTCAGAGCAGCTTTACCAGGCTCTCAAGCGCCTGGGCAGAGAAACTCAGTTGGTGGTATATCCCAATGAACATCATGGAATTCGTCGACCCAGTTTCGTGCTGGATCGTTATCAGCGATATCTGGATTGGTACAATCGATTTCTAAAATAGGCTAAAAACTGTTTCAGCGTTCGGTTTTTCAGAACACAGCAATAGGGGGTGACTGTGTCGCAAGAAAAATGGAAGCGATATCTGGATGACATCCAGACTTCATATATGCCAGTAGCGCTTGCGTGTATCGGTGTGCTGCTGCTGCTCTCTTCGTTTCGGGATTTTGTGTTTACCGATTTTCAACCGCCAGGCTGGTTAGTTGTTCTGAACTCGGCAGGCTTGCTGGTAATCATCGTTGCTGGAGTGTTCGCTGCACTGGAACGAATACCTCCGAGATTTTCCAACACCGTCCTGTTCCTGTGTACGATTGCGGTAAGTCTCAAACCCTCCGTCATCGTAGTAATCGATAGCACGCCAGGAACTTTGGTGCTGGCAACGGTTGTTTTCATCGCAGGGCTGATATTCCTCTCTCTACCTTATCTCCTCATCAGTCAGATATTCACTATGACTTTCTGGTTGCTGGTTGTATTCCAAAACATCACCTCGCTGCAGTATTTCGCTACTCTGATCATGGGCGTTATTGCGGGAGGATTAGGATTTTGGCTACAACGAAATCGCATCAGCCAGATGCATCACAATTATGAACTGGAGAACCGGGTTGAGTCTCTAGAAACCATCATTCCCATGTGCGCCGCCTGCAAGAAGACCCGTGATGAACAGGGAGAGTGGATGACGGTGGAAGACTATATTGAAGCGCAGGGGGCAAACCAGGTTAGTCATGGCGTTTGCCCTGACTGCAAACAATCGCTTTACGGTGACTATCTTGAGAACAGGGGATCAGCTTAGAGGCGGAATGCGAGGATTCGATGACTGAACTTAGAAACCGCCGATTCGCTGCGGAATTCGTTCCAGAGCCTCACGCATCAGCTCTTCCAGTTTCATTTCTTCGTCTTCCTTGATGGCCAGGAAGTAACAGCGAATATAAGAAATATCCTGATCCTGATCGTAGGTAAAACCCAGCACTTTGAGGCGGGCCTCCACGATCGTTCCGTCAGGAAGGCGCATATGGCAATCGGTAACAATGCGTGAGTGCTTAAACTGATAGGAAAGATTGCCAGAGAATCTTATCTTTACGCCAGTGGCAGAGATGTCCTGGACCTTGCCTTGTAACCTGAGTTGTTCGGTAAACAAGGTAACCAGGATCTCGTCCATGCTGTTGCAGTCGATGCGAACTGCGTTCCGAAGCTGACTGAATTTGATTGTAGCTGGGTATCTGATCCGGCACTCTGAAAACAGGCGGTCTGACAAGGTATTGTTGCCACCCAGCAATTGGGACTCGAATTCAATAACGATGCCACCGCTCTGTGAACGAAAACCAGTTGGCACACTGGGTTGTAAGCCAGAGTACTTCATTTCGCTGCTCACCGTGAGCGTGCCCTTGGTTGGTTCTACTTTTAGTAACTCGGTAGTGTGTGAACTAACCCGTTGCCCAGTCGTGACTGAGTAGGTGATTGGCCAACGGTGGGAATGGGCAACCCTGAAAACTTCTCTGAGTTCCGCAGGATCATCCAGAATCAAGTTTTTCCTTTTCGTCGGCGATGCCATATTCCCGCTCTTATGTACAACTAACACAAAACTACCCTTGTTGCCGGCAAGACTAGAGCCTGGTTCTGAAACAAACTACGTTACGTCACTGAAGTTCGATCAATTGCGGTCATACAGAAGCTTTTGTAGGAAAATTCCTAAACAGCAAGCAGGCTCTAATTGCGATTAACTATGCCTGACAAGGAATCTGGTGGGTAGTCAGAATTTTTCTGTAACCCATGCTTTCTTGTGATAGACATCACAAAACCTGGAACGGAAAAAGCAGGTACCAACTATTCTCTAGTTGTTCGCGAGCGCGCTCAGTATCGATTCCGCCAGTGTATCTCGTGTATAGGGCTTATGGATCAAGGGTGCATCCAACCGTATTTCACTGGTTTCCTCGATAGATCCCGACGGATAGCCGGAAGCATACAGAATCTGAACGTCCTCTCGAATGGCCCGCACTTTTTTAACCAGCGCCGGGCCGGTCATTCCGGGCATGACCACATCCGTGAGCAGCAGTTCGATACTGCTATCGTTGGTAATTATGTCCAGAGCCTCGGAACCACTATCCGCGGTGATCACTGTCAGCCCCAAATCCGTGAGGTAGTCCCGGGCTATCTCGAGAAGGTCCACTTCATCATCCACCACCAGAATCTTGTGGGATTTCCCAGCCAGAAATGGTACCGATATTTTTGAAACAGATGCCGACTTTTTCAGGTCGACATTGGCTTTCGCAGGCAAGTAGATGTGAATGGTTGTACCAACCCCCAGAGTACTATCTAAAACGATATAACCTCTGGATTGTTTTAGGAAACCATAGATCATGGCCAATCCAAGTCCAGTGCCTTTACCTTTTTTCTTGGTAGTAAAGAATGGTTCAAATGCACGGTTCAGGGTTTCTTCGTTCATGCCGCTGCCGGTATCTTGCAGCGCCATGTGCACGTAGGTGGTATCGCTAACCACTGTACTTGGCAGTGCCTTTTCAATGGCGTCTTTGTTCTCGGTATTGGTGGAGATAGTGAATTTGCCACCGTGGGGCATAGCATCTCTCGCGTTGATCGCGAGGTTTAGAAGCATACTTTCTACGGCGGACTCATCAACCAAAATTGCTGGAAGATCGGCTTCCAGTGTCAACTCGATTTCGATATCTGCACCCAGGGTCTGTGGCAGGATTTTGGCAAGCTCGTCGATTACCTCATTAAGAAAGACCGGAGTGGGTTGTAGAGGTTGTCTGCGTGCTACTGCCAACATGCGTTTGGTCAGTTCGGCACCACGCTGGGCTGCATTCATGGCGGTATCGAGGCGCTTGTTCAGCGGATCATTTCTTTCCAGGCGGCGTTTAGCAAGGGCTATATTGCCAATAATGATGCCAAGTAAATTGTTAAAATCATGCGCCATCCCTCCGGTCAGTTTTCCTATCGCCTCCATTTTCTGACTTTGTCTGAGTTGGGATTCCATAAATGACTTGTCACTAACGTCACGCAGTATGCAGATCATCAGAGATCCATCCTGCGTATTGATTGGTGCCAGGGAGAACTCCACGGGGAATTCGTCGCCATCGGCTCGTCTGCCATTGCCACCTATGGTGTGAGTAACTGTGTTCTCTTCATTAGAGAAAGAGTGCTGAAACAACTCCTTGCTAAGATCTTTAATCAGCGAGAACAGGCTCTGGGACAGCATCTGTTCGCGTTCATATCCGAATACTCTTTCTGCTGCCTGATTTACCAGCGTTACTTCACCATCTGCACTACAAATCAACACGGCGTCTGGCGCAGATTCGATAAAGGTTCTTAACAGCCGCTCATTTTCAATAAGTGCCCGTCGACTCTGCACCTGATCTGTTATGTCATTGGATATGCCGCCGATGGCAACCATTTCGCCTTCGTCATTGAAGACTGGAAATCTCAAGGTTTTCAGATGAAGAATAGCGCCATCTCGTTTGTAACGAGATTGAAATTCCATGGGCTCTTCGCGCTGAATTACCTGCAGGTCTTGCTGGTGAATATTAGCCGCCACATAGGAGGGCAGGTCGTCTTCGCGCTCGATCTGTTTCAATATATTGCTGGGATCGCTAACCATCTCATGAAACTTTTCATTGGCGAGTGCAAAGCTATCATCAAGATTCTTTACGAACATGATCTCCGGGTTTTTCTCGAAGAAAACCTTCAACATCCGATTGAAGTCCAGCAAACGCAACTCTTGTTTGCGGGCTCTAATACTATTGATTGCGAGCAACCAGCTACCAACAATGGAAAGCAATACTGCCGCTACCAGCAGGAACGCCTGAACGGACCACTGGATAGGCTCATAGCTCACTACAACAAGGTAAGAGGCTGCCCCAAATGTCAGACTGATAAGACACGGTATCAATAATGTGAGAGCGACCGAACTGCCCTGTAGGCGGGCCGAATGCTGAAAGGGCTCACTGGAATTTGGGGAGGAGTTGGTCTCTGCATCCGGAATTTGGGCAGTCGTTAAACCAGGCTCATCTTTATTCGTTGTCATGATTTTGGATGCCAGCGGCTTACATAAGTAAGATTTTGAACCGATTTAAACAGGTGTTAGGTCAGGTGCTAATCCAATGTACCTGCCAGATAGTCTTCAAGCTTGGCTATAGAGTGAGGGCCAGTTATTGCTCGGCCTCTGGCCTGGTCAAAATTGCATCGTTTGACGAATTCCAGTAGTTCTGTGCTGTCGATATTGTGAGCGCAGGTTTGGATACCCATTCTTTTAGCCATCGAATTTAATGAGCTATACGCAAATTCCAACTCCATATCGGAATTGAGTTTCTGGCTGCGGTTCAACAAGGACATGTCCATGATGATTTCATCCATAGGCAACTTGTCAATCATCGACAACAGCTCGTCACTGTTGGTTTCTGTGATCATGGCAATGCGAAATCCTTTTATCCGCATCCGTGAGAGGACCTCGACTGCAGTTGACTGATAGCGGTGAATGCCCTGTTCATCTGTTTCGACAATGATTCTCTCGGCAGGAAAGCGGCTTCTCATAAACACCTCAGCCAGGTGATCTGCGATTTCCTCGTCTTGCAACAGCTCGGGAATGAACGGTAATACGAATTCGAGTTGGTCGCTTTCTTTGCTTAGTGCATTAAAACTGAACATCGCATCGCGAAGAACGAGATCCGTCAGGCCTTTGCTGAAACCATTTTCGTGTGACCAGCTTTGCAGCTGTTTACCACTCACTTCCTCTTTATTGTCCAGTATCCACCGACCTTCCAGCAGAATGCGTTGGGTTGTTTGGGCGTCATCATTCAACCAGACATGGGGTAAAAACAATGTCTGCAAGCCAAAACTTGAAAACGCATCCTGATCAGCTGTGATTTCAACCGCAGACTTTTCCTCAACTGTTCCCAATAAAGGCGTGAGAGTTTCCTCGATTTCGTCCGGGGTCATGGGCTTGGTCAGGGAGCCGATCACGTTGAGTTTGCGCTCTTTTCCCACCAGTTCCACTGAATTCAGGGTGCGTTGTCCAAGGCCGCTGATGAGCAGGATCTGGGCAGTGCAGGCCATCTCAGCGAGCTGTTTCAACACTTCGACACCATCGGTGCCTGGCATACGAAGATCGAGAATGATTACGCCGGGGTCCACGGCAGATGCGCGGCTGACAACCTCGTTGCCCTCGTGCACGGTGATCACTTCAAAGCCAATGTCTTCTGCAACTGCGCCGATTATTTCGGTGAAGTCTGGTTCGTCATCGGCAATCAGGATTCTGTTGTTAAGCACTGTTTACTCCTTCAGCTTGTACGGTCTTCCATGACGCAGGTCCACGGGCAGCTCTGAGACTGCAGAGCTCTCAGAATATTCTCCCCGTGGGCATGGCAAATAGTACCTCTACAAGCCTAGCACTCCTGTAGGAGAATTACTTACATAAGGTAATTTTCTGCAATAAACCCGCTGGCAGCAGCCTGCCCCGCAACTCCGAGTTCTGCGCTTGTTTCAGCCGAACGAATCTGTGAGTGAAATCACATGGGGCAGGGGTTGGTGAGTGTTTTGGGGCCACAGCTTTGTATACTTGACTGAGTAATATAGGCAGCAGAGCGCAGCCCGAATTCGAGAGAACCATCATGGCGTCCCTACGGTCACTGAACTACAACAATGCACTAATAGTAAACTTAATGCGCGGCGTTGCACTTGCAGTCTGGACTTACACCATCTCTTTTCAAGCAGTGGGCAATAGTGCGTCCGATCTTACGCTTGAGTTGCAGACTGCCGAACCGCATCGATTTAGTGAAGTGTATTTAAACAGTGACGCAATTACTGGTCGCGTTACCATGTCCGTTGATGCCACTGATTTGGGTGAGACCGCCCGATTGTTCCTCGCTGCAAGGCATGGAAGCCAATGGTACTTGCGCACAGTTTTCGGTTGGGAGCCATGGGATGGAGACTCTGGTTCTTTGCGTGGGTTTGCCAATGTCGAACTGGATAGTTCTATAGATTTCCAATTGTTCTCAGATGAGGTTCTGGTCGCGGGTGACTACGAATTCTGGACTGCCTATCAGGTAGGAGACAATGCGCTTCGCATTGCGAACACTCCAGTCAATTTCACAGTTCACGACGCAAGCAAGGATGTCTTGCATCGCTTTTCATCTGATGCCGCGATGGAAGACTATCTGAAACTCGGTATGAGCACTGGAGCCAGTGATGAATTCAATCGGTTTGTTACTTTGGATTTTGCTGTTGCAGGAACAGCCGATAGTAGCGCTGGCGCAAGTGTTGCGCAGGTCTCTTCCACCAATATCCAGGAACTCGGTGTGGATGAAGCCGATATCGTGAAAACGGATGGTGAGTACCTGTACGCACTTCGTAACTGTGGATTCGAAAACTGTATCGCAACTTTTCGATTAGACCCGGAGACACCCGCAGCCGAAGAAGTAGGTCTGTATCAGCCGCTAACCGAGATTAATGACCTCTCCAGCGCTACCGACAGTATGTATCTGATTCAGGATAGCCCAAGTGGTGACGACATGATTGTCACTCTTTCGGGTTTCAATTCTTACGTTGCCTGGCTCGATATTTGGGGTTGGGGAAGCAATGAAGTGGAACTCGAGTTCCTGAATGCCTCGGACCCGACAAACCTGAGCCTCTCTGAGCGCATGGTTATCGATGGCACACTGATTTCCAGTCGGCGGGTTGGCGACCTTCTCTATATTGTTACCCGATATTCGCCTGGCTTCGATGGTTTCATTCCCTATGCGTTCGATGAAGAATCTCAGCAGAGTAATGCGGCTGCCCTGGAAACTGCTTCACTAACCACGCTGCTACCGAAAGTTGAAATGCCTGATGTGGATCCGCGTGACTTGATCGAAAGTAAGGACTGTTACATCGCTACCAATGCGCTGGAGGAGAGTCGCAATCCAAGCATCGTCACGGTGGCCACAATTCCTCTTGCTGACCCTGCGGACTTTAGCAGCACTTGTTTCCTGGGCAATACCGAAACCGTATACATGACAACGGAAGCTTTGTATCTGGCGACCACGCAATACGAATATGAAGTCTTTGCCGTCGATGCACTGTTCTACGATCCAGAGCACACTACGGCCATTCACAAATTCTCATTAACGGAAGACGGTGTGGACTATGCAGCGTCCGGTGAGGTGCGTGGGCATCTGGGATGGGCGGAAGATAAACGCTCGTTTCGAATGGGAGCAGGCGGCGACGACGGCGAATACCTGAATGTGGTCACGTCCATTGGATCAACCTGGAACGCTACCTCCAGCACTCGCCTTACCGTGCTTAAGGAAGATGGCGATGAACTGGAATTGGTGGACTATATCGACGGTATTGGCAAACCTGGCGAGCAATTATTTGCAGCACGATTTGTTGGAGATCGCGCTTATCTGGTGACTTTTCGGGTAATCGATCCGCTCTACGTGGTTGATCTTTCAGATCAGGACGAGCCAGTTATAGCGGGCGAGCTGGAGATTGAAGGGTATTCGGATTACTTGCATCCCGTGGGAGAAAACCTGTTGCTGGGATTTGGCAAGGACGCCATTCCTGACGATGGCTCCTCGGATTTTGGCTTTGCCCGTGGCGCCTGGTATCAAGGCGTTAAGCTCAGTCTGTTCGATGTGTCAGATCCGCAAGCACCGGAGGAAATCAACGCGCTAATCTACGGCAAGCGTGGCTCTCAGTCGGAGGTATTGGCCGATCATCACGGTATTTCATTTTTACCTACAACAGCGGCTGCACCTTTTCGGTTCGCCATTCCAATACAAGTCAACGAGAGCGAACCGGACTATGAAGGATTCGACCCGGGCTCGCCCAGCACCTGGTATTCTTTTACCAACAAAGGCCTCTATATGTTTGAAGTGACGGACGCAGGTGTTGCTGAGACGGGTTATGTGGAAGGGGATTCTACCGAACAACTTGGCGCATTTGCTCCATTCTTCAGCAGCTTCGGTGATCGTTCGGTATTAGTCAACGATGCAGTGTTTTACGTACACGAAGGCGAAGTGCGCAGCGCAGTGTTCGGTACTGCGCCGTAACCCTAAAAACAAGAATCGCCTTAAAAGGTACCGGTGACACTGAATGAAGGCCGCACGCCACTTTGGGTACATCGGTATTCCAGCTCTTCCAGAATGTTGTTAGAAAGTCTGCCTACATAGCGCCAGCGTTCCCGACACTGAGCGCCATCGGTGAAAGCACCGATATCCAATCGATAAGTCGTGCCACGGCGATCCCGATATTCGGCAAAGATGCCATGGAATGGTTCACCCACAGTAAACTCAAAATCCTGTAAGTCATACATGAACATGCCGCCATCGATGCGATCAAAATACTGTATGCCCCAGTTGAAGCGCCATTGAGGAATATCGTGGCGTGTGGTTAACCTGAATTGACCCCGGTTAAAGAACCGAAAACGGCGTTCAACACCCAGAAACGGATCGATAACTTCAGAGTCCTGGAGATCCAGGGCCACATTGACCAATAAATCGGGTAGTCCAATCATACCCATGCGTAAACTGGCGTTAAGGTTAGTGCCAAACTCCCGGCCATCACCGATATTGCCATTAACCGAAGCCAGATTGTCTTCGGACGTGGTGACATCGATCCAGTCGATGACGTCGGTATGATCGGCGTACCAGAACAGTGCGTTTAACACGCCGACATCATTCGGTAATCGGTATTCACCGTTGAAGGAATAACGCCATTGAGTCTGCTGCCTCAGGTTGGCATTGCCTCCCAGGGTGTTGGAGTCGTTGTCTTGTTCGTCGTTAGCAGCAACAAAATCTGAAAAGCTTAACTGATTGACGATGCGCTCGATGGTGCCACGAACCTGTA
Organism: Pseudomonadales bacterium; assembly: GCA_028281635.1. Classification (GTDB taxonomy): domain Bacteria; phylum Pseudomonadota; class Gammaproteobacteria; order Pseudomonadales; family Pseudohongiellaceae; genus UBA9145. The sequence goes on along the minus strand of JANQJM010000224.1, from coordinate 37,751 downwards.
ACATTGGTGTAATGTCATAGCGAAGATCGACCTTGGGTTTAATAAAGTCAAAATCGCGTTGGTTGGTCACACTGCCCGATTGAGTTATCTCGGAAGTTTCGTACAACAATGAGGACTCGAGAGTGAGCTGTGAGTTGATGCGCCAGTTGTGAATGGCAAACGGTTCGTAGCGAATTTCTTCAACCACAGAATTGGCGTTATTGGGCACCGCTACCGGAACCAGACCACCTACCTCAGGCGACGGTGTTCCTTCCGCTGTTAGCGAACCCAAACGTAAAGATGAATCCAGGGTAGTTTGCGCACGCTCAGCTCCAATCTCGACACTTTGGCTATCGAACATGTCAAAGGTGTAGGAACCTCTGAGAATTTTCTCTTCGGTAATGGCGTTCAGATTCAGAAACAGATTTAGTTCATCACCGTTATCAGGAAAGCGTTCGAAACGTTGGCGCGTGAAATCGTTATTGTCCTGATTGGCAATACCCAGGAGTTTGAAGCGTGCACCATTGTCGAATGAATACTCATAGTCGAATCCCAACTCCCAATTGTCTCGTGCATTGGGGTTGTCTTCGCGTTCCACAAGATACTGCACCGGGTCGGTTAACAGATTTGTAGTAACACGATCGATTTCGGTGGGCGCATCCCGTTGCGCATAAAGGCCGTTGACCTGCAGCGTACCCAGGTTGGCGAAGGCATAGCCAAGATTGAAACTTAACTCGTGATTCTCGCCGTCGCGAGTGACTTCTTCCAGTACCGTGTCATTGGGTGTGAAGTCTCCCAATACACTGCTTTCGTTGTTAAGACTATTCGAGTAGCGGGGGGAACTACGCAGGGTTAGCAGATAATCCAGAGCACCCTGTTGACCATTGAGCGCGATATTGCCGCCGGGTAACACAGTGTCGTCTTGGGCGTAATTTACTGTCGCTCCGTAAGAGAAACTGGTTGAGGCCAGAGCGTCCAACAAGACGACATTGATCACTTGTCCACTCCCACGTACGTCGAGATCACCGGAAGTGCCGCGAATAATCTGAATCTCCTGAACTTGGGAAGAGGCGATTCGGCTGAGTAGCTGATCGGTGGAATTGTTTTTGCCGGCTGTGCGTTTGCCGTTGATCATGATTTCGGTGCCGGTGTTACCCGCACCAAGCCCGCGTCCACCACTAGTTGGATTGCCAGTGAAGCCACCAGGCGGGCCACCGCGCCCTCCGCGACCAGGTCCCTGGTTATCCTGACCAGGAATTCGCGCCAGCATGTCCTGGGCCGTGATTGGCTGCCACTCAGTGAAGTACTCCGCGGGATAGACGACTGTTGAGCCATCGCCAACAGTGTTTTGAGCCTGGCTTGTCATCGGGATGACACACAGTACAGTCAGCATAGCGCTGCATTGAATCAGTGTGGACGGTATCAGCTTGGAAAAACCAAAGCGCTGTCGAGGCGAATGACGAGTCAAAGATCGAAGCATGTTGTTCTAATTTTTAGTTATTTCTGGAACGGTCCGAACAGGGACCAGGCGCGAGAATTTACGAGAAGGGATTTTACTGTCATCGTCCCGAAATTCCTCGCCCCTGTTACAAACTGACATAACTTTTCCGACTGCGCCTTTTTGCCCTGGGATGAACCTTTTCCGCACCAAGATTGACCGACTCGAGTCGGAGATTTAGATTGAAGAGGCATGGATATCTGTCAGGCGTTTACTAAGGTCTGGATATATTCTGGAGCCGCGGTCACTTAACAGGCAGGTGTTTACGCAGCACACTGAACTGGCTCCTCACACTGGTTGAGCAAAGGCTGATTTACGATGAAACCGCTGGCCCGAGTCGCGATCGAAGTAGACCACCCGGCAATAGAAGCACTCTACGCGGAGTGGGGGAGAGCTTTTGGCAACTCCCGCAACGACTTCTACTTCGTTGCCGAATGGAAGAATGAGATTGTTGGGGTAGCCAATCTTGCCTTCGACGATCCCGTTTTTGTCATTCGTTCTCTCTACGTCAAATCCGATGCGCGTGAACAAGGAGTGGCTACTTCATTGTTGGCTGCGGTCGAAGCCGAGCTGGGTATCGCAGAAGCCTTTTGTTTGTGTTTCAAATCACAATGCGGGCTGTTTGAAAAAATTGGCATGCAGGAGATCGGTGGTTTGACAGCGCCGGACTTTTTGCGCGAGCGATTCGAGCGCATTCGAGAGTCCGAACCCAATGTCACCATGATGAAGCGACTCAGTGCGGTAGAGGTCAGACCGATCCAGATCAGCGATATCTGGCAGGCCATGTCGCTACTGGACGAATTCCAGTTACCTGATATCAAGGCCCTTAGCGAAAACGATGTCCGGGAAATCTATAGCAGAATCATTGGCAGTGGCGGCGTGGTATTAGGTGCTTTTAAAGGTGGCGAACTTATAGGCACGTGCACTTTGAATATTTGCGCTAACCTGAGCTGGTCGGGCCGGCCATTTGGCATCATCGAAAATATCATTGTGACCGAATCGGAACGCAACCAGGGTGTGGGGAAAAATCTCTTGCTGGTGGCGGCCCGCACTGCGGTCAGCAAAGATTGTTACAAGATCGCCCTCATGACCCAGCAGCGTACCCGTGCAATGGAAGCATTTTACAAATCGGCTGGGTTTTCAGATGATAAGGTAGGTTACCAAATTCGTTTTGATGCGCCGTTAGCCATCTAGTATTTACAAGTCGGCAGCAGTAAGCGTAACACGGCTGGCAACGGGGCTGCCCTCGACATTCGAGGTCGATACGCTGCCTGATCCAACATCAGAGCGTGCCCTTGTTTGGGGTGGGTCAATGCCCTTGGAAATCCTTGAATTCACCGTATCTGTGCACGCTGACAGGGTCTAGATAAGCGCTGAACAGCCCCATTTCCCGTGGCATTTCGAGACTGCCAGCGCTATGATGCTGGCAGCGTGTCCTAATCACTGAACCATGGTTCCGGGCGCTCCGGACCAGGAGAAGCATAATGAAAATTAGTCGTCGTGGATTCGTCAAATCAGCAGGATTCGGCACCGCCGCCGGATTGATCGGTGGCTCCACCATTATCAGCAGTCCAGTATTCGCTCAGGCCCGTTCTGACCACCACGCCGGTGTTTACGATCGGGGTGAGATTCATCTCAATCAGAATGAGAGTGGCCGTGGCCCTGGTCCGAAGACGCTTGAGGCAATTCGTAAGTACACCAACTATAGGGTGGGTCGAGGTTATGCCCCGGACTTTGTGCCCGAACTACAGGATGCGATTGCTTCCCGCTTCGATGTACCTCGTAGCCATGTACTGTTGGCTTCAGGTTCTACCTGGTTATTGCAGGCTTCAACCAGAGCTTACTGTAATGCTGACAAACCATTAGTAACAGCGGGTCCGACTTTTTCTACCAGTGAAGGCACTGCCCGCCAGATCGGTGCGCCCATCAAGCAAATACCATTGGATAAAGATGCCAAGTTGGATCTGGACGCCATGGTTGCCGTGTCGAAAGGCGCTGGCCTGGTGTATTTCTGTAATCCAAACAATCCTTCGGGCACTGTACATAGCCCACAGGCTATCGAGAAAGCTGTTCGTGCAGTGCTGGCGGAATCGCCTGATACTCATATTCATCTTGATGAGGCCTATATTGACTATGCCGATCCGGCCAAGATGCAAACCGGACATCCGCTTACGAAAGAATTCAAGAACGTGTTCATCACCCGCTCTTTCTCTAAAGCACATGCCCTGGCGGGTATGCGTATTGGTTATGCATTGGCGCAACCAGAAACGCTGAGGGAAATTCGCAGTGCCTGGGGTATGGGTGATGTGGCTATGCTCAGCGCGGTGGCGGCATTAACTGCTTTCGAAGACGTAGCGCATCTGGAGTGGGAACGCGAAGAGAATACTCGCGTGCGTAACTTCGTCGTTGGCGCCCTGGCTGATCTTGGTTATGATACGCCGGAGTCGCATACCAACCACATCTTTCCAAACCTGAAACAACCTGCGGCCAACGTGAGAAATTTGTGCAGTCCGCACAAAGTGATTGTTGGTCGCGATTTTCCACCGTTGCAACATACTCACTGCCGTATTTCGCTAGGCAGCATGGAAGAGATGCAAGTCGCGGTGGATGTGTTCCGTAAGGTGCTGGCTTAGAGCACCAGAGCAGGCCCCAACGCTTTCTGTTGGGGCGTATCGCTCGAATGTGATCCCGGTTCCTGATAGCAAGGAATCTGCACCTCGATGTCAAAGAGTTCCCATCAATTTCTCCCTTCGCCTTTATCTCAAAACTGGATGTTTTAAACGCAACAGGAGCACCCAACATAATAGGAATGTTATGAAGAAATTGAACGTTTGTCTTTTAACGCTTGCAGGGTTTCTGCCTCTAGCGGTGTCGGCTCAGGACGATTATGTTGCTCCGCGCACCGAATGGGGCCAGCCTGATCTACAAGGCGTCTGGAATTTCTCGTCCGATGTTCCCATGCAACGGCCAAGGCAATTTGGAGACCGACAGTTTCTAACGGCAGAAGAAATCGAAGAGATTCGAACCAGGCGAGCGGCTATCGATGAAGCCTCAGATTCCGCCCTCAACATTGAAGGGGTGGACGAGTCCTATAATGATTTCTGGATTGAGAATGCCGGGATCGGCGATACGGTGAGGACATCCCACATCGTCTATCCTGAGGATGGCCAGTTGCCTCCCTTAGTGGAAGGCGCAATAGCTCGCCAGGGTATGTATGGCGGCGACACAACCGGTGAAGCCCGACCCGTGCGCATTGCGGCCGGGGGTATAGGAACCGATGGACCGGAGGACCGTGGATTGAGTGAGCGTTGCCTCATCGGCTTTAACGCAGGTCCACCCTTTGTTCCCAGTCTGTACAACAACAATGTGCAAATCTTTCAAAGTAAGAATACTGCGGTACTGATGACTGAGATGATTCATGATGCGCGCATCGTTCCACTTTATGACTCCGCAGCCGAAATAGCCGCCTTGTCCAATGATGTCCGATTGTGGACTGGCGATTCCAAAGGCTACTGGGAGGGTGACACCCTGGTTGTAGTGACCAGGAATTTCAACGGATTGTCATCCAGCTTCGGCAGCTCCGGGACCTCCCTGCAGAAGACCTTGAGTGAGCGTTTCACTCGGGTGGACGAATTCACCGTAGACTATGAGTTCACGGTAGAGGATCCAGCCACCTACACAGATAAATTTACCGCTGTAGTGCCAATGACCAAAGTGGGTGGCCTGCTCTACGAATATGCCTGCCATGAGGGTAACTACGGCATGGTGAACATCCTCCGGGGCGCCCGTGTTCAGGAGCGTCTGGAGGCGGAGGGTGGGCTGTAGATCATTTCCTTTGATCTCAGCCTCTAAACGGAATAAGCTGGTTACAGATTTGTAACAAATTTTAACGAGGAAACTCGCCTAACGCACAAATTCCCAATAAATCACACAAAACAAGCAATAAAAGGTCGTAAGAGGGCACCGCGATGACTAAAAACGCAGGTCTAAACAGAAGAACCTTCATGAAGAATGCCAGCTTTACTGCGCTGGCGGGAGCAGCTGGAACCCTGGCCGCCGCTCCCCAGGCAAGCGCGCAGGAAGGACGGAGTGCTTCCGACAGCTATCCGAGATTGGCCAACGGCAAATACGATTTCGATACTGTCTACAACCGGGTGGGAAGCAACTGCTCCCGCTGGGATTCACCTCCACGCAGCTATCCCAATGGCGAATTCAAATATGGGATGGGTGTTGCGTCTATGGACTTCGAATGCGCCCCCTGCATTACTGAGGCGCTGCAAGACCGCATCAAGCACCATAGCTGGGGCTACATGAGTAGCACCAATGAGCTGCGCGAAGAAATTGTTAAGTGGAACGGGAATTACCTGAATAACGACATCAGCACCGATATGGTGACTCTGTCTGACGGCGTTTATCCTGGCATGATCGCCGCCATGCGTTCCTTTATTCCGGTGGGTGGCAAAGTCCTGATTCCAACACCTGCCTATTCTGGTTTCTACACCATGGCTCGCGCTGCCAACATCGAGTCGGTGGACAGCCAGATGGTAAAGAAGGATGGTCGCTACACCTTCGATTGGGATGACCTGGAAGCGAAGATGACGCCGGATGTCCGTGCCCTGATCGTTTGCAATCCGCAAAATCCGACCGGCAATGTCTGGCACGAAGATGAGTTACTGCGCCTGGGTCGGATGGCTCTGGAACGAGACATCGTTGTGTTATCAGACGAGATTCATTGCGACGTGATTCGTAGCGGTCAGAAATTCACTGCCTTTTCCAGCCTGCCTGATCAGGCGGTGGTGAATAATAGCCTGACATTCACGGCTATCAGCAAGACATTCAATCTTGCCGGTATGAAAAATGCTTACTACTATTCCAAGTCGCCAACCATGCTGCAGCGCGTTAACCAGTATCATCGCGCGGAATTAAGTACCCTCGGAGTGGTGGCTAACATTGCGGCGTATCAGGAAGGACGTGATTGGTTTGATCAGGCCAATGCCTACATGGATGACAACCACACCTTCATCGAAAATTACGTGAAGCAACACATGCCGACAGTCGGCTATACGCGAAACGAAGGAACTTACATGACGTTCCTGGACTTCAGCAAGACTATCGCTGCAATTGGCGCAGAAGAAGCAGCCAAAGAGAAAGGTGCGCGATCCACTGAGCACTATTTCCGTGATTGGATGGTTTACAACTCGGGGGTGTATCTCAACCCGGGAGTTGACTACGGAGAAGGTGGCCAGGGTCGCATGCGTATGAACATCGCTTCATCACGCAAAGTGATTGCGGAAGTCATGGAAGCCATGGCGGGCGCAGTCAACAAAGTGTAGAGACTGTCGCCAGACAGTAATCAGAACTCGTTAGCTATAACGAGTGTCATGAGGGCAGGCTTTGGAGTTTAAGCACTGCCCTTTTTGTTTGTCACAGGTTTATAGCGCATCCCAAAGGTGTACATAGGGGGACACAGAATGAAAGTTAGCTCAGTAATTGCTCGTCTTAGCCAACTCGCCGCAGTTGTGTTATTGATTCCATTTAGCCTCATGCACGATACCAATGCTCAGATCAGCATCGGAAATGGTGAGAGCAACTGGATCAAAATTGAGACTATGAAGCGTGATGGCAATACCTTGATCATCGATGAGATTACTATCGATGGCGATGGTTGGTTAGTGATTCATCCTTTTGAAAACGGTGCTCCAAACGGTGACAGGGTGGTGGGTCGTCAGTTTCTGAAATCCGGAGTAAACCGTAACGTCAGCATCGAGGTTTATAAAGGTCTCGAGGCTGGTGAGATGATGATTGTCATGTTGCACCGAGACAGCAATGATAACGGTGAGTTCGATTTCATTTTTGTCGATGCACAAAACGTGATGGATCGGGCTGTGTTCGAAGGCAACACGATGATTGGACACGCGGTGCCAGCGCCCTAGAGAGGAAACCCAAGATGATTAAGTTATTGAGAGCTCTGGCTGCACTCACTCTGTTTGTGTCAGCCAATTCGCTTCATGCTGCGGATGGTCCGCTATTGAATTTCCCTTTGCCGGAGCTTGGGGATGATAAGGAAATTCTGGTGTTGGAAATTACTCTGGAACCCGGACAGTCATCGCCACCGCATCGACATAATGCACATGTTTTCGTTTACGTTTTAGAAGGATTGGTAAACATGCAGGTGGCCGGGGGTGAGTTACAAACCTTGTCGCCCGGGGAGATGTTTTACGAAAACCCTGACGATATTCACGCGGTTTCAGCTAACGCCAGTGATACCGATCCCGCGCGTATTCTCGTGCATCTCATCAAAACAGTTGGTGTCCCTGTTAGTGAGCAGGTGGCTCAGTAAATAGTTCTGTGCCAGGCCTTGACGTTTACGAACGATAAGTTTGATTTAACTCGTGGATGAACTTCATTACCTAAGCCTGGCCGACCTTGCCAAAAGAATACAGAGCAAACAACTCTCGCCAGTAGAACTCACCACAGCGATGTTGCAGCGCATCGAGGTTGTGGATCCCAATCTCAAGAGTTATGCGACTGTGACGGCTGATTTGGCAATGCAGCAAGCCGAGGCGGCAGAACAGGCCATTCAGGCTGGCCGCAATCTCGGACCTCTGCATGGTATACCCGTGGCAGTGAAGGATCTTTGCTATACCAAAGGCGTTCCTACGATGGGTGGTCTGGAAGTCAGGCGTGACTTTGTTCCGGACGTTGATGGCAGTGTTGTTGAAAGGCTATCCGCCGCGGGCGCAGTATTGCTGGGCAAACTCAATCTGACAGAGGGTGCGCTTTCCGCCTATAACCCCAGATTTCCAATTCCAGTGAATCCATGGGACTCAAGTCTGTGGTCGGGAGTCTCCTCATCCGGTTCCGGAGTTGCGGTTGCTGCAGGGCTGTGTTTCGCTGCAATTGGCACCGATACAGGCGGTTCTATTCGCTATCCTGCTATGGCTAATGGCGTGGTGGGGTTAAAACCTACCTGGGGCAGAGTGAGTCGTCGCGGCGTATTGGCACTGGCTGAATCTCTAGATCATGTGGGGCCAATGGCTAGGACTGTTGAAGATGCCGCTGCCATGTTCGAAGTGATCGCCGGGCATGATGAACGTGACCCCACTTCTCTTACCGAACCTGTAGAGAATGTTTCAGAACAGCTAAGGGATGAACTCTCCGGTGTCACACTGGGTGTCGATGAAGAGTACCTGACCAGGGGAACCGATGAAGGCCTGGTCACTGCAATTATGGAAGCGTTGGATGTGTTGGTTTCCTTGGGTGCCAAACTGGTTGCAGTTAAAATGCCGACAGAAGGCCCCATGGATTATCGAAATCTCTGGTTACCACTTACTGGTTATGAGGCCTACCGTGCGCATCAGGACTATTATCCGGCACGTGCTGATGAATATGGCGGCTATTTGCGCAGCGTACTGGAAATGGGACGCAAGATTAGCGAATCGGACTATCAGGAAGCGGAGTTAAAGCGGGCTGCCTTTAGTGCAAAATTCGTCGAGCAACTGGAAAAGGTAGATGCAGTAGTTTGCCCCTCAGGCGGCATGGTGTTTCCAGTTGAGCAAGCACCGCAGTACGGAGATGCGGAAGACATGAAGGCCGTCGTAAAAAATTTCCAGGGTCAATTCACCATACCTGCAGACCTCGCTGGCACACCAACTCTATCAGTCCCTTGCGGCTTTACCGAATCCAACTGGCCCTATTGCATGCAGTTCCTGGGTCGGCGCCTGAGTGAAGCGACACTCTGTCGAATCGGATTTGCTTACCAACAGGCTACCAACTGGCACCAACGCCACCCGGCTGTGTAATCCAGAATAGCGTTAGTTAGTTTCCTTGCACCAGCCTCTAGTCAGAGCTGTTGCTGTTTGGCTGGCACTGAAAATCATAGTTGTGGGAGGATTTGTATTCAGTGACCCAGAGAAATGGGAACGTTAGAAAAATACCTCCTACGATCGCACCAACATCCGCCTCCTCATTGCGACGGAAACTATGGTATTCCGATCGACATCCGTCCTTTCTAATCTCGACTTTGTTTCGTGAGAAAGCAACTTTCTCATCAGAGTAAAACGCTTCACCTGTTCCCATGTACTCGCCATTCACATAGATCCGTGATTCTGGATCAGAGGAGCGAATTACGGTTGAGCTGGTACAGGCACTGGCAAACAGTACCACCAACAAAAATAGACCTCTCATTGTTACCCCCGGGTAATGCAGACTTTGCATCTGGTATCGGACTTTTTCTGATTAGCTGGATGCAGCTTGACGTTGTACAGCTTAATCAAAGCTGAACTGAATAAAACTCTTCAAACGGGCAATTTTATTACTGCGATGACACGAGCTGTTTTACTCGCTTCTGTTGTTTCTGCAATTGATAACCGAGGAAGGCAGTGATGGAGAAAATGAAAATCGTACCAGTCCAGAAGGAGTTGCGAACTATGGCAATTTGTCCCTCATCCATCCAGTCGTTTAATAGACCCTGGGCGGCGAGTATGACCATGGTCAGTGGCGAACCACTGGCAATGTAGAGAACTTCTTCTTCCATTTCCAGGGCCACGCCAAGAAAAACCGCTAGTAAAATGGGGACGATCCACACCATTAGAAATAACAGGGCGAAACGGCTCAACTGTAGATATTCCAACGATACGGCAAAGTAAAAGATCACTAACATGGCAATTATTGGTAGTCGCAATAATCCAAAGGTGTCGGGGGATACTTCACCTAAAGGACCCATCTCTGTCATCACAATCTCTACTGTCAGCAAGAACAGGAATGTGGCAACGGCTAAAACCGAGGTCGCAAGCAGTCCGTCAGCCTGATCATCAAAGCGCGACAAGGGCTGTTGGCCCATTTGCACAAGCTTCTGAGAGCGCAACAGGCCGCTGCGATAGTCTTCGTGGCTTGGTGTAATGACATATACCAACCAGAACACCACACCAATGGAGAAGAATCCGTAGATCAGGGGGATGATAAAGGCGAATTCTTCGATCAGAGAATCGTCATCCATCAAACCTGCTGCAATGATAGACTCTGTATCGAACACCAGATTAGGCCAGAGAGTGCCGATGCAAAATAGCTGTAATGCGATGTAGAAAAACAGCGCATAGCTTTTGCTCAAGGAATGACCGAAATCGTTTTCCCACTTTCGATATACCATAAGCGCTAAAGTAAAGATGATAAGGCCCTGCAGAATCAGACAGAAAGCCGTTGTCGACACTTCCCACACATAAAAATCTACACCCGCCGTAAGATCAGTGATGAGTGCTGGAGCGTCTTCCATCCGGGGAACCGCATCTAACGGTAGCAGCGGAGTAATTTTTTCTGCAAAAACTGGCCGCACCGTTAAATATTGCAGGAATGGAAATCCGAGATAGGAAAAGAATGGGAGCACCCAGTTGACGGCGATTACCAGACCGATGGTAAACACCACAGACAACCGCCACTCTTTAAGCACCAATCCCAATACCATTCCTAGCATGTGGAACATTATTGCCGATGAGAAAAATACCAGATAAACGGGGATGACTACCGATATCGGAATCTCACCCACCACCAGCAAGAAAATCATAAATGGCATGGTGAGAAGAAACAGCAGGTACTCACGGACTGGTAGTCCGAACAAGTAGCCGATTACTTTATCCAGTGGGCTTAGTGGTGTAAGCCGGGTGTATTCGATGGTTCCAGTTACACGCTCATGAATGATGCCGGAAGTGATTCGACCGGTGGCGGACAGCATGAGAATTATCCACTGCAAGATGGCCAGTGGTACGATGGCACTGCGGGCAGCAGCGACTGGATCGCCTTGCAAACGCATTATTCCGCCATAGGTGGTAAAAGTCATAAAGGTGGCTAGAACAAATACCAGGAGAAAACTGAACACTGACTGCATCCGCATGCGCGACTGAAAGTTTTTCCAGACAATGGGATTGTTCCAGACTGCCAGGTACTCTGCCAAACGTGAAGAACTTGGAAGCCACGGTGTATTCCCCAAGCTTGCATCAGTCATTTTCTTCTCCCGCTATTCCCGGCTCGTCTTGCTGTTCCGGTGCTACCAGTTTCACCAATACATCTTCCATGCTGGCAGATTCCCGACTGAAGGAAGTCACTTTGACACCGGCCTCGATCAGCTCTCGAAGTAATTCTGCTTCCGCTAATTCGTCTCCGCCAAAACCAATTACGAATGCACCACCTTCATGGACAATCTCTGACACATGCTCATTGGCCTCCAGTACCGTTATTACTCTGCCACCATCGATGGTGAAGTCTTCTAACAGCGCTGTCAGGGAACGGGTGTGCACAGGGTGCTCCACCAGAAGGCTGGCTTTGTCGCCAGTCTTCACTAATTCCCCTTTGTGCATAATGCCCAGGGAAGTACACATATCACCGAGTTCGGTGAGGATGTGGGATGACACAATGGAGGTGACGCCCAGACGACTGAGATCGACCAGAATATTTTTCAAATTGATGCGAGCAATTGGATCCATGCCGCTGGCAGGTTCATCAAGCAGTAAAATCTTCGGGCGTGGAATCAAAGTCTTGGCTAATACTACTCGCTGCATCATGCCGCGGGACAATCCCTTGCCATAGGCTTCACGGTGTTCGGCCATCTTCACCTGCTCGAGGCATTCCTCGACTCGAGGTTTTCGTTCGTTTGCGGGTATGCCATAGGCAGCTGCGAAAAATTCCAGGAACTCCCAGACTTTTAATTCGGGTGCTACCGGAGAAAGGTCTGGCATGTATCCCACGTCGCGATGAATGCTCCACGGATCCTCGGCCAGGTCGATCCCATTGATGAAGATCTCTCCATAGGTAGGACGATTCAGGTTTGCCAGCATCTTGAGCAGGCTACTCTTACCCGCACCATTGGGTCCAACCAGGCCATAGATTTCGCCAGCGGTGATTTGCAGATTAACGTTGTTGACGGCGGTGAGTTCACCGTAGTCGAGCCGGAGGTCCCGAGTCTCGACTGTGATCGCGTTGTTTACTTTGGTTTGTTGCAACATGTAAACCCGGCGGCCGGTTTTCTGGCCTCAATTCTGTTTTCTTTGTTATCGAATCGTTTGTGGCTAAAACCACTATAACCCATAGTCTTTAGAGCGTAACTAAAGTGTCTTTCAAGTCTAACTACAGCAAACCACGGGCCAACTCCAGAGGGCCCGTGTTACGGGGCTTTCAGACAGGTTTGGTGATATGGGCGGATAGTTTATGGGGAGTTAGACGAAGAGTTGGCGAGATTTGTTACTGTGGGATAGTGAATTATGCGAACTCAGAAAAACAGCGCGGTATAGCCAGATGGCTTTCAAACTAAGCTTGATTTGAGATGACCGTTTTTTGGGAATTTACCACTGCCACTAGCAGCAAACAGTCGAAGAACAGGCGTTAGGGAGCAGGCTGTATTCTTGAAGAATAGTTTTTAGTTGCTCCAACCAAATATAGCTTGTTACGGTTGGAGCAATGTCGTCGAGAATTGAAGGAAACTAAAACTCTTCCTGCTTTAGCTCAAGCAGCGTTTTTGCACCACTCATCATGACTTCTTTGTGCATTTTGGCGCGGGGTAGTAGTTTCTTGTAATAGAATCTGGCAGTTTTGATTTTCGCCTGGTAGTAATCCGGATCTTCAGTTCCTGCTTCGAGTTGATCATAAGCCGCATCTGCAATCTTGGCCCAGAAATACGCGAGACTTACATACCCGGAATACATAAGGTAGTCATAGGCTGCAGCACCAACTTCATCACGATTCTTCATCGCTTTAAGACCAATCTTGTTGGTAAAGCCCCCCCATTCCCGATAGTACCGGCGTAGAGGTCTTATAAACTCCTGCATCTTACGTTTATCATTGTCGCGACAGAAGCGGTGAATGATACGGGTCCAGAAGCGCAACATGGTTCCGCGGTCTGCGAGTACTTTACGACCGATTAAGTCCAGTGCCTGAATGCCAGTGGTGCCTTCGTATAAGGTACTGATACGCGTGTCTCTCACGATCTGTTCCATGCCCCATTCACGAATGTAGCCATGACCACCAAACACCTGCAATCCAAGGTTTGCGGCTTCGTATCCAGTTTCGGTGAGGAAAGCCTTGGCGATTGGTGTCAGCACACTCATGATCGCGTCTGCTTCTTCAATATCTTCCTCACTACTATTCTTGGCATGGACCACGTCTCCTAATTGCGAGCAGTAGTAGATCATCGCTCTGCCACCTTCAGAAATGGCGCGCTGAGTCAGCAACATGCGACGTACGTCAGGGTGAACGATAATGGGGTCGGCAGGTTTTTCTGGAAAGACTGGTCCAGAAAGTGCACGCATTGCCAGACGATCTTTCGCATAGGCTAATGAGCCCTGGTAACTCAGCTCCGCCGCAACCATTCCCTGCAGCGCAGTGCCCAGGCGTGCGAAGTTCATAAATGTGAACATACAACGCAAGCCTTCGTTTTCAGGGCCGATAAGAAAACCTTGTGCATCGTCAAAGTTGAGAACCGCAGTAGCGTTGCCATGGATGCCCATCTTGTGTTCGATGGAACCACAATTCACGTTGTTATGATTGAGTGACTCTGCTTCGTTACGTGGCACGATAAATAGTGAAATGCCTTTGGTTCCGCCCGGGGCGTCAGGTAGGCGTGCCAGCACGATATGCACGATGTTTTCCGCCATGTCGTGTTCACCCGCTGAGATAAAAATCTTGGTGCCGTTAATTCGATAGCTACCATTGGCCTGGGGTTCGGCTTTGGTTTTTAAAAGACCGAGATCGGTACCGCAGTGTGGTTCCGTTAAACACATGGTGCCGGTCCATTCACCGCTGGTGAGTTTGCTCAGATAAGTTTGTTTTTGCTGTTCAGTGCCATAGGCCGACAGAGTAAGTTTGGCGCCGTGGCTTAGACCAGGGTACATGCCCCAGGCCCAATTGGCGGTGTTGATCATTTCATTCAGAGCGAGAGACAAGGATTCTGGCAAGCCTTGACCACCATAGGCTGGGTCGCCGGATAGAGCGGGCCAGCCGCCTTCTACATATTGTTGATAAGCTTCTTTGAAACCGGCTGGTGTGGTGACCTTGCCATTATCGAAACTACAGCCTTCATCACCAGACTGATAGAGAGGCGCCAGTACTTCCTCAGAAAACTTCGCCCCTTCATTGATGATGGCTTCCACCAGATCACGACTGGCCTCTTCGGCCTGGATGCGCTGGTAGTGGGTTTCAGAATCCAGTACATCAAAAAGTGCAAACTGGATATCGCGGATGGGAGCTCTGTACTCAGGCATTAACTTCTTCTCCTGTTAATCAGTAGCAATTTTGGCAGTCGTAGCGCTCTTAGGCAAAGGCTGCATGTAAAAGCAATCGCTTAGAGCCGGCCCTATTTTATTACGTGGATGACCGTGGTTTGGATTCAGACAATGCTTTGATGCAGCTATCCAGCGACTTTTCTACGTTTTCTATAGAGGCCTCGTCGTCGGCTGAAAGTCGGTTGCTGCTGTAGGTATCGAGGAATTGAAGTACTGCGCTGCGGGCATCACCGGACCAGCTACCTGGAAGATTCGCTGCATAAGTTGCGGCAGTCCAGGAGGGTTGAATTGGCAGATTGGATTTCTGAATGAATCGCAACCAGATCTTTTGCCAGCGACGAGCGCGGTTATTGAGACTCTTTCGCTCTCCCTGCAGGCGTCGGTATTCCCGCGCAAACAGGAAGATCAGAATCATCACACCGCCATAGCGAACCAGATTGGCAATCAGCGCATCTTCCAATACCCAATCAATCAGCGCCTGCCATTGCCCAGCGAGATAGTGATACCACTGACTCACTGGCGACGATTGGTAACCACCGAAAAAGGACTCAATGCTGGCTGGTGTGGGATCGACGCTATGCCAATAGCCTGTCTCATCTTGCCATTCCACCCAACTATGAGCATCACGATTTCTGATCAGCCACATATCTGGTGAGATCTGTTCGTTGATGACATACCCACTCACCAACCGGCTTGGAATACCGTTTGCTCTCAGCGCTAGTGTTGCCCCTGTTGCAAACCAAAAACAATAGGCTGCGCCATCATTAAGAAAGAAGTCGTGAAATGGTTGGGCAGGATCAAAATTAGTACTCAGTGAGTAGCGACGGGAAGTAAAGTAGTTGACTAAATTACTTACTGTGGCGGCTCGTTGAGGCGCTCGAAATTCCTCTGCTTTTGATTGCAAACTATCGTCCCAAAATTCTGGTAACAGCAGATGCTGCCGCTCAAATTCCGACGGTTGCGGATTACTGCCGGTTTCTATGCGCCAGCGTCGATCAGTTCCGCGGTCAAACTCAGCGGTCCAGACGTAGGAATAGGTTGGGTCCCGACTCAATTGTTCAAATCGACCACTAACGTGTGTTGTGCCTGGGCTCATAAACACAAAGTAGTCGCTGTTCAGATTGTAAACCGTGTAGTCGCCAGCGGGATAATTCGATACGACGTTATTTTCGATTGGGTAACGCCATTCATTATCATCAGTTAGTTCAGCATCCAGGGTAGTTAGTAATTGTGTTGTGCCTACAGTTGGCAGCCAAAACATTTCGTCATCCAGAATACTCAAACGATTGCCTACCAGATACCGGCCCGGAAATTGCTCTCCTCGAATTCGCATTACTGCTCGGCTTGAAGGCCGCAGAAAGGATCGTGAGGACAGTTGTTGCGAGGGAGAAAAACCTGTGGGTGTGAAGTTACTCGAGCTCGGCATCAGAGTTCCAATAGCCGTGATCACAGGTCGTTGTCCGAGTTCCAGCAGGCTATTGAACAGTGGGACCGTTAGCAAAACAGGAATAAACAGAAGTAAGCGTGACACTAGCTGTGTACCAACCCTATCTGCAAGCAAAGTTAAACTGGCGAGCACAATTCCAAGCAGTGTGAGTAGGCCAATTCGCTCATCGGCAACGAATATGATTGTTTGCTCTGCGGGAGCCATGAGCAGGAGTAACAATAAGCCGATAACAAGTATCGTTTGGGTATCACGATCCAAAGCCAATTCAATTTTTTCACTCTGACGGGCGGCGAAAACCCATAGCAGATAAATCAGCAATCCGATAACCAGGCCAGCACCGAGACCGTTGTCTTGCGGCCACGATCCTTCGATGGCCCAATCTTCAATTATCTGATTACCCATGAAAGCGCCGGTTGCCAGCAACACAAAAACCAGCCCCCAGGTTGGTCGCTCTATTATTAACAGTTTCAATCCCGCTAGCAGACTCAATGTCATCCCCGCATAGGCAATGATTGGCAACTCCATCGAAGTGGAGAGATGCCATGACAGCACCGAAATAAACAAAGTGAGACATGCGGTACCTAATGACATCATGAATCGATACCACCCAGTTGGACTTCGATGAATTGCTTACCAGTAGGCAGGCTATCCTTATGCTGTTCCGCTTCTGCAAGCAGAAACACCAATACCACGATACCGGCACGTTGCCACTTCTCAACTTTGGATGCGACCTCATCAGTCCAGCGACCGGTCACGATGACATAAAGTCCATTCTCATTGCTTATAGCGCTGGGTAGAGCAGAGTCTGGATGCGCTACCGCTCGTTCTGGCTGGCAGGTGGCTATGTGCTGATAGAGTTTGGAAATGTTCTCTATCTCATGCCATTGGGCACCGGTGGATAGAGCCGCAAGACTAAAGCCTTCGTTCTGCGCAGACAGCCCAATTTCGACAGCCAGAGCTAGACGTTGATCGAGGGATTTCGTGTGCACAGGGCGGCGCTGCCAAAGCTGAAAATCTTCCAGAGTCAGGTCTACCATCAAGTAGACCTGGTCACGCCGGATCTCTTCTGAGCCTTCGAATACTTTACTCATGGGTTCGCCATAGCGACTGCTGGCACGGTGATCCAGGCGGCGCAGTGAATCACCTGTTTGATAGGGACGCGAGTAGCTGTATTCCAGGGCTGGCCCCTGACGCGTGTTCTCGTATCCGAGAGTGAGCTGCTTGCTGGCCTGTTCCGCAAGTTGCCGCAAGGATGGCAGAGCTATGTCCAGGGTTTCCGGTAATACATAGAGTGTCGAATCTTGCCTTACTCTTGCTGTGTAACGCGTTAGGAAGAAAGGAAAATAACTTTGAACGGCTAATCCGGATAGCTGCATAACACCGCGTTTGCGGGGTACGAAACCGACGCTTAGCGTCGTTTGCTGGTGACCAGGAAGTTGCGCTTGATAAGGGCGTTGCCACTCTTTTGGCCATTGGCCATCGGGGATCACCAGCTCTCGCACAGAAAAGTTAAAGAGTGTTCGCTTGCTGTTATTGTGAATGGTGATTTGCGAATTACATAATTCACCCGCCACCGCCGATTCAGGGGTTTGCCTTTGAATCTTCACTCGGGGGCGGAATACAAAGCCGAGTGCAATACTCCAGAACAATAAAGCAGCACAGACTGCGGCAGTGAGTAACAGAAAATCACTGTTGACCCGGTAGCTGAACAAGAAGATCAGCAATGAACTGACCAGCATGATCTTGCCGGTCCGTGTCAGCCCATCGTAGAACGCCATGCGATACAGGCGCATTAGTGGTCGTGCGGTGTGTTCCTTTAACCTCGGAACCAGTCGCAGATTGGCGAACCAACGAAACAGGCGCCACCAATGGATAAGGATAATCTCATCGTGGACTCGCAAAGGTCGGTCAGCTAACTCACTCATGTGCTGGTGTTATGAGGTGAACATTTTACTGCTCAATCTTTGTCAAGCGTTGGGTAGTGGTAGGTCACTGAAAGATTTTCCATGGATTCATCGCGTTCGGATCGGCGTTTACGGCGGTAGTGTTTGCAAGCGCGATGAACAGAAAAGATGAACAGAAAAAACGTATTTGAGAATTGTCGCAGCGTTACCATGACTTCATACCCGTTGTCAGGAATAAACAGTCTAACTACTAGTAGTCCGGCCAAGGCTGCAACTAGTCTGCGCTGACCAGTCTATCGTGGCACGGCAACCTGCTGCAGAATGTCCTGCAGGATTTCATGGGCGAGGCTGCTATCGTTATCTCGCCCGTGACGCGGTAGCACACGATGGTTCCAAACTGGAGGAATCAGTTTTTGCACGTCTTCTGCCAGCACTTGTTGCCTGCCTTTAACGAGAGCATAAGCCTTGCAGGCCGTCGCCAGGTGCATAGATCCCCTGGGTGAGATTCCCAGTTTAATCCGTTGATCCTGTCGTGTCTTTCTGGAAATCTCGATGATATAGCGCATCAGATCTTCATGGATAAAGACTTCATCACAAGTCTGACGCAGTCGTGCCACTAGTTCCTTATTTAGAATCGCGGAGGGTTCTTCGCGCGCTGTGTTCCTGTAGTCACTTAGTAAATGAAGCTCAGCCGTCTCGTCCGGGTATCCCAAACTCACCGAAGTCAGGAAACGATCCAGTTGTGCTTCCGGCAGCGGGTTGGTGCTGTCGAAATCGATGGGGTTCTGGGTTGCTATCACAGTGAACAGATCGGACAGCGGATAGTTTTTTCCTTCGGCAGCTACGTAGCCTTCTTCCATCGCTTGCAGGAATGCCGACTGACTTCGAGTAGGTCCGCGATTGATTTCATCAGCCAATAAGAAGTCAGTGAAGATAGGGCCGGGAGTAAAAGTGAACTGGCCATCGGAAGCGTTATAGATACTTCCACCAAGAATGTCAGCAGGCAGGATGTCGTTGGTAAACTGGATGCGATTAAAATCGAGTCCAAGTACTTGTGCCATACTCTTGGCAAGGGTGGTCTTACCAACCCCAGGCACGTCCACCAACAAGACGTGACCCTTGGCAATAATACTGGTTAGCAGCACTTCAATGACAAATTCGTCGCCCAGCCAATACTGTGCCAGCGTGTTGTGTGACTGTTCCAAAAGGGCCAGGAGTTCGCCGAAATCGTCTGTAGCTTCCTGCAGCATGTGTTCCCTCATTTACAGATACCTGCCAAGTAGCAGGGTTGGCTATTTTAGCAGTCTCTGCCGCCAGCGGGGCGGAAAAATCGTCAGGGAAGCAGTCTGCCAGATTAGCAACTCAGCTGAAAGTGTGAAGCAGCTCACACTTTCAAGGGGGTGCAACGATGAGGATTGACGGTACATCGCCGATTGTAGCGGACAGCCCGTTATCGCCAGCAGGATATCCGTTTTGTTGCAGGATGAAGGCCAGCAAATCCAGGTAAGTTGCCGTAGAAAGGCTCCCTGGCCGGTCGGTAGGCATTTCAACGCGCATAGTATTGAACAATTCAGCTAAAGGCCGCTGTTCCCAAAGAAACAAAAAACTCATACCTACCAGGCCCGGGCTGTTGCTGTTACCTCGTAGGTCATTGGCATGACAGGAAGCACAGTTGGATCTGTAAGCGGCTTCACCTCGATTAGCTTGTTCAGTGGTGAAAATACCCAGGTGCATGGGGTGATCGGTTTGTGCCACTAGCTTCAGCGACAAAGTTAAACTCATAATCCCTATGGAAAGTAAAAACAAGTTGTTACGCATCTATTCAATCAATCGGGCAGAGCAAAGACATGCAGCGAGTTGCCATTGCGAGGACGCGATAACTCCGGTGATAAATCCCTGGGCACCATGGAAGCCCAACTCGCTCCACTGGTGGCGGCCGGTATCGCAATATACTGTTTACCATCTACCGCATAACTGATGGGAAATCCCTGTGCAGAAGTTGTAACGCGTGTTTGCCAGAGTTTCTCTCCAGTTGCTGCATCCAGTGCATAAACATAGCGATCCCAGTCTCCAGCGAATACTAGTCCGCCGCCAGTAGTTAGAGTGGCAGTGTTAACTGTGGGTCGGGATCGGTAGCGCCACTTAACCTCGCCGTCAGGAATGGATACTGCCAAAATCTCACCAAGATCGTCGCCGGCATCGGGGTGCGGAATATTAATGCGCCTTACCGGGCCTTCGCCTCCGCCACCTAACACTTGTTCCACGGGTCCAAAGGTTGCAAGTTCACAGTTCAAGGTCATTGGAATATAGAGCAATGAGAGTTCCGGCGCATAAGACATTGCTCGCCAGCTCTTAAATCCCGATGTACTGGGGCACATATTTAATTGTTCGCCGATGCGCGGGATCATGCCGTCGCGGTAGCGCACATTGCCGGTGTCTGGATCAAGGTCAACTATATTCTGATAACCAAGATCAGTGGCATGAATGTATTCACCAGTCTCCCGATTGATTTGCCACAGAATTCCAAGCTTGCCGATTTTGAATAGGGACCGGTTGCCGTCGATATTGATCAGGACGTTTTCAAAAACCTCATCCATATCGTGACTTTCACCGGGGAGATGTTGGTAGTACCACACCATGTCACCAGTGTCAGGATCAAGGGCCAGTGTTGAGTTGGTATAGAGTGCTGCACCGTCAGTTCTCCGTACGACCCGAGCCCAGGGTTTAGCCTGCGCGGTACCCCAATACACCAGATTAGTTTCAGCATCATAGCTACCTGCAACCCAGGCGTCACCACCAGCACGAAAGCGAAGGGGCAGGTCTCCCCAGCTGTCGCCGCCTGGTTCTCCTGGTCTGGCAACTGTTGAAGTTCGCCAGAGTTCTTCACCGGTATCAGGGTTATGACCGGTAATGAAACACACATCATCCTTGTAGCGGGTGCAACCAGTGATGCCGGTAACTAACACACCATTAGCTACGATCGGGCCTGCGGTGTAGTGGTAGCCCAGGGCCGGATCCGCAACTCGCTGTTCCCAAATCAATGTGCCATCATTCGCGTCAAGTGCGATGATGCTGGCATTCTCGGTAGCAGCAAAAATGCGATCGCTGAATAGAGCAATATTCTTTTGCACACCTCGCCCGACTCCGGCATAGGCTGTCGCTGACATGGCACTGTCACCCAGTTCATCCGCTGTTATCGGGTTCGCTTCATCTGCGACCGCAGTCAGTCCAGGTCGATATTCCCACAGTAAGTCTCCAGTTTTTGCATCAAGTGCCTGTATTACTCCACGGGGATTGGGAAGGAAGATGATACCGTCGTGTACCAAAGGCGCGGCTTCGCCGGAGCCAGTATCATCCATGGCCCAGGACCAGACCAGTCTGAGTTCATCGACATTGTCGCGATTGATTTGATCCAGTGGGCTATAACCCCAGGCATCGGGGCCGCCGCGCCAACTTAGCCAGGACTCTGGTGGCGGACTTTGCAATAACTCATCGGTAACTGCATCACGCAGAGATACTTGCGCAATGCTCTCTAAGCAACTTAAAACCAGACACAAGAACGCGGGTAAGAGTCTTGTTCTCATAACGAATTAGTTAGGCCAGCCTTCACCGTCGAAGTAGCGAGTGCCGCGGTGCCCTTTGCGAGAGATCGGCTTCTTTAACCGTTCCCCAGGACAGGCAACCATGATTAAGGTACGGGCTCTGCCTGAATTGGGGTTTGTGGCGCCGCCGATGAACTCAGTAATCTGGCAACGTCCAACCAGCTGGTCCTGAAAAATCGTGTAAACGTAGTCACCAACTTTGAGCCTGGAAGGACTACCGGCCATATGAAATTCGAATTCAGAGCGGGAACCATCGTATAGACAATCGATGCCCTCCTGACCGCGGGAAGCGGGTATGGTTTTAGTAATACCGAAGCTCATTGCTTAGTCCGGTAGTGCAAACACCCAGACTACTCCGCCCTGGGGTACAAAGGTTCGAGTTCCGCGCTCCCGATCGATGCGAGCTGTTTTTGATGCAGCGTCGACACCCCATCCGGACTGCACTGCGATGTATTGTTTGCCGTCAACAGCGAAAGTGGTGGGCACACCAATGATTCCCGAATTAGTTTTAAAGCGCCACAGTTCTTCACCAGTGCTGGCATCGTGAGCACGGAAGTAGCGATCTGGTGTTCCGCCGCTAAAAATCAGATTGCCGCTGGTAGTGAGAATGCCACCCCAATTGTGGTCTTCAAATTCTGTGGTCCAGACTTTTTCGCCAGTGTTCATGTTCCAGGCCTGGATCTCACCGATATGATCGGTGCCCTCTCTTAAGGTGAACTCAGTGCGCGCACCCGTATAGGAACTACCCGGCATGTAAGTAACTTCTCTGCCCTGGATGGCTCCGCAATGATTGTCATTAGCAGGGATATAAACTAATCCAGTCTCTGGATTGTACGCAGCGGGAGGCCAGTCTTTGCCGCCCCACAATGAAGGGCAAAAATCCGTGGTCGATCCCGTAGTGGGTTTGTGATCCGGATCGTAAGTCGGTCGGCCAGTTTCAGGATCGATACTGGCGAAGGCGTTTTGATAAACATAGGGTTCGGCATCGATGAAACCGATTCGGTCATTCTGTCTTTCCAGAGTCCACAAGTAGCCATTGCGCCCGGCGTGTACCAGTGCGTCGAACCTGCGCCCGTTGCGTTCCACTGGCATCAGGATGGGCGTGGATACTTCATCCCAGTCCCAGGAACCATTCCAGTGATATTGATGGTGAGCCTCGATAGCGCCTGTATCGATATTGAGTGCGAGCACAGAATTGGTGTAGAGATTATCTCCAGGGCGCTGGTCGCCAATCCATGGTCCTGGATTGCCCGTTCCAAAATAAGCCAGGCGCCGTTCGGCGTCATAGTGCCCCGGCACCCAGACGGCTGCACCGCCAGTTCGCCAGGATTCTCCAGGCCAGGTATCGTTCCCGGGTTCGCCAGGTGCAGGAACAGTGTAAGTGCGCCACACTTCTTCACCGGTTTCGGCATCCAACGCGACAACAAATCCACGAATGCCCAACTCACCTCCGGAAGTGCCAACCAGAATTTTTCCATCAATCGCCAGTGGTGCCATGGTGATGTAATAGCCAAAGTAGTTATCCTGTACCGTGGTATCCCACAGCTTGCGACCAGTGCTGGCATCAAGTGCAACGACTCGAGCATCGAGTGTTGCCGTATAAACTTTGTCGCCATACAAGGCCACACCGCGATTCGTACGATGGAAAGCGATATAGTTTTCCAGCAAGTCATGCTGGTAGCGCCACAACAAATCACCGCTTTCAGCGTCGATGGCATATACCAGGTTGCCTGGCGTAGTAATGAACATCACGCCATCATTGACGATAGGTGGCGCTTCATGACCTCCTAACATCCCTGTGGAGAAAGACCACACAGGTTCAAGTTCATCTACATTGCTATCGGTGATTTGATCCAGCGTACTGAATCCCCAACCTTCCAGATTTCCCCGATAGGAGAGCCAGTTATGTTCTTCAGGATTAATCAGTCGCTCATCGCTGACCGGGTTGTAATTCTCGATGGCGTCCTGTGCCAGCACTGAAAAGGGCAGAAGAATTAACAATGCCGCAATAGAGACACGGGTAGGGTGGGAGCTACAAACCATGGAAATCCTCTTATTCTTGCTTCTTATATAGAGTCAATTTGATGCAGTTCCAAAGGTATGCTGCAAGGACAGGTTTGTCCAGTTTGCAATAACACTGTTGTGCGCTAATCAGAGCTTCATCTGGCTTACAGCGCAATCTGAGCCCGATGTGTTAAATTGGGCTTTACCTATCACGGCATTCCAACAGTCCAACAAAAACCAAAGGGAGTGAGCCATGATCTTCGAGTCGACAGCACGCTACCACTACCTTCTATTTGTCACATTGCTGCTCTGCCCCTTGAGTGCGAGCTATGCGCAAACCGCCGAGCCTGTTTCCCGGGCACAATTCGATCAATGGATGCAGGATATTTCCAATTGGGGTCGATGGGGCGCCGAGGACGAGAAAGGGACTTTGAATTTGATTACACCGCAAAAACGCATTGAAGCATCGCAGCTGGTGCAGGACGGCACTCCGGTCTCCATGTCACGATTCGCCGACAAGGAACAACGGCCCATGAACGGTAATCCTTTTCGTCATTCACTCGCCGTGTCCCGATTTGGTGAGCATGAAGTAGCGGGCGACGAGTACTCGGTGCAGTATCATGGTTTCGCGCACTCTCATATCGATGGTCTCCCACACTTCGCCCACAAAGGACAAATGTACAATGGATTCTCCGTGGATGAATTGGAGGAAACTGGCGCCAATCGGTTGGGGATACATAATGCTTTTGAAGGTATCTTCACACGTGGGATTTTGGTCGATATTCCTTGGTTGCGTGGTGTTGAGTACCTGGAGCCAGGCACGGCCATAACCGCGCAAGATCTGGAACAATGGGAGGCGCGCACTGGTGTTCAGATCGGTAGTGGTGATGTGCTGCTCATACGAACTGGACGCTGGGAACGAGTGCGGCAGCAGGGTGAATGGATGTTTATCGGCAGGGCCGCAGGATCTCACGCCTCACTGGCGCTCTGGCTAAAGGAGCGAGATGTGGCCGTGATAGGGTCTGATGGGGTGAGTGATGTAATGCCCAGTGGTGTTGAAGGTTTGATTAATCCCCTGCATGAACTGGTACTGGTCGGACTGGGTATGCCTATTTTGGATAACCTCGATCTGGACGATCTGGCTGTAGCAGCAGCCGAGAGGAATCGATGGGAGTTCCTGTTCGTTGGATCTCCCTTGCGGGTTGAAGGAGGTACCGGGTCTCCCATGAATCCACTGGCAATATTTTAAAATCAAGAGCTGGAAATTCTTGCTCGGGGAATCACTATGAAACAAATGCGCACACTTGGTCTTAGTCTTTTGGCTATGTTGATCTTACAATCTCCTCTGCATGCACAGAATGCTGATGTCGAGCGAGCGATAGCTGGTGCAATGACAGCGCTGGATGAATTCATGCTGCATTTCAATAGTCGAGACATGGAAGCCTGGGCAGGCACACTGAACTATCCCCATGTGCGTTTTGCCAGTGGCAGTGTAACCGTATGGGAATCGGCGGAAGAGTTTGCGCAGGGAGCTACCTTCCAACGCTTACCGCGAACCGGCTGGGATCACAGTGCCTGGCTAAGCCGGGATGTGGTCATGGCGTCAGCAGGGAAAGTGCATGTGCAAACCGTGTTTCAGCGCTATAACGCCGATGATGAAATTATTGGAACCTATGAGTCACTCTATATTGTGACGCTGCAGGAAGGGCACTGGGGAACGCAAGCGAGATCCAGTCTTGCGCCATGAAAGAATGATCGCAGATGCAGTCATGGGGCTGGTTCGAATGTCGGCGATTCTTGCATTCTGCAATTGGGCCTAACTATACTGAGATCATCGAGTCGCGAGTGACAAGGAGAGTCCCATGGCGATAACGACGTTTGATACTCACAAGTTTGTACGAAGGTTAGAAGAAGCGGGTATGCCACTGAAACTAGCTGAAGCGCAGGCCGAAGTGTTAACCGAGGCATTCAATGTGAATTTGGAAGAATTGGTTACAAAAGACTATCTTGCTACCCAGCTTACCGAGCAGAAAGCAGGTATTGATGCACGCTTTTTCGAACAGTCAGCTTCAATTGATGCACGTTTTGCTGAGTACGATGCAAAGTACGAAACAAAATTTGCCGAACTCAACGCAAAATTAGATGCAAAATTTACCCTGCTACAATGGATGCTGGGAATAGTGATGGCTGCTCTGGTCATACCGTTTCTGCAACAACTTATTGCGCTCTAGCTGCTACGGTAATGCCAGCGCCACCAACTCCGGATCATCCCCCAGACTGCCAACAGCAACCACAATGTACTGTTTACCTTCGTGAACATAGCTCATTGGCGCACCAGTAGTGCCTGAAGGCAACTGCGTTTCCCAAATCACTTCGCCAGTCATCTTGTCATAAGCTCTGAACGAATTACCCCACATGTTAGGTTGGGTTCCGCCATGGTTGTTACTGCCATCGCCCATGAAGAGCAGTGTCTTGGTAAGCAGACTGGCGGGACGGCTGGCAATACCCAGGGTCGGTAAGTCCAGCTCATCGAGGTCCGGATGATCACTCAGTGAGTCACCGTTCGCCACTTGCCATACATGCTCACCACGATTCATGTCGATGGCAGTGATGCGACCCCAGGGTGGTTTGGTGAGAGGTATTCCATCAAGGTAGGGTGCCTCGCGATTCGGGCTCCAGTAGTCCATCTGCGCATCCGGTTCCGTGGTTGCTTCAAGTCGATAGACCCGAGGGATGTCATTAGTGAAACCATAGTAGTAGCCGGTCTCTGGATCGAACGCACCAGTGTTCCAGTTCGCTGAACCCCATGATCCGGGCAAGGCGAGTGTTCCCTGGTTGCCACCAGGCTCATCACTTACTACCGTTGGTGGAGTAAAGATCGGCCCGATTACAAAGTTTGCCACGGTTGCGCGGGCAATCTGACCAATCTCGGGAAAATCGATAATGTCTGCTTCGGTGATTCCCTGCGAGGCAATTGGTGCCGGTTTGGTTGGAAAGGGTTGCGTGGGGGACAGTTGTTCGCCCGGTACATCTGATTGCGGTACTGGTAGTTCTTCGATGGGCCAAACCGGCTCACCGGTTACGCGATCAAACACATACACCCAGCCGGTCTTGTTAGCTTGCATCACGGCTTTAATTGGGCGGCCTTCGACTACGATATCACCAAGTATGGGTGGTCCGACATTGTCGTACTCCCACACATCATGATGCACCATCTGAAAATGCCAGACTCGCTCTCCAGTACTGACATCGATAGCCACCAGACTATTGGAGTAGAGATTATCTCCTGGTCGGTGGCCTCCGTAATAGGCTGCCGTTGGTGCGGTAAATGGGACATAGACATAACCGAGTTCTGCATCGGCTGAGAGGCAACACCAGGAACCAAGATCCCCCGACTCACGCCAGGAATCATTGCCCCAGGTATCGGTTCCAAATTCACCTTCTCTTGGTACGGCATGGAAGGTCCAGAGGTGCTCGCCGCTATTGGCATCAAAACCGCGAACGTCTTCCGATGCGACACCACGCCACTGCGTTCCACTATCACCTGCACCATCTACTGTACCAGTGATGATGATGACATCATTAACGATTAACGGTCCGCTGGAGACCAGACTGAAGGTGTTGGCCCCTTCAGGAATGAGATTAACGGCACCACCCTCCCCGAATTCGGTAACTTTGTTACCAGTCTTTGGATCCAGGGCATATAAGTTGCCCTGCCGCACAGAGAACAGGCGGCTCTGTGAACCATTGTTCCAATACTCAACACCGCGCGAACTGGTGCCTCGCGCATTATCAAATGTTTCCGCATCCAGTTGTTGAGTCCATAGAGTTCGACCGGTTGCCGGATCGATAGCCTCAGCCAATCCAATACCATTGGAGGCATACAGAATTCCATTGACGTAAATAGGTGTCGCACGCAGGTTTCCGGAAATCCTTAGTCTCGGAAAGGTATCGAAAATGGAGCTATCAACAGCGGGTCGCCGCCAGACGACTTCCAGTTCGTCTACATTGCCCGCGTTAATCTGATCCGCAGAAGAGTAGCGATTAAATGCTTTGGTACCGCCCCAATAGGTCCAGTCAGTCTGGGCCTGGGCAGCCATGGTGCTGATGACAAAAGCAAGCAATGGCAAGCAGCGCATACGCACAATAGTTGGCAGGCCAGGACGAGAGTAAACAGTGCAGCCAAGAGCTTTATTCATGGAGTATTCTCCAGGTGCTTGTTATCTACTTACTTGCATTTAACCAGAATCCTGATTTGGATTAAATCCAGCCATAATTATAGCCATAGCCACAGACTTGTTTGGATGAAGATTCCTGGAGCAGGAGGACTCCGGTCGGCAGATCTCGGTGCTGTTGGGTTTAACTTCTTGTTAGCCGCTCGAGCTTATTAGCAGTGAAAACCATGGCAGTGTTACTACTCTTCTGCCGCTTTCCACTCCTACTACATGTCGTATAATCGAACGCCTGAGATTCAAGCTATCGACTATATGAGACACGCTATGGCTGCAAACAAAGTGGTGAAATGGGGATTGATTGGAGTAGTTGGGCTGTTTCTGGTGTATGCAGGCTATGTGGCCTATTTCGAGGCGCGCCTTGGGTATTTGCAACCGCAGGGGAGCACATCCTTGGTGTTAGCAACCTTCAATAACGACGCCGAACGCCACGAACGTGTTCTGCGCCTGGAACAGATTGATGGCAATAACTATATAGCAGTCAATCACTGGCCCCGACGCTGGTATCGTCATGCAATAAACAATCCCAATGTAGAAGTGAAGATGCCCGGGGAGGAAACATTCGAACCCCATGTCGCTGTGCCGCTGGAAGGAGAAGAGCTCGCCAGAGTCAGTGAAGAGTATTCGTTTGGATTCAGTTTTCGATTTCGCACGGGATTCCCACCCCGTCGATTCCTGCGCTTAGATCCCAGTTAACATTAACGCACTATATAAAGAAGAAGGAGTAGTCCATGTTCAGTCATGTCATGTTAGGAGCCAACGATCTGGAGGCGTCAAAACAATTTTACGATGCCACACTAGGTGCTTTGGGCCACGGTGAACCAGTACAGGATCCTAAAGGTCGGTATTTCTATCGCACGCAATCAGGTGTGTTTGGTATTACCGATCCAATCAATGGCGAGCCTGCAAGCCATGGCAATGGTAGTACTTTGGGATTTGCTGCTTCCAGCCCGGAAGCTGTTGATGCCTGGCACGCAGCAGGATTAGCTAGTGGTGGCACCGAGTGTGAAGACCCTCCGGGTATTCGAGAAGGCGCGGGTGTACAACTCTACATAGCCTATCTGCGTGATCCGGCGGGCAATAAAGTGTGTGCCCTGCATCGAGTGCCGCAGTAGTTTGAGGGTTCAACACTTAAAGGACACCCATTCAAACATCAATAAAGTGAGATAAGAATAATGGCATCTCAATCATCACTCGACGTGAAAGCACTGCGTAAGCAAGTGAAGGATAAGTACCGAGAGGTCGCCATGAGTCCAGATGGTGACTATCACTTTCATACCGGCCGAGCCGCTGCAGCTCGCTGTGCTTACTCGAAACAAGACTATGCCGAGCTGCCCGATGCGGCAGTTGAGAGTTTTGCTGGCGTGGCGAACCCATTCGCACTGCGTGATCTGGAAGCAGGTGAAACCGTTGTGGATCTTGGCAGTGGCGCTGGCTTCGATTGTTTCGTGGCCGCAAATCGTGTTGGCAGGGATGGTCGTGTCATCGGTATCGACATGACTGAAGAGATGTTGGAAAAATCCCGTTCCACAGCAGCGGCGCTAAACATGTGGCAATTGGAGTTTAAGGAAGGCTATCTCGAGGATCTGCCCATTGCAGACGATTCGGTAGATGTGGTCATCAGCAACGGTGTGATCAATCTCTGTCCCGACAAGCGCAAAGTCTTTGCCGAGATTCTGCGTGTCTTGAAGCCCGGGGGAGTGCTGCAGTTTGCGGATATTGCCAATAGCAAACCGGTTCCGCAGACGGCGGTCGACAACATCGATCTTTGGACTGCTTGAATCGCTGGTGGCCTGCCGTGCGCAGGCTGGGAAAAAATGCTGACCGACGCTGGATTTGTCGATGTCAAAATCGGTCCTGCGGTGGATACGTTTGGCGGCGCCTCAGGTGAGGAAAATGCCAGAGCATTCGAAGTATTCGGCTACCCTTTTCTAGCCCATAAACCGCAGTAATCCCCTGCACTAAATTGTCGCATTATTTGAGGGCGAAGCTCGATACGGTCGCACCGTATTGGTGCGCATTGTCGAGTAACCGAGTCGCCCGCAATTCTTCAAAAATAGCCCCAAGCCCCTTCTTTACTGGCCTTAAGCGTCTTGGCTCAGTTCTTGCTCAACTCTGTTCCAGGTGGCATGCGCCGCCTTTAACATTTGAACCAATGAAGGGACAAGACAAGATATGAAAACTCGAATTGCTTCGCTGATCTTTGCAGGACTGCTGATGTCCGCCAGCGCCGTTCAGGCTCAGGAATGGTCCGCGAACTTCACCGCGACTAACAATTACATTTGGCGTGGCCTGACTCAGTCAATCAATGAAGGCGCCATCCAGGGTGGCATCGACTACGCATCGGACAGCGGTTTCTATGTAGGAACCTGGGCCAGCAACGTGTCGTACGATTCCGATGACGTTTACTCCTATGAACACGATATTTATTTTGGTTACGCAGGTGAAGCTGGCGATATCAGCTACGATGTTGGTTACCTGTACTACAACTACGATGAAAACGCTGGCTTCGACTTTGGTGAGGTCTATGCCTCAATCGGCTACGGCAACTTCAGTGCACAATTGTCACTGCTAGCCTATGCTGAACCTGATGAAGGTCCAGGTGAAGATTTCGGTTTCGCACAAGCTTCCTACACCTCACTGGACTACACCATTCCCCTGGATAGTGGCGTTGAAATCGGTCTCCATGCTGGTTTTCACGAAGGCGACTTCATGTATGCTTTTAACGGTGCCACTGATGACTACTGGGATTTCAATATCAGCGTTTCCAAGGATGGGTTCTTTGGCATGGTTACCGCAACTACCCTGGGTGACGATGATAACGGTGACGGTATCGAGGACTATGCCAGCATTGGAACTCGCGACAATGACGAGATTAAGTTTGTTATCGGATACGGTATGGATTTCGAACTGTAGTCGAAATCACTGCATTAACTAATCTTCTTCTTACTAGCCGGGCTCTTGCAGTTCAGAGTCCGGCTTTTCTTTGTCTGTATTTTTCTTTCCGATTAGCAGGCAAAAAAAAGCAGATAACTTTCCAGTCGTCTGCTTAAGCTCTATGGTTGGTCTTGCTTGCAGTGCAGGCTGGTTGATTTCTAAAGAGGATTAACCAGCATGGCTTGTGCTTTGTGTGAGTAGTCTTGACGACTACTCACTTGTAAATCGAAATCAGGCCAGGGCAGGTTCGCCGCTAACCTGTTCAGGCTTTTCCAATTCAGTGGACTCCACATACTCCACCGCCGCGGCGATGGCGTCGCGACGTACATCGAAGTAGTGTTCTTTAGGCACCACATCGCCCATCAGTCCTTCGAGCACCCCGCGTGAGTCCTTATTCATACCGGAGATGTACACCAGCTTGTTGGAAATCTTGCCGTCGTTGGCTATCGTTTCAACTGCACGTGCAGCGGAAACATCAATGAACGGCACCTGCGAAAAATCGAGAATGGTGACCTGGCTTAGCTTGCCAGATTTTTCCCGCACCTGGTGACCCACATCGGCAGCAGCGCCGAAGCTAAGAGGACCACCGA
This sequence comes from Pseudomonadales bacterium, assembly GCA_028281635.1. Classification (GTDB taxonomy): domain Bacteria; phylum Pseudomonadota; class Gammaproteobacteria; order Pseudomonadales; family Pseudohongiellaceae; genus UBA9145. Next base: position 6,293 of record JANQJM010000224.1, on the reverse strand, counting down.
AATCGAATATATTGATACGCTCGTGTGAATGGGTCATCAGCTCGGCTTCTTCTTCAGAAAAGTGTTGAGCCAGACCTTCGCTGGTGATGTCACGCAATTGCTTGAGCTGCTCGTCAGCAATCTGTTTCACAAATGCCAGAGAAGCCATAACCACACCGGCCATTACTGCGGTAATCAGATCGACGAATACCGTCAGAGTCAGCACCAACAGCATCAGACCGAGGTCCCAACGAGGACCGCGGTGCGCCTTGAGGATATAAGCTCGATCGATGATGTCCCAACCGGTCTTGATCAGAATCGCAGCCAGTACAGTGTGCGGAATGTTGGATGCCAGAGGAGCCAAAGCAACTACGATAGCCAGTAACAAGACGCTGTGCAGCATGCCAGAGATCTTGGTTTTACCACCGGTGCGAATATTAATCACCGTGCGCATGGTGGCACCCGCGCTGGCAATACCACCAAACAGACCTGCTATGACGTTACCAACGCCCTGACCAATCAGCTCTTGATTGGAGTTGTGTCGGGTACGGGTCATATTGTCGGCAACCAGCGAAGTCAACAAGCTGTCGATCGAACCCAACAGTGCAAGAATAAATGCTGCTTCGAAAATAATCAGGAGAGTATCCTGAGTAAGAGATGGCATGATGAAACTGGGCAAGCCTGTTGGAATGTCACCAAGGATAGGTGCCCCGACTACAAATACGCTGGTCACCGTGCCGATGATCAAACCAGCCAGCGGCGGCGGCACGATCTTGCCCCAATTGGCTGGCCACTTAAAGACGATGAGTAGCGTCATGGCACCGATGCCAAAAGCCACCCAGTTTGGATCCATCACTGCACCTGGTATTTCAATCAGCGCCGGGATAGTGCCGCTGCCTTCTGGCTCATGACCAAACAGGCGGCTGGTCTGTAAGGCGATGATGATGCAGCCAATACCGCTCATAAAACCTGAGATCACAGGGTAGGGAACCAGGCGGATATACTGCCCGAGCTTCGCTACACCAAATGCGATCTGAATAGCACCTGCCAGAACCACGGTGGTGAATACCAGGGAGGGGTCGCCGTCCAGTGCTGCGAACACGCCGGCAAAGACAACCACCATGGGTCCGGTTGGGCCCGTAACCTGTGAGCCTGTGCCACCAAACAGCGCAGCGAAGAAACCGACAATAATGGCGCCGTACAGACCTGCAATAGGCCCTGCGCCCGACGCCTCACCAAAAGCTAGCGCCAGAGGAAGCGCCACTACGCCGGCAGTGATGCCGCCGTAAATATCGCCCTTTAGATTGTCCTTCGTAAAACCAAACATTATTTTTCCTCGTTTGAGAGTGCTGCTTACGCAGACCTCAATTGATCAACGTTAAGAAATTCTGCGTAGCGTTCCTCGATGGGAACAAACTCTTTAGTCTCATCATCAAATGCAGAAATCGTGCCGTGCTCGATGTTGTATACCCATCCGTGAAGTTCGATATCACCGGTAGCCAACTTGGCTAAAACCGCAGGATGTGTACGCAAATGTTGCAGCTGCTGAATGACGTTTTCTTCAATAACCAGCGCCAGGGCAGATGAAGTTATGTCACCAGTCCGCGCACGGACTGCTTCCACCGCACCGCGAGTGTGTTCCAGCCAGTCTTGAACATGGGGGAGATCAGATAACGCTCCCGGGTTCAATGCACCTTTCATCGCGCCGCAGTCACTATGACCACAGACAATGATGTGTTTGACACCTAAAGCTGCAACAGCGAATTCGATTGAAGCGGTCACACCTCCCGCCGTTAGCACATGAGGAGGTACGATATTGCCCACATTACGGATGATGAATAGATCACCTGGCTCAGAATTGGTGAGCAGGTTTGGGTCTATGCGTGAATCCGAGGAGGTAATAAATAGAACCTCGGGACTCTGGCCGTCAGCCAGCTCCGAGAAGAGTGCCTTCCTTTCTTCAAAGGAAGACCTGCGAAAACGGGCGATGCCCGTAATCAGCTTTTCCATTTGCAAGCACCTCAATGGAATGTCCAAAGTTACAGACGACAGAAATCGTCTGGGACTTTATTTTGAGGGTGCCAGTCTAGAGATGTTTTTATGATAAGAATATTGCGCGAATACCTAATTCGTTATAGATTTTGCCTATCACACTTTTTTGCCAGATTAGGACCATTCTGTGGACACCCTGGAAAGCCTCTCCCTCAAACAGATTCAATACTTCGCCGCTGTGGCTGAATATGGCAGCTTTCGACAGGCCGCATTTCGCTTGAACATCACCCAGCCAACCCTTAGCAATCAGGTGGCTGCCATGGAGAAAACTCTTAAAATTCAATTATTTGAGAGGAGTCGAAAAGGGATTACCACGACCCCTCAAGGGCGGGAACTGCTGCTCAGTGCCCGCCGGATTCTGGAAGAAGCGCAGGGTTTCACTACCCAGGCAGCGCTGCTGTCGGGTGGTGGAATGGGTACTTACAGGCTGGGTGTCACCCCAACATTAGGTCCTTATCTTTTACCTCATATCCTCAGCCCTATTCACGATCGCTATCACGAACTTAAACTCTATGTGCGGGAAGATGCCCCCAGCGATCTGGAAACCGGGCTCATCAATGGCCAGCACGACCTGATCCTGTCAACCTTGCCTATCATGTCCAATGAACTGGTTGTAGCACCTCTGTTCAGGGAGCCCCTCAAACTTGCCATTGCTCGCGACCATCGTCTGGGCACGAAGAAGCGAATTAATCGCATGGACCTGCTGGGTGAACCGGTACTGACCATTAGTGAGCATCACCTGTTCCATAAACAGATTACCGATCTATGTGAACGAGTAGGTGCAGTGGTACGTCGGGACTATGAAGGTACCAGTCTGGATACCTTAAGACAGATGGTGGTCATGGGCATGGGAATAGCGTTCCTGCCTGCGCTCTATGCCAAATCTGAAATTCGTAGCACGCAGGAGCTGCGGGTAACCGACGTGGAGGGCATTAACGTGGTGAGAAACCATGCTCTGGTTTGGCGAAACACGTCGCCGGTCAGGAACTTTTACAGAGAGCTCGCCGATCAAATTCAGGCGATCGTCAACGAGTCGCTTTCAGACACAGTGCTACCAGCGAGTAGAAGCAGGCGCATAGAGAGAGACTAATTGGAAAAAACCAGGAACGAAAAAAAGACATCGAACTCAAAGCTTCTTCTTATACCAGCCCAAATGATTCATTGATGAGGTGGAAAATCAGCCCTCAATCTTCCTTTATTGGCTATCAGTCCGGTCGGTTTAAGGTAAACAGTGAATCCCCGTTGACCCTGGTGTAGTCGTTATAACCTAATCTGCCGATTGGCATCATTTTCGCTACATCTACCAAACCTTTATCGGTAATGAATTCATCGGAGATATGTATACCGATGACTTCTCCAAAGACCACTTTATAACTATCACCAGAATCCCAGCCGGGGATTTCCGTAGTCTTGAGATAACGGCACTCAAGGTGCACCGGTGCTTCGGCAATTCGCGGCGCGGAAACCAGTTTTCCAGCAATAGGAGTGAGTCCAGTAAGCGCGATTTCGTCGCCAGCAGGAGGTAAAGTAGCTGAGGACTTATTCATCTGTTCCCGTGTGTCCCAGGTCGCCAGATTGCAGACAAACTCACCGCTTGTCTCCGCGTTGCGAGCTGAGTCTTTCAAGCTGTCATCATTGCTGCTTGTTCCTGCGGAGAACATAACAGTTGGTGGCCGATAACACACAGCATTGAAAAAACTATAAGGTGCCAGGTTGAATACCCCATCCTTGTCCACTGTGGAAATCCAACCAATAGGTCTGGGGATAACCAAACTATTGAATGGATTTTTTGCCAGTCCGTGATCGCCGTTCTTCGGTTCGTAAAACATGATATTCCCTGCGCTGTTGTTGGTAGACCCAGTGTAGCTTCATAGTGCAATACATCGAAAGAGGCCCCTGCAGGCATTCTGTGGTAAAACACAGTCTCTTTAAGAAGAGTTTGCAATGAAAAAGGAAAAACCCCTCACCGGTTATACAGTCATCGATTTTTCTGCCGTCTATGCGGGACCGATCTGTGCCCGTTTTCTGCTCGACTGCGGGGCCGACGTAATTAAGATCGAACCACCGGACATCGGTGATTTGACTCGCGGCGCCGATGGTATGACTCCAGCATTTGTTCACTTCAACGCGGGCAAGCGCAGTCTTGCAATGGACCTAAAGACGGCTAAGGGTCAGCGGCTCGCCAGGGATTTGATTCGCCGTGCTGATATCGTGCTGCAAAATTTTCGCCCCGGTATCATGACTCGATTTGGCTTGGACTACGAAAGTCTCAAGGAAGAACAACCCGAACTCATTTATTGCTCGATCTCTGGTTTCGGTCAAAGCGGTCCATGGGTGGATCGAGCCGCATTTGCACCTATAGTGCATGCGGCCAGCGGCTTCGATTCAGTATTCGCAGCTGGACAGGACGATGCAGAGAAACGGCCACCTAATTGGGACATCATGGTGGCTGACATACTCACCGGTGCTTACGCTTTCGGTGCGATTCAAACTGCGTTGCTGGGCAGGGAAAGATTTGGCGGTGGAGAACATCTCGATATCAGCATGATGGATGCGATGATGACCTTGATCCCGGCTCAACTGCAGGCGGCACAGATGAAGGAATCATTGCCGATTGGGCGTTTTTATCCGGTAAAAACCCAGGATGGCTTTGTCATGGTGACGCCGATTTCCAATAAGAACTTCCAGAGTTTGTGTGAGTTATTACAAAGGCCCGAGTTGTTGGAAGATCCTCGATTCGTTTTCGGTCCACGTACCAGGCACTATCGCGAGCTGGCGGCTGAAGTTGAGAAGTGGTCACGGGAGTTAACAAGTTCAGAGTGCGTAGAAGCATTCAACGCTGCGGGCATTCCATGCAGCGACTATGCTGAACTCAATGATTTGTTTTCTCACCCGCAGTCTTTGGAGCGAGAATCTTTCTCCGAGGTTAGCGTCGAACAATTTGGTGAGTTTCTGATTCAAACCCTGCCGGTTCGTTTTCAGTCCATGTGCAATAAACCCGCAGCCTGGGCTGCAGAGTTGGGGCAGCATAACGACGAGGTACTTAGCAGTCTGCTAAATATGGCAGCAGAAGAAATCCAACAACTAAGAGATGAGAAAGTCATCTCCTAGCCCCTGCATGTGACATAATTCCTGTCAAAAAACAGTAAGTCGCTACCTTGAACTCCAACGATATCGGTTTAACTCTAGCCAGCTGTGCCTTCTTTATGGCGCTGGTCGCCTTCATTTCCTGGCGTAAAACCCGGGGCGAGGTGGACACACAGGAAGGTTACTTTCTAGCGGGGCGAGGCTTGAGCGCGGTGTTTATTGCTGGCTCCCTGTTGTTAACCAATCTCTCCGCGGAGCAGATGATTGGTCTAAATGGCAGCGCTTACGGCTTCAATCTCAGCAGTATGGCCTGGGAAGTGACTGCGGCCTTTGCTACCGTGTGTATGGCCTTTATCTTTTTGCCCAGGTATCTGGCTGGCGCTTTCACTACACTGCCACAGTTTCTCTGTGACCGCTTCGATGACAGCGTGCGCCGGATGACGGTGATCCTGTTCATGGTGGGTTATGGCCTGGTTACGATTCCTGGCGTGCTGTACTCCGGTTCTATCGCTGTGCTGCAACTCTTCGATGTGCCATCTCTGCTTAATGTGAGTTACAGCCTTGGTTTGTTGATTACCATTATTTCCGTTGGCTGCATCGGAGCGCTGTACGCAATTTTCGGTGGTCTTAGAGCAGTCGCTATCTCCGATACCATCAATGGCATTGGTCTACTCATCGTGGGTGTTATGGTGCCCCTGCTTGGGCTTTCTGCACTGGGCGACGGCAGTATCGCCACGGGCTGGCAGATCATTACTAGCAACAACACCGAGAAGCTAAACGCAATCGGTGGCCCGGAAGATCCCACACCTTTTGCCACCCTGTTTACTGGTATGGTGTTTGCCAATCTCTTCTATTGGTGCACAAATCAATACGTGATTCAACGGACTCTTGGCGCTAAAAACCTGGCCGAAGGTCAGAAGGGTGTTTTGTTCTCCGGCTTCTTTAAAGTGCTGGTACCGTTCTTCATGATGCTGCCCGGTGTGATTGCTTTTCATATGTATGGTGAAGGCTTGGAATCCATTGATCTGGCTTACCCCACACTGATTCGCGATGTGTTGCCGGTCTATGCCGCAGGGTTTTTTCTGGCAGTTTTGTTGGGCGCCGTGTTCAGTTCGTTCAACTCCTTACTGAATAGTGCAGCAACCCTGTTTTGCCTCGATGTGTGGGCACCACTT
>JANQJM010000163.1 GCA_028281635.1 Pseudomonadales bacterium | reverse complement strand
CTTGGAAGGCGGCGCCAGCTTGGCGGACATTTCCTCACAGGTCGATCTGGAGCTGCAGATTGTCGATTTGCTGTCTCGCTCGAGACAACTTGAAGACCGTCTGGACACAGAAAAAGAAGAGTTGGAAAAACAGGAAGCTGCGGGCGAGCTGAGTGCTCAGGAGCTAGAGCGTCTGGACCGCGTGAATGCAATCCTGGCAAGAGTGCAGACCGCCGAAGGCATCTATATGACCCCCATGCTCACAGATCAGATCAGTTATCTCTATAACATGATCAATGCAGCGGATCAGGCGCCGGGACAGGAAGCGGAGAACCGCTTTGTCGAACTCAGCCAGCTGTTTCAGGATGTACTCAACGAGGATGTTGCGGCCGACGATTAATCTGGGTGCATTGGCCTATTGATAGTGGATACCGATCATGAATTCACGACCGATGGCCAGTGTAGTGAGGGCATCCGCTGAATTGAAATAGGTTTCGTTGAACAGATTTTCGATAACAGCCTGAAGTCGCCAACGATCGTTTAGCGTGTAGTTAAAGTTGAGTGCTCCGATGTTGGCGGCTTCCAGCGGCATTTCTGTAGCCCCAAATGTGCGCTTGTCCAGTTGGCGTCGCAAACTTAGCCGCGTTGACCAACGGTCCGCATCAAACGCAATATCCAGTTGGTGGCGCTTTGCGGGTATGTCTGCCAGCGGCATGCCGTTATCACTAATTCCCGAAATACCTTGCCCGGAAAATTCTAGCTGCCATTGGTCATCTGGAAACAGCGCCACTTGATATTGCCAGCCATCAAGCTCTCCTTTGCTCAGGTTGCGAAAACCAAGCGTGTTGTCGCTTAACTCGATGCGTTCAATGAAATTGTCTATTTGCATCTCAAATCGATGCAGCTTCAGAAGCACTGATTTCCCTTGATAGCTTAAACCTAAATCCAGTTGGCTCGAATCTTCGGGACTCAGATTGGGATTGCCGACGGTTTGGCCCCGACCGGTGAGGCCAGTAAAGAATCTCTCCGTAAGGCTGGCGAAGCGGGTGCTAGTGCCATAACTTAAGTCCACTTGCCAATCCCCGAAGGGTTTACGCAAGGTGATGAAGTAAGAGTCGTTCTCATCGGACAGCTTATCAGCTTGCTTGTCGTTTTGAGTAAAGTAGGTAAACCTCACACCAGCATGCGCGGAGAACATATTGAAATCACGATTCACTGTAGCAAACAGTGCTGATTCATTTTCCTGGCTGCCGTCCAGTGGTTTTGTGACTGTCGTTATTGCGCTTCGTGCATCGACATCCGTTTGCCTGGCGTTAACCTGTCGTCGGCCAAAGTAGTCCAATCCGATCTGTCCATTGAAGTTTCCCGATCGCCAGCGATCTTCAAATGAGAAACCGATATCCAATGAGCTGTTCTCCACTTCATTCTCTAGTACGGTTGACTGCTCTTCGTCGGTGATCAGATCTTGATGATGCAGCGAGAATCGAGCGGTCCAATCACCAGTTCCGTTCAACTCTATCTGGCTGAGCAAATGGTTTTCTTCTGGATAGACAACAATGCGCTCCAAAGGAAACTGACGGTTATCCTTTCCAATGTCTTCGCCTCTGCTGCCAATGAGTTGCCAGTCAAGACTGTAGTCGCCAAGCTGGAATTGTCGTTGGTAGTAGCCCGACACTTGAGTAAAGCCATCCTGCTTTCGGTCACCGCGAACTGTCTCACCATCGTCACGTTGGCGAAAAGCCAGTCCGGTTGAAAAGTTCTCCGTGCCAGTGCCTGTGGCAAGATTGCGTTCATCGCCATCACTTCCGAAGCCTGAGCTAAACCACGGGCTGGAAGCTTCTCGTGTCAGCAGTTGCAAAGCGCCACCGATTGCGCCGCTGCCGTAGTAGGTGCTGGCTGGACCTTGAATGACTTCCACGCCACCGAGTAGTAAGGGATCCATAAACGAGGAAGACACGCCTGCCCGCCGTTCGGAAGTGAGTCGCATGCCGTTGAGAAAGCTCTGCACTCGCTGCCGCGCCATGCCTCTCACATTTAGCGTTTGAAACAGGCCTGGTTGCCCGTTTAAGGAAACGCTTGGTTCCAGTGCCAGCATATCGGCGACGGAAGAGGCGGGTGTGGCCACTTCGTCTGTGGTTATGTATTCACTGATGAGAGATTCGCCCAGGCGGTGTCGTGACACAGAGACACTGATCAACTCAAACGTTGTTTCCGATTCCTGCTGCGCCATGGTGGTGCCGGCAAGAGCTAGCCAGAACAAGCCAACAATGAACAGAAGATTTAGAGGGTTTACTAGCACAGACCTGCCTTAATACACTGCGGGCGCTATGCTACCAGATTGCAACCCACGCGGCCTTCGCGCACAATGATTGCGCTAAGAAATCAGAACAAAAACAGGAGTCCCCATGTATCCCTCGCTCAGAATCTCTCATCAAAAAACGCCATTCATGAGAGTGAGTTTATTGCTTGTTGTCCTAAGTCTTTTCGTGTTGCCGATGGATCGTTTCGCTTCGGCTCAGGAAAGCCGATTCGAGGGGCTGGAATACCGTTCCATAGGCCCTTTCCGCGGTGGACGATCCGCTGCAGTCACCGGCGTACCCGGGGAAAACAATCTCTATTACATGGGAGCCACCGGCGGCGGTGTGTGGGAAACCACTGATGGCGGTGCGAACTGGAGAAACATTTCTGATGGTTTCTTCGGTGGCTCAATCGGTGCCATCGCTGTCAGCGAATGGGATCCGAATGTGATCTATGTGGGTGGCGGTGAGGTGACCGTGCGCGGCAATGTCTCCCATGGCAGCGGCATGTGGAAGAGTACCGATAAAGGTAAGACATGGGCTTCGATCGGACTCACTGACAGTCATCATATACCTCGCATACGCATTCACCCACGGGATCCTGATTTGGTATATGCCGCGGTCATGGGGCATTTATATGGGCCCAATGAAGAGCGCGGCGTGTTTCGCAGCGAAGATGGTGGTGAAACCTGGGACAGAATTCTCTACGTCAATGATGAGGTAGGAGCTGTGGATCTGATTATGGATCCCAACAATCCCAGAATTCTTTATGCCAGTTCCTGGCGTATCAAACGCACGCCTTATTCCCTGTCCAGTGGAGGCGAAGGCTCGGCACTGTGGAAGAGCACCGATGGTGGTGATACCTGGGAAAATCTGTCAGAAAAAGAAGGAATGCCAGAGGGCACACTGGGCATTATTGGAGTAACTGTTTCCCCGGTTAATTCGGAACGGGTCTGGGCCATCATTGAGAATGAAAATGGCGGTGTGTTTCGTTCCGACGATGGCGG